>JADFXB010000409.1 GCA_015233935.1 Magnetococcales bacterium | reverse complement strand
AACCCTCCCAGTCCATGTCCCTGGTGACCGTGGATGGCGAGGTGATGTACCACGTCCTGGAGGGATTTTTTGGCGGAACCGGTGATTCGGAGCGTCCCTTCCGCAACTTTTCCCCCTTCGAGATGAAGGTGATCGACCGTATCATGGACGTGGTGCGGGAGCAGGTGGAACTTTCCTGGAAAAAACTGGATCCCTCCTTCCGCCTGATTCCCATTCGTTGGGAAAACCAACCCCAGTTTGCCGCCGTCATGGCCCTGGATGAAACCGTCTTTCTCATCTCCTTTGCTGTGGAAGTAGGGGATGCGGAAGGAACCCTCACCATTTGTTTCCCCTCGGTCATCCTGGAACTGTTCAAGCAACAGCTCAAGGTGGGCTTCCAGCAGAGGGAGGCGGTTGAAGGGGAGTCTTTGTGGCTCATGACCCTGGTCCACGAACTGACCCATGTCCCCTTGCGACTGGATCCGGTGGTGGGTCGCTCCACCATGCGGGTGTCGGAAATGCTGGAGTTGAAAAAAGGGGATGTCTTGATGATCAATATGGATATGACCGATGAAATTCCCATTGAAATTCAGGGAATCACCAAATACATGGGATTGGCCGGTGTGGTAAACGGCAAGCGGGCGGTGCGCATCACCCGCATTGTCCGTGAAGAAGAATAATGGTGCTCATTCTGCCTGGGAGTAGACCATGGATGATATGATGGACGAAGAAGAGGAAGACGATCTCTTCGGCGATGCCCGCAAAAAGGCGGCGGCCAAAAAACCCCGCAACGCCAAAGGGGGAAGCCCTCTGGATGCCGGTGATCTGGATGGCCTCCGCTTTGAAATGCCCAAAAATCTGGATTTGCTCATGGATGTGCCGCTGGATGTTTCGGTGCGGCTGGGCCATGTGCGCATGCAAATTCGTGATTTGCTCAAACTGAATAAGGGTTCGCTCATCGAACTGGAAAAAGAGGCGGATGAACCCCTGGAAATCTATGTCAATGACCGTCTGCTGGCCTTTGGCGAGGTGGTGATGATCAAGGATAAACTGGGCATCCGCATCACCGATATCGTCTCCCTGGCAGAACGCCTGGAGAACTTGCGTTGATGCACCCTGTCACCTTGGCATGTGCAGGCTGGCTGGCTTGCCTCCCTACCGGGTTATGGGCCGAGGAGGCCCCCTTGGCCCCGTCGGAGGATATGCTGGCCGCCACCGTGCGGGTGGCAGGATTTTTAATCTTTTTTATCGCCGTAGCCCTGCTGGCAGGTAAATTTGCCAAACGCATCAATCCCGCCCTGGGCAGTGGTCCCATTGAGGTGGTGGGAGGGCGCGGTCTGGCTCCTGGTGTTGGGGTGCGGCTGATCCGGGTGGGGGATCGCCACTTTCTGGTGGGTTTT
This sequence comes from Magnetococcales bacterium, assembly GCA_015233935.1. Classification (GTDB taxonomy): domain Bacteria; phylum Pseudomonadota; class Magnetococcia; order Magnetococcales; family JADFXB01; genus JADFXB01. The sequence goes on along the minus strand of JADFXB010000409.1, from coordinate 640 downwards.
ACCAGAGAACAGGTAACTTTACTGGCGGAAATTCAGGCTCATGAACTGCCGGGTTCAGAGGTTTCACCATGAAATGGCGGGGTTGGTTGGCAATTTTTTTGGGAGCGATGGTGCCAGTGGCGGTTTTCGCCGCTGATCCGCCCCTGCCTGCCCTCAACTTGATCGGCAACGATGCCGATCCGGCGCAGGTCTCCACCGCCCTGCAAATTTTGCTCCTCATGACCCTCTTCTCCCTGGCTCCAGGGTTGTTGATCATGTTTACCTCGTTCACCAGGGTCATTGTGGTCATGTCTTTTGTGCGCCAGGCCATCGGCTTGCAGGGACAACCCCCCAATCAAGTCATTGTCGCTCTCTCCTTGTTTATCACCTTTTTTGTCATGGGACCGGTGCTGGATAAAGTTTATAACGATTCTCTGCGTCCCTATATGGACAAACAAATTTCAGCCGGAGTGGCCTGGGAGCGTGCTGTTACCCCGGTGCGGGCCTTTATGTTGCGTCAAACCAGGGAGGATGATCTGGCCCTTTTCATGCGATTGGCCGGAATGACCAAGGCCAAGTCCACCGATGCGGTCCCCACCCGTCTCTTGGTGCCTGCCTTCATGATTTCCGAATTAAAGACCGCCTTTCAGATTGGATTTTT
>JADFXB010000408.1 GCA_015233935.1 Magnetococcales bacterium | reverse complement strand
CAGGTGGGGGAGGATGCAGCCTCTAAGGTTTACGTTCGCAACAAAAGACGTGCCTGTGAAGAGGTGGGGGTGGCCTCCTTCGCCCATGACCTGCCCGCCACCACCAGCGAATCCCAATTGTTGCAACTTATCCATACCCTCAACCAGGATGAGGCCGTCCACGGCATCCTGGTGCAACTGCCACTACCCAAAGGTATTGAAGAAAAAAAGGTACTGGATCTCATCTCCCCGGACAAGGATGCCGACGGTTTTCATCCCTACAATATGGGACGCCTGGTGATCGGCTCTCCCACCTTTCAACCCTGCACCCCCTGGGGGGTCATGGAACTGTTGCGCCATTCAGGCGTACAGCTTGCCGGTAAAAAGGCGGTGGTGGTGGGACGCTCCAATATTGTGGGCAAACCTGTTGCCTTCATGTTATTGGCGGCCCATGCCACGGTGACCATTTGCCACTCCCGCACCCCCGACCTGGCGGAGGTGATCGGCCAGGCCGATATCGTCATTGCCGCCGTGGGCAAGGCCAAGATGGTCAAAGGCGAATGGTTGAAAGAGGGGGCGGTGGTCATCGATGTGGGCATCAACCGTTTGGAAGATGGCACCCTCTGTGGGGATGTGGATTTTGCCAGCGCAGTGCTACGCGCCTCTGCCATCACCCCGGTTCCCGGTGGGGTTGGCCCTATGACCATTGCCATGCTGCTTAAAAACACTGTGGAAGGGGCCAAGCGTCGCCATGGCCTGGTCCCCTGAAGGGAGTAATCCATCATGTTGATCTTGCGCCTGGTTGCGGTGTTGGCCGTTTGCTATGTGACGGCTGCTTTGGCCATCTATCTTATGACCGGCAACCGCAACCTGTTGCGCTCCCTAAGCCAGGGCACCTTGATCCTCCTGTTGGTGCTCCTGCTTATGGGGATTGTCAGTCTGGTGGGGCGATTTTTTGGGCCGTTGCTCTGAGTTATTCGGACGTGACGGATAGAGCACGGCCTTTTAAACAGCGGATTCCTTCCAGGTCACGCGCTTAGCCCCGCAAAACTGTTCGTCCCACCTCCACCACATCCAGCAACATGGAAACACGCCCATCCGCCATCACCACGGCCCCTGAAAAAAGACCGGTGGTTGCCAAGACGCCTGTTAAGGGTTTCACCACCAGGTGGGCAATTTCTCCAATATTTTCTACCCGCAAACCAAACTGCCCTCCCTCCCCCTGTAAAATGACCACATGGACGCAGTCGGCAGACAAAATATGGGAAAGGTCCGCAGGGGAGGCGTGAAAAATGTCCTCCAAGGGCAAAAGGGGAACCAACTGACCACGTACCCGCACCATGGGTTGGCCCAGCTTGCCTTCAATGAAGGACGCTATCTCCGCACCATAAAAGGAAAGCAGTTCCACCACCTGCGCTTCCGGGATGCCATACCAGGATTCCTCACACAAAACCATAAGGGCGGGAACGATGGCCATGGTTTGGGGAATACGCAGGCGTATGGTGGTTCCCAGACCGGGCTGGCTTTCCACCTCGATCACCCCCCGCACCTTCTCAACCGCTACCCGTACCGCATCCATGCCTGCCCCACGCCCGGAAATGCGTCCCACATGGTCGGCGGTGGTGAAACCAGGGGAAAAGATCAAGGCACGGGCATCGCTGTCAGACAATTCCTGGGCCTGTTGGAGTGAGATCAAAGACATGGACACCGCCTTTTGTTTAATGCGTTCCACATCCATACCACGACCATCATCCACCACCTGGATATAAACCTGCCCATGCCGTTGGTCGGCCATCAAACGAATACGGCCCACCGGCGATTTGCCTTTTGCTACCCGCTCTTCTACCCCCTCCAGACCATGATCCACCGCATTACGAATCAAGTGGACAAAAACCTCTTTCAGAGCCAAGAGGACAGAACGATCCACACGGGTTTGCTCACCTTCCATTTCCAGAAAAATGCGTTTGCCCGTCTCCATGGCCAGGTCTCGAACCAGGCGTTGATAGCTATTCCACAAACCTCCCACCGGTTGCAGACGGTACTGCAA
>JADFXB010000407.1 GCA_015233935.1 Magnetococcales bacterium | reverse complement strand
GAATGGTGCTGTTGATGCGATCATCATCCACGATGAGGATTTTCATGAATCACAATACTGACGGCAACAGGGTGGATACATGGCTGGCAAGCCCATGGGCTTGCCACACCTCATCATGCCAACCAGAGGTCACGCTCTTACAAAATTTTGAACAACCGTTGGAAATTGGCGGTTTCCAGAATTTTGCGAATTTCGGGGCGCGAGTTCACGATTTCGATATTGGCTTCATTACCACCGGCCTCTTCCCGCAAGAGCAACAGCATGCCCAGAGCGGAGGAGTCGATGTATTCGGCCCCAGTCAAATCGATGATAAACTTGCTGCCTTTTTTGGAGGCACCGGCGGTTTCGCTCTGATAAGCGGTGCGGAACTGGGAGTGCATTTCAAAATTGAACCGTCCCTTGATGCTGATGACGGTTTCATTTTCATTACGGACAACGCTGATGGTTCCAGACATGCTGGTCCTCCATATGGTTTTGTTGGCAAGCCGATCCTTATACGACAACAAACAGCCCCGGTCCACGAACGAGGGGGCTGGTGATATCCTCTAGAAGAACACCCCACAGAAAGTGTCTTATCAATATTGCCATTTTTCCACCAGATAGCAACCCTTTGCCACAAGGGTATCAGAATTTTAAAAAAGTTCTATATCGCCCTCATCCATGGTGGTCTGACGCACCACCTTGCGGTCAGACTCATCAAACAATTGGCGGTGCTCGGAAATAAATTTACGAATACGCGCATGACTGGACTCTGGACTCTCCTGGCCTTCATTGCAACCACAGCAGGCGGCAGAGGTCAATTCCCCCATGAGCTGCAATTTACGCTCCATGCCCTGGGTAAGTTGAGTCACCATATCTTCAAACTGCAAGGACATAACCGCCAGACCCACGGCTTGATTGATGGACGCGGTAATTTTGGAGACTTCGCTTAAGGTGGAGGCGGTGAAGCGGTCAATTTCACTGATTTCCCGCATCATTTCGTCTACCCGCCCCTTGGATTGGATGGCAAAGCTCATATCCTTGGAGGCCATGTTTTCAATAATTTGTTTGGCTGAATCGATATTATCCCGTGCACTCTCCACCACGTTGTCGATATCGTCGGAGATGGTTTTGGAGCTACGGGAGAGTTTGCGTACTTCATCGGCTACCACATTGAAGGCCTTGCCAGCCTCACCTGCCCTGGCAGCCACAATGCGGGCGTTTAAAGAGAGTACGTTGGTTTGCTCGGCGATGCCTTTGATACCCTTCACCAAGCGCATGACTTCTGCCATTTGCTGGGAGAGATCGTCTACCCGATGGACCATTTCCATGCTTTGCCGGGAAACCAGGATGATATGGTCCACGAAGGAGCGTAATATTTGATCGGTTTCACTGACAAACTGACGAATATTGATGGCTTCCCGTTGGGTCTGACCATCCTTGCGACCCGATTCCATGCTGGAGATCAAAAGGGAAACCAAGTTCCATTGGGTATTGGCTTGATCTCGCAGACCGGTAAAGCTGTCAGTCAGTTTGACGATGGCATCCTGCACCAGGGAGCGCACCTGGCCCAATTCATTGTGGAGATTGGCGGCTTCCCTGTCGAATTCCTCCCTGATCTCCGCAGAAATGTGTTTGCTATGGATTTCCATCGGGTTAAACAATCCTGCCTAAGCTGTTCTTTTATCAAACCCTGTCCATGTCACTCTCCCATTCAAACCTGGGGGAACCTGGCAGGCTAATCCTTCACATCAATAACGACCCCCTCCTGACAAATAATTCAGGCGGGATAGTGATGCTGGTGGGTTCTGCATACGAGCAATGGACAAAAAAGAAAAAGAAAGAACCCACCGGCACAAACACATGCAACAATAATGCTAAGCAAAAACCACGCCATGCTTAAGAATTACATGGCGCGGCTGCGAACGATCCATCCGGGAACCAGAGGTTTGTGGGAATTCAATCTTCTGCATTCAATACTTTAGCCACATTCAGAATGACCAGCAGATTGCGTTCAAACTCCACCACCCCTTGAACAAAATGGGCGGAGATGCCTTTCAGGTTA
>JADFXB010000406.1 GCA_015233935.1 Magnetococcales bacterium | reverse complement strand
AGTGCTATCTCCTCATTGAGGAGCACAGGCTCAAGTGCCTTTGTTTCTCCCATGGGGGCCATCTCCATGGGCAGGGTTACATAAAAGATACTGCCCACCCCTGGAGAACTTTCTCCCAGAAGTTTACCCCCCATACCCTTAACCAGCTGCTGGCACAGAGCCAACCCCAATCCGGTTCCACCATGACGGCGCGTGATGCTGGGGTCTACCTGACTGAAGGGGTGAAATATTTTTTCCATATCCGTAGCGGCGATGCCAATCCCGGTATCTTCCACCCGCAACTGCAACACCCCTTCAGCAGTGGCTTCATAGCTGGCATACAACTTGATTGTTCCTGAATCGGTAAACTTAATGGCATTCCCCAGCAGGTTGAACAAGATTTGACGTAATCGCAACGGATCGGTCATCAACCAAGAGGGAACCGATGGATGAATCACACAAATCAACTCCAGTCCTTTCCCTACTGCCATAACCCGCAACAGTCCTGCTACTTCTTCAAGCAATATGGGAATAGGGGTAGATTCCTTTAGAAAACGCAACTCCCCGGCTTCAATCTTGGACAGATCCAAAATTTGATTGATCAATTCCAAAAGATTATTGCCAGCATCCTGCAATCGTTTAACATATTCCCGTTGTTCGCTGGTCAATTCGGTTTCTGCCAGCACATCCCCCATGCCGATCACCACGTTCATGGGTGTGCGAATTTCATGGCTCATGGTGGTCAGAAAAACACCCTTGGCATGGGCAGCGGCTTCCGCAGCCGCTTTTTCACTGGCAATGCGGGTCAAATCCAACTGGCTATCCAGAATTTCCTGATTTTTGGCTCGAATCTGTTCATAGGAGTAGAGAATATTGCGCCGCATGCCTTCAAGAGTTTTGGCCAGAATTCCTAACTCATCCTCACGTGCCAAGGAAATTGGGGTTTCCAGATCACCCTCCCCCAATCGTTTGGCATGCTCAATTAACTCTTGCACTGGACGACTCAAATAGCCAGCGGCCCAAAAAGCTAAAAAAATGCCTGTCACTACAAAAAAGGCTACCATACCTAACAAGATATGGATCTGCCCCTTGTGCAACTCTTCGGCCATGGCAAAAGTTTGTTCCCAAATGGATTGACCATACTCTTGCACCCGGGTCTTATCAAACACCAACCGCACAACCCCCAACACCTTTTTTTCCAAGCGAACCGGGGTCACGAGCTCCAAGCTGGTATCGCTCGCAAATACCAGAGGCGTGGTCAAGGTGTGCAACTTCTCTATCTTTTCAGGCGACAAAAACTCCCCCAACATAAATTCATCCTTGGTAAGATCATAAACAATCTCACCATGGGAGTCACTCACCTGAATATTTACGAGATCCGGTTCATGCCGAACGGTTTGTAATAAATAACGAATCTGATTGACATCGGTATGATAAAGCGGTTCGGCCACCAGTTCGCTGATGAGTCTGGTAAGCATTTCACCCCGACGATAAAGTTGCTGAATAAACAAGGGAGTCGTGCTATTGGCATGGGCGATGGTCAACTGCCGGATAGCAGTTTGAAACTGGTTCAACATTAAGGCAGACAACAGAATGGTGACAACCACAAGGAGGGTCACAATGATAACAGCAAAGCGAAACCGCAATTTCATGATCGGTCCAATCCCAACATGGTATCAACTCCCCCTATTGTATAGGTGAATCTGCCTCCAAAACGGCTCAACACCCTTGGCACAAATTCAACAGGCGACGAACATAGGAAAGACTATCCTCCACCTGTGGGGTAATTTCGTCAAACTTGCGGGTTTTGGAATAGGATCTTAAAGCATCCAACGCCAAGGGATCCTCATGGGCCTTTAACAGAACTTCCTTAAGCCGTGCCTTCACCTTAGGTGATAAATCCCTTCTCACCATTTCAACCCCACGAGGAAATGATTGAGATTGAGCAAATATGACCATTCGGCTCTTGATTTGACCTGAAAGTTCCTGCCAATCCAAGATACTCATGGCAGCGGCCTGTGCCATTCCCTTTTGCATCCAGGCTATTTGATTAAAGGTGTCTTCTT
>JADFXB010000405.1 GCA_015233935.1 Magnetococcales bacterium | reverse complement strand
CCTTGCCGGGTCGCCATGGGGGCTATGATCATCCCTCTAAGTGGCTTGCAGGTCAATGGGTTTTAGGTAAGCCGGATAGTCAGCAAGGCAGCAAGTCGGGGGAGGTGGCTCAATAAGCCTGAAAATCGTGACTCTTTTCGAGAACCTGACCAAGTACGGCGTGTTCAGGAATGGCGGATGCTGGATGCGCTTTAACGCGAGAAGAGCCAATTTTGATTGACAATTATTTTTGCCCTGTGGCAGCCTGACGGAATTTCGCGTAGATTGATTCCCGTCAAGTTCCATCGTTAACCCACTCCGTGGGCGAAAGAAGAGTGCTACAGTGTCCACATCCGAACAAAGGCAATGGACCCGCAACCCGCATAGGGTCAAGGCCGTCATCAAATTGGCCGGTGGAGCCTGTATCGAAGGGGTGACCAGAGATGTCAGTCTTGCCGGAGCCTTCATCGTCGCAGCCGCCGTACCGGTTACACTGACCACCGGGGAAAAGGGAACCATCGAGTTGGTGTCGGAAAATCATGGAACCATGGAGTTGCCCTGCAAACTCGTTCGCATTGCCGAAGACGGTGTGGGTATCCGGTTGCACGATCAGGATGCTGCCATGGGCATTGCCCTCAACTGCGATTTGTTGGACCTGCTGATCAATATTGCCAGCGCGGTTTCAACCTCTCTGGAACTGGAAGGAACGTTGCAAAACAGCGTGGCCCACATCAGAGCCTTTCTCCACGCCGAAGCGGCCTCCCTCTTTTTGCTGGATGAAACAACGGAAACCCAGCTCATCTGCCGTGCCTGCGTCGGTCCGGTCAATATTCTTGGCCTGAAAGTCGGCATTCACGATGGCATCGTGGGCCGTGCGGTGCGGGAAATGAAGCCGCAAATCGTGGAAAATGTCAGTTTCGATCAGGATTTTACAGAAATAGTGGACCAGAAGACAGGCTTTATCACCCGCTCCATCCTCTGTGTACCCTTGCAGATTCAGGGCCGGTCCATTGGGGCCATGGAGGTGCTCAACAAGCAGGACGGCACCTTGTTCAATGCCAAGGATCAATATGTTCTCACCGCCCTGGCAGCCACGGCCAGTTTGGCCATTCTGAAGGCCCGCCATGCCCAAACCATGGTGGAACAGGACCGGCGACGCAACGAGTTGATCCTGGCCCGCACCATCCAGGAGAGCTTCCTGCCCCCCACCAGAATTCCCTCGTTTCCCATCCATGGTTTCAACATTCCCGCTCTGGAAATATCCGGTGATTTTTTCGACGTGGTGGATCTGGAGCAATCTGGACATGTCTTTTTTGTCCTGGGGGATGTCTCCGGCAAGGGAGCCAGGGCTGGCTTGCTGATGGCAAAAACCAACAGCTTGCTCCGTTATCTGGCCAAGAGCGGAACCTCCCCTGGCCGTATTTTGCAAATCGTCAATGGTGAACTGGCGGATGCGGTACGGGTGGGCATGTTTGTCACGGTGGTGGCCGGTCTCTACGACCGGCAAAATGCCACCGTTCGCTTTGCCAACGCAGGCCACCTGCCGGTACTCATTTTCAACCACCGCACCCAATCATTCAAGGAAATTGCTGGACAGGGACTGCCACTGGGGATTTTGAAAGAACAAGCCTTTGACGAGGAGGTGGTCTCCCTGCATGAGAACACCCTGTATTGTTATTCCGACGGCGTCACAGAGGCCACCACCCCCGACGGCGGCATGTTGGGAATAGAGGGGCTCCGCACCTTATTGGTGGATCACCACACCACCCCCGCCAACACCCGCCTGGCGGCTGTCGTGGCCCACATACGCGGCGGCGGTCCCCTGCACGATGACCTGACCATGTTGCTGGTGGAACGTGGCCCCTACTCCGAAAACGGCTTTTGAATGGCCCCGAAGGAGTCCAGATTGGAATTCCGTTGAAATAATACATAATTGTGAATTCTTTTCTGGGTTATCGAATGTTCAATAATAATTACAAATAATCCACACTCATTATGAACCACCCTACAACACCAACACCCGCCGCAACAACATACCCAACTCCATCATCCCCACCGGTTTGTAAAGAACCC
>JADFXB010000404.1 GCA_015233935.1 Magnetococcales bacterium | reverse complement strand
TTCACTTGTCTGGAAATCCAGGGAAAATGCAGTAAGGCGTGGAGCTGGGATGCCAAAATAAGGCGTTGATCCTGAACCGCATAGTAAAGGGGCTTTTTCCCAAAACGATCCACGGCTGCCAGCAGACGGTGTTGGCGGTTATCCCAGAGGGCAAAGGCAAACATGCCATTGACCTCCTTCAGCAGGGAATCCCCGTATTCTTCATAGAGGTGTAACAGGGGTTCGCAGTCGCTATCAGAACAAAAGGTGTGTCCCTTGGATTTGAGATCTTGGGTGAGAACGGGAAAGTTGTAGATCTCCCCGTTGGCAGAGAGGATCAGAGAGCCATCCTCGTTGAACATGGGTTGGTTGCCCCGTGGAGAAAGATCGATGATGGACAAACGGCGATGGCCCAAACCCACCCCGTTTCCCTGCCAGATACCACGCGCATCCGGTCCTCGTCTTGTCATGGCATCGGTCATGACAGGCAGCAAGGCCATATCTGCCGGATCGGGGCTGATGATTCCGGCAATACCACACATTGGATTATCCCTTTCCAGGTGGGGTGAAGTCGGCATCCAGTTGGATGCACGACCAGCCATGGTCAAACTGATACCGTTTGCGAATGTTTAAAAAGCGGCTGGAGCCTTTTACGCTGGGGAGGAGGTCGGTTGCGGGAACCGGCAACACCCGCTTATGATCCCTGGCCATAAGAAAAAACAGACGATCCATGGCCAACGGTGCTTGAAAAGAGAGTCGGTCGTTTACTTGCAAACCATCCTCAAGACAGGTCACCGTTCGTTGTAATTGCCAGGAGGAACGGGTGCTGTACAGGTTGGCGGACGATTGGTTGACTGCATTACCTTTACGTTTTCGTATAAAATCAATGCCGCGACGGGCCAGTCGTGAGCCAAGGGATGTGGTGCAAGCCAGTCGCAAGATCAGGCGAGAGGCAAAGGAGGGCATGAATTTTCGTACTGGCAGCAGGGGCGTTTGGAGGATCACCGTTTTGCCATCCAGCTTCCAGGGGATGGTGGGGTGGTAGGTGGTATTGGTGGCGAAACCATTTTCCAGACCAATGGCATAGCCTGCATCGGTGATTTCCCCAGTGGTTGCGGGGGAAAAAAGACGCAGCAAGCCACCGGCAACCGGGGCCAGGATGGCATGACCTCCCGCGAACAACCGTAGCAACCCTGCCAGGGAAAAAGGGGTAATACCCGTTTGCGGGGAGGGTTCCATGAGGGGGATGGGTTGGGAAAGTAATGTTGGTCTGGTTGAATATTGATGCTGGAGTTTCCAGGCCAATAGGGGTTGGAATCCCCAGCGTAGCAGGCGTAAATCATCGGCCAGGGTATGGGCAATACCGGAAAAGCCACGACTCTTTTCTTCCAACTGGTAACGAAGCCAAGCCGCTTGGGGAGAGTGATTGGAAAGGTAGACCACAGCAATGGTGGACAGGTAAGGATTATGGCAGATACCGTATTCTTCACCTGTGGTCAGATCGGGATGCACCCATTGGCAGGCAAATTCAAAGGCGCGGATTAAGGATGGAAGGTGATGCCATTCCTGCCACAAATCCATGGTCATGGCCAGAAATTCCACTGTGAGAAATGTATATCCCACATCCATGTGTCCCACTTCTGGGAACCACCCCTCCTGATTTTGCCGGGGGAGCATGACCGCCAGTTTGTGGCGCGCATTGGCGGTCCATTGGGGGGCGTCCAACACTTTTCCTGCCCAGGCCATGGCTGCCACACCCACGGCCTGATGGTTGGTTTTAAATAAATCCTCTTGCCCGGCCAGCCAAAAAGCTGTCTGGTTCAAGGCGGTTTTGGCCTGCTCAATCAGGTTGGTTTCCAGAACATTTGCTCCGTCAGCCAAAGTGCGGGCCACGGCATGGGTAGTAAAAGCCGCTGCGGCAAAAGCACGCTCTCCCACATACCATTCATCCAGGGTGCCATCGGCATAGCGATGGCGACACCAGAATTCCAGCAAGGCATGAACCGCATCCATGAGTTGTGGGTCGCCCTGCCAGGGGGAGGCTGGAAAGTTTTCCAGATAGAGCCACAAAAGGGGCAG
>JADFXB010000403.1 GCA_015233935.1 Magnetococcales bacterium | reverse complement strand
AGACGGGGATATTTTTTCAAGGCGAAGAGAAGACCTTGTCGCTCCTTTTCATCCACCACCACCATTTTTTCCACCAGTTCTTCTGGGGTATGGCTGGCAATCCATTGCAGGGAACGACGCACCATGGCCACCATGCGCTGTACTTTGACCGGTTCGCTTTGCAGAACATCGGGTCGTGTGGTGACGGCAGCGTGCAGAAAATGGCTGCCCGGTACGCGACTGGAGATAGCAGGATCGGCCAGATTGGCCAAGGCGAAGGCTTTATTTTCCCGGATCATGACCGAGGCAAAGGGTTCTTCTGCCATGATGGCGTCTACCCTGCCGTTTTCCAGCAACAGGGCACGCTCCTCCCAGTTTTGCCCCACAGGAACCATGCGAAGATCGTGTTCGTTGCCCCCATCGGAAAAGAGTAAAAGCTCGGTCAACTGTTGGGCCACGGTTTTGGCATTAACGGAGCTGTTGTGAATACCGATCACTCTGCCTTTTAAATCGGCAATGCGTTTGACTTCATTTTGGAGGGAGGAGCGGACGATCAGGACAAAGAGGGTGGCATCACTGACGGCGGCCACCCCTAACATGGTTCCGCCATTGGCCTTGAGGGACATGATGGCGGGAAAACCTGCCACCGCAAAATCGCTGTTGCGGGAGAGGGTTTGTTTGATGGCTGCTCCCCCACCCCCCACATGATTAAGAATGAGTTGCACCCCTTCTTCCTGGTCTGCCCCTATACGGGGAATGAGATCCACAGGCAAATAGGAGAGATTGCGTGGTCCCACCAGACTTACAGTTATACGTAAAGGGGATTCTGCGGCATGAATCGGTGGAATTACCAATAGAAAAACCAGTAGCAGGGACACCAGGCCCATTAAACGTGAGGGGATGGCTATCTTCTGGAAGAAAAAGGGAATATTTACTGACATCAATGGATTCCGTTTCGGGTGTTTTATCTGTCATGAATGGCAAAATTATATCGCTCCTAACCCATGGCTGTCAAACCACTCTCCCACGTTCGATCCATTTATTAAATATAATTGTTACAAAACGTCACATTTATATTCTTCATCCAACATATAACAAATTTTTTTTGTTGAATATGTAAATCAACAATTTTCCAATGAATTCATGGTATAATAAAAATACTTGCAAATAATCAAATTGATATCTATCCTTAAGAGGCTCTTAATCTACACTTTTCTACCAGCAATCTGATCATCAAATCTCTGTTAAATTTTTGCAGATTTGGCGACACAGGTGTGCCAAATCGCTTAGTGATTCGATGACACAAATACTTCAGGTCACCCGGACCCGGCTGCTTGTCCTCGATTGCTGCTACTGAAAAGATGGCCTCTTTTGACCACATACATTGAGGGAAAATCCTGTCATGAAGGCTTCGTCGGTGCCCGTTTGGGGGCGAATTGCACTCTTTGCTTTATTGGTTACTGGCACTTCCGTGAATTTGGCCATGGCAGAACTGGATGCCAACGCTGCATTGGAAGTCTTGAAACGCAACGATTGCACCAAATGCCATTCAGTGAAAAAATCTAAGAATGGTCCCTCCTATCAAAAGGTGTCGGAAAAGTATAAGGGGGATGGGGCAGCAGAGGATAAAATATACAAACATTTGACCACCTCCCCCAAAGTCAAACTGGAAGATGGCACCACCGAAGAGCACAAAAAGATCGACATCACCGATCCAGGGCAATTGAAAGAGTTCATTCGCTGGATTCTTTCGCTGTAACCTACCGAAATATTAAAGTTTCACCATTCGTCCCCCGGATACCACAAATCAGAGGGTGGGGCTGGTTTGTGCGAAAATGGGGGGGGCGAAACTGCCGCGATAAAGGAGTCTATCGTTGAAAGCACGTCTATTTTTCCCAATGGGCCTGGGAATCGCCCTGGTCATGGGGATCCTCACCACAGCTTGGGCAGGGGAAGGCAAACCAGCCAACCCGGATGCCGTTCTGCGCGGTGATGCAGAATGCACCATCTGTCACGAAGAAGAGGATTCGGTAGCCCTGCTGGCCATTGGCAAGAGCAAACATGGCACCCTGGCCGACTCCCGCACCCCCACCTGTAC
>JADFXB010000402.1 GCA_015233935.1 Magnetococcales bacterium | reverse complement strand
TGGGCCTTGCTTTTGGGATCCCAAACCGCCTGTTGCACCGCTTGTCGATATTCAGCCTCCACAGTGGTGAGGGTTTTGGTGGCCACTTCCAGCTTGCTCTGCAAGGTGGTGGGATCCAGTTCAAACAAGAGTTGTCCCTCTTGCACCAAATCGTTGGGGCGAACGTGAATTTTTTCAATCACCCCTTCCAGGGGAGAGCGAACCAAAAATGGATCCACCGGAACCAATTCGCCAGGGGCCAACACGGAAAGTCGTACCGGCATCAACATCAGTGCAACGAGTATTCCCAACAGAATGATTATTTTTGGTTTGGAGAGTCGGGTGAAATAGCGTCGCCCAGAATGCCAGATTCCCCGGTCATCAAGGGCTGTCCAGGCATGACCATAGGCTCCTGCCAGACGTTGCAACAAAAGTATTTCACCTTCGTTCCAGGGTGTCTCCCTGGCAAGAAGGAGGACCGTTTGTTGCTCCTGGTTTTTCCCTGGCAGGGGAAGCCAAAGGGCATGGGGAGGAAGCCATTCATTCCATTGGTTTTGTTCCCGTTCTTGCAGTTCCTCCAGCGATACTTCGCCCGCTGCCAGATTTTTTTTGACAAGCTGTTGGCAAACGGCATTGGCCCATTGCACCATGGGGATATGAGGGTTCACAACTGGAACTCCCGACAGGGCGACAACTCTTGTGTGAGAGTTCCATAGCAAAGCCTGCCTATAAGGAGCCAGCCCTATTGTTTCGTTGGTTATAATAAAGGAAAGTTGCTTGTGGTTTTCAGCGGTGCGACACCGCTCCTCCAGATAGATCAGGGAGGTCAGGCGTTCCAGTGGATTGATGACCGGGGCTTCCATGTTTTAGGGAGCCGTCAGGACAATACGGCCACTCATGCCCGCCGTCAGTTCGGGAAAGTGTCCCTGAATTTCTGCCATCACCTTCATGGATTGGCTGACAGGGTCTATTTTGGCTCCCATGCGGGCGACACGGGCTGGATAGTTTTTATTGGTTTCCTCACAAAACAATTGGAAGGTATGGCCTACAGGTATTTTATTCATCCAGGAAGATGGGGCAATAAATTCAAATTCCAATTGAGAATCGTCCAGAATGTCCAATAAGGCTTGCCCTTGCTGGACAAATTGTTGTTCTCTGGCCTTTTGTTCCGCAACCTTGCCGGTAAATGGGGCCTGTATGACACATTTGCTCAAGGTTGCCTGGATGACCAGCATATCTCCCCGTGCCTTGGCAGCTTCCAAAGCTGCCATTTCCACTTCCAGTTGACCGGCAGATTTTAATTCCACCAGGCGACGATGGGAGGCAAGAACCCTGTCGGCAGAACCACTGATGGCACGGGCGCGATCCATTTGGGCCTTATAAATGGAGCAGTCGAAGGAGATGAGGGTTTGTCCCTCTTTAAAACGCTCCCCTTCCCGCGCGGCAATGGTTTCAATCTTGGCCGCCACTTCCGCCGAAAGCACCGTAAAACGTTTGGGGGTGACATGGCCACGGATTTCTGGGGCAATAGGAGCCTGTCCCTCTTTGCCAATGGCGGAGGATAGATTCATCACGGCAGCCGTCAAAAGGACGGCTGCCATGTATTTCCAACAAAAAATCATAGACTAGAGTCTTTTGTGTGTGGGCAGGGGGTTGTTCAGGACATTTTCAAACAATTTGGTAATGGTTGGCAAGGAGTTGTCCTCTATGACTTCCGGCAGGGGATCCATGCCCAGAGTGGCGTGGATACGTCCCAAGGCAGCATGCACCTGGGAGAGGGATTGGTATTTTCTCAACAGGCCAACAATCATGGTGGTTTGATTGGAAATACGTTCCAAGGTACTTTGGGCATCGTTGGCCTCGCGTACTTGGGAGTGGTGCAGGATGCGCTCATCCAGGGTCAACAATTCACTGGCCCGTTGGTATTGACGACTGGCGATTTCAAACTGCCGCAAAGAAATATGGGTTTGCGCCAGAATAGCCATTTGCATGGCCTGGGCACGCAGCTTGGTCAATTCCAAACCGGTTTCAGCCGCCTCAATCTCGGCAGGAGCGGAGAAAATATTAAACAGATTCCAACTGATACGTGCACCTGCTTCTG
>JADFXB010000401.1 GCA_015233935.1 Magnetococcales bacterium | reverse complement strand
ATGCGGGCAATGGCAACATTCATGTTAACCTGCTTACCTCCCAAACGGTGGAGCAGGTATTGCCCATTTTGCAGGAAATCTTTCAACTGGTTCGCAAACTGGATGGCTCCCTTTCTGGCGAACATGGCATCGGCATCCAGAAGCGTCCCTTTTTATCCCTGGAACTGGATGAGGTCTCCCTGCAACTACAAAGGGCGATTAAGGATGCCTTTGATCCCAAGGGAATTTTAAACCCGGACAAGGTTTTCCCCCCATCCCCCCTCTAAAAGATATCCCTATGAGCCAGCTCCCCCCCACAGATAAACGACCCACCCCCAAACAAAGGCTGGAACTCACCTGGATTGGCAAGGAGGTTCGTCCCCGGCTGGAGCCACGCATTTTGTTGGAGGATCCTGAAAAATCCTACCACGCCCGCCGGCGCATAAGTGAACAGGACATTTTTGACAACCGCCTGATTTTTGGGGACAACCTGCTGGCCTTGAAAGCCTTGGAGCAGGAGTTTTATGGCAAGGTCAAATGCGTATTTATCGATCCGCCGTACAACACAGGCTCGGCTTTTGAGCACTATGATGATGGCATAGAACACTCTCTATGGTTATCCCTGATAAGAGACCGCATCGAGGTTATATATCGTCTTCTTGCCGTGGATGGTTCTTTGTGGATGACCATTGATGACAACGAGGCCCATTATTTAAAGGTTCTTTGTGACGAAATTTTTGGCAGACGCAACTTTGTTGCCAATGCGGTTTGGCAAAAAAAATATACCATTGCCAATGATGCCAAGTGGTTATCAGACAACCATGACCATGTGATTATTTATGCCAAAAATAAGGAGATATGGCGGCCCAATCGTCTTGGACGCAGCGAGGAGATGAACGCCCGCTACAAAAATCCTGATGGGCATCCCAAGGGAGATTGGAAGGCAACACCATTGCATGCCAAAAGCGGTTCGGAGAAGGGAAAAAAATTTATCTACACCTTCAAGAATGGGGTGACCTGGTCGCCCCCACCTGGCACATTCCCCAGATTTTCTGAAGAATCTTTACAAGAGTTGGATGACAATAATGAAATATGGTTTGGTGTAGATGGCACTGCCACCCCGGCGAGAAAGACGTTTTTGCGGGAGTTGAAAGATTCCGGCCCTCCGGCACCCACGGTTTGGTTGCACTCGGAAGTTGGCAACAACCATGAGGCGCGCAATGAGGTAAAAGCATTCAATGCCACAAACCCGTTCGACACCCCCAAACCGGAAAAATTGATTCAGCGCATTTTAAACTTAGCCAGCAACCCCGGCGACCTGGTCCTGGACTCTTTTGCCGGTTCCGGCACCACCGGAGCAGTTGCTCACAAGATGGGGCGACGCTGGATCATGGTGGAGTTGGGGGAGCACTGCCACACCCATATCCTCCCGCGCCTGCAAAAGGTGATCGATAACGAAGATAAAGGGGGCATCAGCGATGCGGTGGGCTGGCGGGGTGGAGGCGGTTTTCGCTACTTCCGCCTGGCCCCCTCTTTACTGGAGAAAGACCATTATGGTCAGTGGGTCATCAACCGGCAATACAATCCGGTGATGCTGGCAGAGGCGTTATGCAAACTGGAGGGGTTTCGTTATCAGCCCAGCGATGTCTATTACTGGCAACACGGGCAATCCAGTGAACAGGATTATCTCTACGCCACCACCCAAATCCTCACCATAGAGCAACTGGACGCCTTAAGCCAAGAGGTGGGACGGGAGCGCACCCTGTTGGTGCTCTGCCTGGCCTTTCGTGGTTCACCGGAGCGTTGGCCCAATCTGACGGTGAAAAAAATTCCCACTACCGTCCTTGCCCGTTGCGAATGGGCACACGACGATTACAGCCTCAAGGTGGAAAACCTGCCCGCTGCCTGCCCCTCTCCGCCACCGCCGCGTTCCAAGGGCACCCTGCTGGATTTCATGGAAGAAGAACCATCCTGACTCGTCCACGTCCCCCATAAGGTGGCGTGTCTACCGGCCTGGGGCTTGCGGAAGGGCTGGAACAATGCGCATATCCTGGCCAGACGCCTGGATATAAACCGGGGTTGGCGGCATCAGACGATTGAGCGCAGCCATCCCGCCAAGACTGAGGA
>JADFXB010000400.1 GCA_015233935.1 Magnetococcales bacterium | reverse complement strand
GTGCCCCTTTCACCAGGCTCTCAATGGTGACCTCCCGACAGGTACGGTTTTTACCGTCCAAAAACATGGGATAAGGGGTCACCGCAAATTGGGTATTGGGGGAGTGGCTCACCCAGGAGTTGGTTTGCCGGGAACGACCAGTTTCCAGAGTGGTGTTGAGTTTTTCCAAATCCTGAATATTCATGGCTGCTGGAAAGGCATAACCATGCATGTCACTCATCAGAGTGGTGACGGTGGCACGAGGGGTCTGTTCCGCAGACCAGTTAAACATTTCCTTGATTCTGGTCATGGTGGAAGGCGGGGCAGGGGCAGAAGGATCCGGCTTGGGCTTGTTCTTGTCGGCGCACCCGCTCATCAACAGGGCAATCAATACGAGACCTGCCATGACACTGATCGTTGAACGCGCTATAGACATGAACTTCTCCAGAAGACAAAGCCTTGAGAATGATCCCACCCGGATTCACGACCACACGAATGCCTCACGGAACCCAACCGGCATATTATAAAGGATTGTGGTCAGGTTCTCAAGAATCCCTTCATGCCCCCCATTGATCTTTGTAGGCCAAAATGGCAGGAAGATGGCTGGCCAGTTGCGGATCTTGACGCAAAACCTCAATGAGATCATCCAGGCAGGCGATGGCTACCACAGGGGCGTTGTACAAGGCTGCCGTTTCCTGCACCGCGCTTTTTTGGGAGTTTCCCCGCTCCTGCCGATCCAGGGCGATGAGCACTCCCGCCAGGGTAGCCCCTGCCTGCCGGATCATGCGCACCGATTCTCCCACGGAAGTTCCGGCACTGATGACATCATCAATCACCAGCACCCGTCCTTGCAACGGTGCACCGATCACCACCCCACCTTCGCCATGATCCTTGGCCTCCTTGCGATTGAAGGCGAAAGGGAGATCCAGTCCATGATGATCCGCCAGAGCCATGGCGGTGGCGGTGGCCAGTGGAATGCCCTTGTAGGCAGGACCAAACAGCATGTCATATCCCACAGAAGAAGCCAGCAGGGTTTGGGCATAAAAACGCGCCAATTGAGATACCGCCTTGCCACTGTTGAATAATCCCGCATTGAAAAAATAGGGGGTCTGCCTGCCTGCTTTGGTGGTGAAGGAACCAAATCGCAATACTTTATGGGCAATGGCAAATTGCAGGAAAGATTGGGCTGCGGTCATGATGCAAAAAGCTCCCTGGAGAATAGGGCGGGGGAGGAATCCAAAACAGGGGCAGTGTAGGGGAGGCTTTATTCAATTTCAAGTTTCCTGCCCAAGGCCATATTGCCCTTCCAGAATGTTTGTAGTACTATTAAAAAGTTTATATCTGGAGATTATGGCATCAGCAAGGTGGGTGGCCCCGTGGAAGTTAATACCGGACAAGAAGAGCGCGGACAGCCAGGTCTGGGGGTTTGGAGCTATCGCCTGTTGGTGTTGGCCTTGCTGGTGGCCAATGGCTGGGCGCAATACACCCTGTGGTTTGGCAATCAGGGGTTGGTGGCCTGGTGGCGGACGGAAAGCCAGGCGGTGGCCGTGCGCAAGGAAATTCGCGCCGCCGAAAGCCGCATCCAAAGCCTGAAAGATGAAATCCGCCTGCTGGTGAAAGAACCCCTCGTTTTGG
This sequence comes from Magnetococcales bacterium, assembly GCA_015233935.1. Taxonomy (GTDB): domain Bacteria; phylum Pseudomonadota; class Magnetococcia; order Magnetococcales; family JADFXB01; genus JADFXB01. The sequence continues at coordinate 514 of JADFXB010000400.1, read as the reverse complement.
AAGAGGTGGCCCGCCGGGAGTTGGGGCTGGTCTATCCCGATGAAATTTTGCTGGTCCTGCCTGTGCGGTGAATTATTACGTTTCCTAAGGAGCAAAGTTGAATATGGCAACCTTGGAAGAACTCCGACAGCCTGAAATTCGTCAGAGAATGATGGAGCAAATTCGTCAGGATGCATCCAAGCCTGAACAGTCCATTCATCTGAACGAAGGTATTAAGAGCAACAAGGAGCTTCTGGCCATTCTGGCCAAAGGAGCAGAGGTCTCAGTCGATTATAAACGCTTGATGAATGAGCTGGATTTATATGAGTGATTTGAATTTGCCTACTCTGTCTCCGGCCCTGAATTTTGCCGAGACGCGCCTCCTCAACCCGACAAATGAACTATTTTAGGAATTTCGTGCAGAGGAGCACTTGCTTTTTGAAAAAAAATCCATAGAATCCCTTTTAACGCATTATCCATCTTCCAGGAAGTGGATGAAGTCGGCCAGGCCGACTTTTTTTGTTTTAGAATGGTG
>JADFXB010000003.1 GCA_015233935.1 Magnetococcales bacterium | reverse complement strand
TGATGCTCGCTTTGACTGGTCTGATTTTCCCAGATTCCTCTCGGGGAGAAGAGGATGCCATGCTGATTTTCTTTATGGCTATGAGGGAAAAGTGTATACTTTACGTATATTTCTTGAATGTAGGTATCTGTCCGTGGATTTCGCCACAGCCACCCATCATATAGATATATTATTTACTTATTTATATTTTTTTTATTATTATGTAATATCTCGTTGAAATTATGATGATTAATAATAGGTTTGTATTGCCAAACAGGGGAGGGTGAACATGCAACAAATCGTCGGCAGTGTTGGGACAGGCAGGGTGATGCGATGGTTGATGGTCGCAGCCGCATTGAACAGCGGTGTCGAGGCGGCGGAAGGAGTCAAAATGGATCGCAATGCCTCCCTGTTAAATTCGTTCCAGGTGTTTTGTACGTTGCAACCGCCCAATTTCTCCGCCTTGGACCAGCGGGCGAAGGCAATGCAGCTACCGGTCCTAAAGGATCTTGGTGAATCCAAGGAGAGCGGATATTTCACCCATAGCAAATCCTGGATTGTTCCTTTGAAGGATGGACCGCACCAGCTTGGCGCGGCTGAAAGCAAAGGACCCAATGGGGGCATGCAAACCTGTGGGATTGTGGACGAGAAAGCCGATGCCGAAGCGTTTGGTAAAACATTACGTTCTGCCTTGAAACTAGATGACTCGCCAAAGGTAAAGCTTTCTGCGGATGGAAAAACCAGGATGACCCTCTGGCAAAATGCCTTTGGCAGTAACACATTCCTGATGCTGGTGGACGCAACCCCCATATCACAACCGGGGATCAATCTGTTACTTTCGTATAATTATCCGTCAACGGAACTGCCAACGGCACAGCCCAGCCAGCCGCAGTCGCTTCAACTGCCACCTGGCACCGACCCGAAAGCCTTTCAGTCTGGCCAGGAAGCCAGGCAGTTTATGCAGGAAAGCAAAAAACAAAAATAATCATTTTGGTATGAGACAAATCCGTGAGAAATCTTGTGATAGCACTCGAAAATCCAATATCACGGAACCCTCACCGAACTCCTCTCCCCGGTAGCAATACCAGGGGAGGAGTTTTGGGACAATGGAATTCACATGTTGCGCTCGCTGATTTTGTAGACATGCAGCCGTTTTTGCAGTCTGCCTGCTTGGCGGAGGGACTCCAGAAGGAAGCGGCGGTCCAGGTCGTTTAAGGAGGCGGGATCTATCTTGTTGCTTACCGGGCGGCCCGCCATGTGCTGTTCATGCTGAATGCGCATCCTTAGGTGTTGCAGAAAGTCGAAGGCGTTGTTCCAGGCTTCCACTTCCTTGCCTGGGATCTTTACAAAACGGGAAATTTGCCGCAACCGGGGTCGGGTGCCGGGGGCGACGATCTCGTGGGCCAGAGAAAAAATGCGCGCGGCATCTACGAAGAGGGCGATCCCGGAGAGCTTCAGGTCGATGGTACCGTCGTTGGCGGTGACAAAATCCCGCAGCAGACCCAGGGGAGGGGAGCGATCCAGGGCACTTTCCACCATTAGGTGCAGGAAGCGGCGATTTTGTTTGGCGATCCGTGCTACCCGGTTTCTTAGCTGGGTGGCTAGGTGCTTGTGGCCGTGGAGGGGACGAAAATCAAAGAAAATCGTTGCATTGAGGATTGCTTCGGGTTCTGGGGTATTGATCCAACCATTGAACTGTTTTTCCCACTCTTCCAGGCTTAAACACCATTTGGAGTTGCCAGCCATGATGCCTCCCTTGCAGAGGGGAAAACCGCATTGATCCAGCAGGGAGTTTACCTTCTGGGCAAAGCCTAAAAGTTGCTGCCGAGCCTCTTCATGGGAGATTCCTTCGGATGGGCGGAAGATGATGGCGTTATCTTGATCACTGGAGAGGGTCTGTTCATGGCGTCCTTCACTACCCAGGGCCAGCCAGCAGAAGTCGATGGGGGTCAGAGAACTACTCCGGGCAGTCAGGCGGAGGATTTGCTCGGTCAACTGGTCGTTTAAGGTGGAGATGATTTGGGTGAGCTGTTCGGAGCCAACTCCTTGATCCAGCAGGTTATGGCTTAATTTTCGTATATCGTCACTTAGGCGGATCAGGGAATCTTCGGTGCGGGCCTGCTGTATACCGGCGGCGATTTGTGCCAGTCCTACCTTCTGCAGGCCGAACAGATCCCTCTCTGAGACCAGTCCTATTACCTTACCCTGGTCCACCACCACCACCTGCTTGACACCATGTCTGGCCATTTCAAGGGCGGCGTGGGAGCCGGGAAGTTTGCCTTCCAGGGGGTGCAGTTCCCGGGTCATCACCCCTTCCACAGGACTTTCAAGGGGGTACTCTCCCAGGGCTACTCGTTGCAGCAGGTCGCGAAGGGTGAAGATTCCCAAGGGATGGTCATCATTATCGACGATCACCGCCACTTCGGCGGGGTGGTCGTTCATTTTGGCAAGTACCACCTTGAGAGGGGTGGACGGATCGGATGTGACCGGTTTGCTTTGAACAATGGTGGCCAGCGGGGTGTCCAGGGACTGGTAGTCAGGACGGATGCTCAACTGGGTGGTGTATAGCTTGCGGGTTTGATCCACCAGTGTATTGGCGCGTAACTCGCAAAAACGACGGAAGGTGGGAAAATCGGCAAGGGACTGCTTGAACTGGCTTTCGGAGAGCCGGTAGAGGGTACTGTCCTCCACCACCCGGAAAGTAGAGAAGACCGGTCGGTTCTGAAAAAGGGCCTCCACAGGAAAAAAATTGCCAGCAGTCAACTCCGCCAGCACCGGATTTTCGATTTCGCTGCCCATGGCCTCCACCACCGCTTTGCCAGATCCCATTAAATAGAGATGGTCAGGCATTTGCCCCGGAACAAAGAGTACGGCTCCGGCCTCCAGGTTGAGGATGGTGAAGCGTTGGGCGAGTTGTTGGCGTACTGTGGGTTCCAGTTCCTTGAGCAGCACGGATTCTTCGATGCGGAACAGAGAGGGTTCATTGATGGAATGGGTTTCCATGGTATCCATTTCCAAAACGGGCAGATGTAAACGTAAGTTAAAGGGGAAGGGGTTGGTCGGACATGTATCGGGTGGCTCTGCCGAGATTGGTTAGGAGACTAACAAAAATAAGTTGACGATTTCAAGAGTTGGAATGGCCTTCACTCATTATCAATGAATCATTCACAACCGACTAATGGATTAGACCACCCATATACATGCCCTGATTTAACAGACACTCAGAAAATATAAGCTCACTCTCGTATCTGTAGAATTAAAATTCATTCACGCTGTTTATTAATAGAAAAATATTTCCCCATAATTCCCTCATGCAACTGTTGTTGGCGTTTTGCCAATTTAGATGGTTTGGTAAGTTGTGTATTTCGGAAATTTTCCCAACTCAGGAATATCAGCTTTGGCCAGGGAACCATTTACGGAATACCTGTACGACTTCCAGGTCGGTCTTGGGGGCGACCATTTCCAGGAAGGTATATCCACGGTTGCGTCCCAGGTGAATGATGGTAGCAAGGCAAAGGAGGGTGATGGCGTAATTCTGCCAGGAGAGCAGGGGCCATTGGCCAGCCCATTGCCAGGGATTTTCAGAGAGGGGCCAAAGGTAGAAGATGGGCCATAAGTCGAGAGGGTCGGTGCCACGGGAGCCAAGGATATCGCACAGCAGGTGCAGGTGAAAGCTGATGCCGGTGAGAAGGGCGGTAAGAAGTTTGGCATGTTTGGCCATGTGCCAGGCCAGCACCATGAGCAATAGCCCGGTCAGGAAGTTGTGGCCGAATTTGTGGTGGAAGCCAATATACCATTTATCATAATCTGCCCAATCACCTGTTGCGAGCCAGATGAGTTGTCCAAAGCCATCCACGTCGGGGAAGATTCCGGCGAGAGTGATGGTGGCACGGCTGCGGCGGTCCAGGGTGGTAACAGAGTTGGCGGTGAGCCAGCCAACAAGAAAGTGGGTGACCGGACTCATGGGGTATCCTTTATCTGATGGATGATAACGTTAATAATTCTACAGAATGGGGGTGGGCCAGGCAATGGGAATGGGCTGATAAATGCAATAAATAAATTTTAAATGCAAAAAATTTATTTAAGAATAAACATGGCATAGATAAACCCCTCACAGTCTGCAAGAGAGATTCACTGAAAATCCCACTCTCTTGGCAATCACGAAAATGTTTTTTTCGCCTTTCCATCCTGCTTCTTATCCGATCATCCGCACCAAAACGCCCGTCTGGAATAAATAAAAAAGCTTCTAAAAGGTGCAACGCCATTGGGATTGTGTTAGATTTGTCGTGCAAAGTCTTAATTTTTCATAATAATTTTCTTGCTGGCTTTTGTTTGCTTGTGTATAATCATTCCCTAAGACGATCAAATCTGAACTTTCCTGCAAAAAGTATGGCCAAATATCCAGCATCTACCAAGTAAGCAAAAACTCCAATCGTCATGGTCACTGGGAGGTATTGCTTTTGACTCCTTGCCTGAATGCCAGTGCGTCCTTAACGGTAGCAACAATATTTTGTGAGCCCCATGATGGAACGATTGGTTCATTCTGTTGAACAAGCTGTTGTCAGATGTTTTTCAGGCACGGTGCGACCTGTTCCTGGCGTGCTGCCCAGAGAACCAGATGCTTGCACCGCAAAATGTTCAGCAATGGCTTATCAAGCTTCTATGGCAATCGAATCTACGGGCTGTTGGTGGCCTGTTCAGTTAAACCAAAAGTGGCGACATTTATTCCAAGGACTTTTTAGCTGCCTGATGTTTCTGTTCTTGCTTCCGGGTTGTGAACAATCGCAAGATTTTTCACAACTGCCTGGAGTCATCCGTTTTGCATCCACTGAAAGTGATGCCGGTTCCCTTGCCTTGATTGCCAATAATCGCGGTTTTTTCAAGCAGAACGGTCTTGATGTGGATTTTCGGAACTATACCTCCGGCAAAGAGGCCATGGATGTCTTGCTTGCCGGGGAGTCTGATCTGGCACTGGTCTCCGATTTTGTATTTGTCCGGCAGTTATCCTCCTCCTCCGATCTGAAAATTATCGCCTCTATCGCAACCCTGCAGACGGTTCGGTTGTATGCCCGTAAGGACCGGGGTATCGATAGGCCCGAGAAGCTGATAGACCGGCGGATTGGCGTCACCTTGGGTAGTACAGGAGAGTTTTTCTTAAGTCGCTATCTGGCATCTAACGGTATTCCCTGGGAGAGGGTTATTCTGAAAAACCTCTCCCCTTCGACGATGGTAGAAATGTTAACTAAAGGGGAGATCGATGCAGCTATTGCTTGGCAGCCCTTTGGTTACCAGATTCGTCAGAATCTGGGGGACCAGGTCATGGAATGGCCAGCCCAGGAAAGCCAGGGTTTTCACTTCATTGTCATTGCCAAAGGTACCTGGTTGGAAAACCATGCCCGCCATGCCAAGCGGGTGCTTTTGGCCCTCTTCCAGGCGGAAACCTGGTTGGGAAAAAATCTGGTGGAAGCCCGCTTCCTTATCGGTGATCTTATCAAGGCAACTCCCAGCTATATGAACGATGTTTGGGACCCTGCCATGTATCGTATGAACTTGTCTCAGAGTCTGATTGCCATGATGGTGGCGCAGAAACACTGGGGTATTTCCCAGGGAATATTGGAAGAGAATGGTCTGACCAATTATCGCGATCATCTTTGGTTGAAGGGTCTTGAAGAAGTTAAGCCCAATGCAATTTCTATTATCCGGTGAAAGCAAGACCTTAGCTGGTTTAATTCACAAATGGAACTCTTGTTAAAGATATGAATATTCGAAAAACATCCAACGCGTTTTTCATTGTTTCGCTTGTGCTTATTGTCACAGCGTTTATTTTTCTTATCTATTTTGAAAAGAAAAACAAGGAGGAAATAAAATTAAGCGAGAAAGAGGATGTCCTTGCTTTAAGTATGGCCCAACTTGCTAATCTGACCTCGGATTATCTCCTGTTTCGCGAGAAGCGTTCTGTCGAAGTGTGGAAAAACAAACATGCCAGCATTGGTATGATTATCAATTCCATAGAGGATCCGCCCAATGATCCTTTTTTGGTGCATCGGTTAAGTCAGCAGCACAAAAATATCCAATACACCTTCGATAAACTGCTTCAATCAAATAACAGTTTTGAGATTGAACGACAACTTGCCTATTTCCTTTTTATGGCGATATTGGACCTCCAGAGCGAAACCCAAGCCGTGGCTTATGAGGCAACCGAAAGGCGGGAGCAAGCAAATCGAACGCTGACTTGGTTAATGAGGGGAACCATTCTTGGGCTGGTTATGCTAACGGTCTTATGGCTGTTTGGGGTGTACCGTTATGTCATTAAGCCGTTGCATAAGTTGAAGGAATCAGTGGAGAAGGTTCGCCGAGGAGCCTCAGTGGATGCCATTTCCTCCCATTCATCCCATGAGATTGAAGAGTTGGGCCAAGCCTTCCGATCTTTGATCAACAGTCGTTTGGAGGCTGAGGAGGCATTGAAAACGGCCAAGGAGGAAGCCGAAGGGGCCAATCTGGCCAAGAGCGAGTTCCTGGCCACCATGAGTCATGAAATCCGCACCCCCATGAACGCCATTTTGGGGATGTCGGAGTTGTTGGCAGAGACCGACTTGGACGAGGAGCAAGTCAAATATCTCACCATATTCCAGCGGGCTGGTAGCGCGTTACTGGAACTGATCAACGATATCCTGGATCTTTCCAAGATTGAGGCTGGGCAGTTCGAGTTGGAACGCCTCCCCTTTGAGTTGCACTCCCTGGTGGAAGGAGCGGCGGAGATTTTGGCTCCGCGAGCACGGGAAAAGGGGATCCTCCTGGAGACCCGGATTGAAGATGCGGTACCACGATATTTATTGGGTGACTCCAAAAGACTTCGGCAGGTGTTGGTCAATCTGCTGGGCAATGCCATTAAGTTTACCCTCCAGGGACGGATAGGGGTTATGGTGGGTTGGGAGAAGGAAGAGGAGGATGGCACGGTCTGGCTGAGTTTTCATGTGTCGGATACGGGTTGCGGCATTCCCAGAGAGAAACTGTCGGTAATTTTTGAACCCTTCACACAGGCGGATTCGTCGATTACCCGGCGTTTTGGGGGGACTGGTCTGGGGTTGGCTATTTGTCGGCGTTTGGTGTCCATGATGGAGGGAAGGATTTGGGTGGAGAGTCAAGTGGGGGTGGGGAGTACCTTCTCTTTTACCGCCAGATTCCCCCTGGCTTCGGTGGTCATCGGGGAGCAGAGCGTTTCTGTGCCAGAGGATTCGTTGGCCGGGGTGCGGGTGTTGGTTGTGGATGACAACGTTACCAACCAGGCCATTTTCACCAACATGCTGGAGCGAAGCGGTTGCCAGGTACAGGCCAAGAAGGAATGTACCGTGGGGTTTGAGGAGCTCCAACGTGCCCATGCAGCCGGGGAGCCTTACCAAGTGTTGGTGTTGGACTTCCATATGCAGACCAAGGATGGTTTGGACATGGTGGGGCAATTGCGTGCTGATCCCACATTGGGAGCGTTACCTGTGCTGATGTTTATTTCCGATGATCGGCGGGAAATTCTGATGCGGGCGCGACACTTTGGGATCCACTATTTGATAAAGCCTGTCAAGCGTTTGGTGCTGTTGCAAAGGGTGAAGGAAATTGTGACGGGTGGGACCACGTTTTCTTCTTCGCACCAGAGGGGGCTGCGCATTTTGTTGGCGGATGATTCGGAGGACAACGCCTTTTTGGTACGTGCCTTCCTCAAGGATAGCGGCCACATTTTGGAGGTGGTGGGGGATGGGACACAGGCGGTGCAGCAGGTACAGACCAACCCCTTTGATTTGGTGCTGATGGACATGCAGATGCCGGTGATGGATGGCTACACCGCCACCCGTGCGATTCGGGAGTGGGAGGGTTGGCAAGGGCGACCACCGCTACCCATTCTGGCTCTCACGGCCTATGCCCTGGAGGGGGACGAAGCCAAGAGCTTGGCAGCAGGATGTAATGGCCATCTGAGCAAGCCCTTGAAAAAGGAGCGACTGCTGGAGGAAATCGCCCGCCATGCGGAAGGTGGGAGGAGGGAGGAGGGGATGTATAAAGTGTCCAATTAATAAATTTATAATCTATAGCAGGAATTTCAATCCGAAGATTTTTATAACATGCCTGTGTTTTGATAATTTTTTGGAATAGTGATTTTCCTGCACTGGAATGACCACCTTCCACCACACCAAAATATTGACCCTCTGGAGTGACCCATATGCTGCATGTTAAAGACATGAAATATTTGGGGGATTACCGGCTTTGGCTGGTGTTTGACAATGGGTCCACGGGGGAAGTAAATCTTGAGTCGGAATTGTGGGGAGAAATGTTTGCTCCCCTGCAAGACAAAACCACCTTTGCCACTGCCCATGTGGATCATGAGTTGGGAACCATTGTTTGGGCCAATGGTGCAGACCTTGCGCCGGAATTTCTCCTGGAGCGTCTGCATCAGCAGGCGGCTTAACATAAACCAAACCATTCCTGGTAAATAAAAGCCACCATTCTGCCGAATGATTGGACTTAACCCGGCAGACCCTCACCCACAGCAACCGATCAATGGAATGGCCTGCCCTGATTCAATAGCTAACCCAGAAATATTAATCTGGCTCCCCCGTAGGAAAATTGAAATAACGGGTGCTTACGGTTATACTGTTCATTGCTTCAAAACAAATTTCCCCATGATCCCATCACGAAACTGTTGTTGGAGTTTTGCCAAAATGAAGCAACGCCAGCTCATCAGCTTCGACTGGGCTTTGAAACGGTTGCTGCGTAGCAAGGCCAATTTTGAAATTTTGGAAGGCTTTCTAAGCGAGCTTCTCCACGATGATGTGTCCATCATGGAAATTTTGGAAAGCGAAAGCAATCAGGAGTGGCAGGACGATAAATTCAACCGGGTTGATCTCAAAGTCAAAAATGCCCGTGGTGAAATTATCGTCATCGAATTGCAGTACGAACGGGAGCTGGACTACCTGCATCGCCTGTTGTACAGCACCGCAAAAGCCATCACCGAACACATGACCGAAGGTGAACCCTACGCCAACGTCATTAAAATGATTTCCATCAGTATTCTGCACTTCGACCTGGGGCGCGGCACCGACTATATCTATCTGGGCAACACCACCTTCAAAGGAATGCATACCCACGATGAATTGGACTTGAGCGAAGGACAAAAAGCCCTGTTCCAACGCAATTCGGTAGCATCCATCTTCCCAGAATATTATCTGATCAAGGTAAAAAGTTTTGACGATGTGGCCCGTGATACCTTGGATGAGTGGATTTATTTTCTGAAAAACTCAGACATTCGTGATGATTTCACCGCCCGTGGCCTCAAAAAAGCCAAGGAAAAGCTCAATATTTTGCAATTGCCAGAGGCAGAACGGAAAGCTTACGAACGCTACCAGGATGGTCTGCGCGATCAAGCCAGCCTGGTGCAATCCACCTATGGTATCGGTAGGTGGGAAGGTCATCTGGAAGGTAAGCTGGAAGGTAAGCTGGAAGGTAAGCTGGAAGAGCGGATAGAAATGTTGCTGGATCTTCTTCAAGACCGTTTTGGTGCAGTTCCCGACTGGGTACGTTCTAAACTAAACGATGCTGACCTGGACACCTTGAAAGGGTGGAGCAAGAAAATTATCGGTGCGGAAAAGATCGAGCAGATTTTCCAGTAGCCAACCCAGGCACCCATACGACCCAAACTAAAAATTCAGCTCTTCCCTCATCACCATAGGCCAGGTTGGGGTATCCTGGCATCAGAGCAAAGAATCCATGGAATGGCATTCATCAGCAGTCAGGGCAAAGTCGAAAATTGCCAAGTCCTCCTGCATGTGTAAAACCGAGGTGGTGCCGGTAAGGGGAATGATTTGCATCTGGGTCAGATAACGGAAAAAAATTTGCGCTGCAGTGCGTCGGTATTTTTGCATCAGGGTTTGTACAATAGGATGGGATAAAACCCCCGGATTGGCGGTGAGCGTCCAGAAACTTTGATACAAAATCCCATGGTGTCGGCAAAACTCTCTCAGATCCCGGTCATAATCGGTCTGGGCATAAAACCGGTTTTGCACGATGGCAGGTTTAACCTTGGCTGTCTGATACAGCTTTTCCAGATATCTCAAGTCATAACAATTGCTGATTCCCAATTGCTTGACTCCCTGCCGGGCGAAGATATCCTCCATCGCCTGCCATACCTCCCAAGTCTGCTGCCATTGGGGAAAAGGGGAGTGGAGCACCAGGCAATCCAGATAGGTGGTTTGCAGATTATCAAGGGAGCGTTGAAAAGATTGGGCAACCTGCTCGCTAAGCTCCGCCGCAGGATCGTAGGGAATTTGTCTGGGGTCTTGGCCACTCAAGGAGGTGAATTTGCTTTGCAAATACAACGCCTCTCGTGGCAAGCCCCGCTGCAAGGCCGCCGCTACACCCTGGCCAACTCCCGCTTCCTGGTAATGTTTGGGCTGGCAAGCGGTGTCAATACCCCGAAAACCAAGTTCGATGGCCTTTTCCACCAAAGATGCGGTGCGCTCCTTCTTCCAGGCCGTACCGTAAATCATGGGCGGCATGGTCACCCCGTAGGCAGAGATAACAACGTCATGGTCACGCATGGGCGATTCTCCTTGATCAATTTCTGGCAACACACAACAGGCTTCTGCCTTGCAACCTTTTTAACTCAAGGGGTGTAGTAGGTGAAATGGGTGTTTCCCTTGGGTTTGTGCATCCAAAAGAAATAGTAAGGGCTGCATTCGCTGCCACCTACCCGGATAGCTCTGCTACAAACGCCAGGGCCTACCATATTCAAACTGCCTGCAGAACCAACATCCTCAATGCTGACACTGGGAAGTTGTTTCGTAAGATCCACACAGAGATTGGACTCTCCTACGGACAATACGTCCGCAAAGCGATGGTTACCATCACGGGTTATCACCAGCAAATCCAGTGCGTGTCCCTCCGGGCTGTCCAGATTGGCCCGCACCGCAATCTGATCAGTCACTTTGTCGCAGGTAAAATCCACCGCCATGAACTTTACCTGCTTCAAATTGACGTTTTGCCCCCATTGAAAGCGAATTTCTTCCATGACCTCCTCCTTCTTCACCTCCATGGCGGCTGGAGCCATTGAAGCATTCATGGCGGCTTTGGTTGGCGCAGAAACCATTCGCTTGCCAGTAGGAGCAGGTACTGGAGGCGGTTCATGCACACCCACCATTTTTTCAATGGCGGCTCCCGATACCAGTTTTGCATTCCATTTACCACCACTTCCGGGGGTAGCGTTACAGTAAGACCATTTTCCCTTGAGTATCCCACCAGGCAGCACCTGCCAAATCACCCGGCCCCAATAATAGGTTCTTTCTTTTTTTTCTTGGCAACGTACTTCTGATGTCGGTTGAAACCAAGTCATCTCCAGGTTGCCTTCACTGCTTAAAAAACCTTCCAAAGTCCCCTGGAACTTGGGATAACTGCCAGAAACATCCACATCATTTTCAACCGTCAGGGAGAGGGGACCAAAATCTGATTGCCATTGACTGCTTCCATCGGCCAACCCACTCATGGAAGCCAGGCAGGCAAAAAGGAGCAGGGCAGACCATTTTGTGGTGGGGTTGGAATAAGGCATGATCTTTGATTTCCTAAAGAAAAAATCCAGAACTTGAAAATGGAAAAGCGTATTTTCCCATAAGTCACTGCTCATGGGAAAAATGGTAAAGAGATTCTTTGATTTTGTCAAAACTTTAATTTCATTCATTTACTTTGCGATAAATGAAACTTTTTGCCAAGCCTGGGGAAATTGACTTTTTTCATGGGCATGTGGGTGATCCGATGGTTGGACCACTGTGATACGATCCAGAAATATTTTCAGGGAAAGAGAATGACGGTTAATCTTGAGATGCCAGAGAAAATCCCAAATTTCCGCAAACCAAACCCGTGTCATGCGCTGGACGCTCCATCGCAAGCCGTGCCGACACAGAAGGTCTGGGTGAAAAAGAATGCGAAGAAGATTCATGGGGCGCAGGTGATAGAGCATCTCCAGCATTTTGACCCAGATAAAAATTTGCCAAGGGGATATGCCGTCCATGTCCAGAACTTGGGTGCGATAATCCCAGCGGCCCAGGTCGGTCTGGATTACCTGACGCTGGCTATTTTCTTTGGCAAAGGGCGTCCAGCTATGGGGTGTGGCGTAGAGGGTGTTTAAAAAATCAGGTCCGTAGGCCGCCAGAGTGGTGAGAGTGGTGAGCAGTCCTGGGGTTTTCCCCCTTTTGAAACCGATGACATATCCTGCCATGGAGAGGATGTTATTTTTTTTCAGGAGTTGGATGGCCTGAAAATCATCCGATGCGTTGGAGCCTTTTCGAATCAACCTGATTGTATCCTGGTCGGTGGTTTCGATGCCCATATTGATGCACACGAAGCCTACTTTTCGGTAAAGAGGGAGAATATCGGCGTCCCGAATCACCTCGGAGGCCCGCATACCGGCAAATAGAGCAATGGGAAGGTTACGCCGTTGTAATTCTTCCAAAAGAGTCTGCCATGCTTGTCTGGAGACCGCTGGATTTTCATCGGTGATATTGATGAAGCGAACGTCATGTTTCCGAAACAGCATTTCCATCTCGTCCACAACTTTGACTGGATCACGTCGCCGCCAACGTTGCCAGAATCGATTTTGTCCGCAATAGCTGCACTGATGTGGGCAGCCACGGGAAAATTGGATGGCTGCCGCCCTACCCACTCCCCAGCATTGATAAAGATCCCAGGATTCGATCAATTCCCAACCTATTCGATAGTCGTCCAGATTTTTCAATAGTGGGGCTGAAACGTTCTCCAACACGCCCTCATGGGAGCGATAGGTAATTCCAAGGATGTGGGACAGGGGGAAACCGTTTTCCAAAGCATGGATTGTTCGCAGGGTGGTTTCCTCTCCCTCACCGCGCACGATGATATCCACGGCAGGTTCGTTCTGTAGAATCTCCTTGGCGTGGTAGGTAGGAAATACCCCACCGTAGATGATGGCCAGTGTGGGTGAACATTCCTTGATTTTTCTTGCCAAAATCATACTGGAGGGATGGGCTGTTGTGGATCCGCTATGGCCAATGAGGACGGCTTGGGGTTTGCGGGCCAGGATTTCCCGACAAGTTTGCTCAAGAGAGAGTCCAAGGGCATCCATATCCAAAAGTGAAACCTGGTGTCCAGCGTCTAGCAAAGGTCCTCCGATGGCCAAGAGTCCCAGTGGAATTTGAATACCGACACCGATACGGGTGGAAAATACGGGTGATTTTGGGTTTACTAATAAAATTTTCATGGCCAATCATCCTGCCTTTCACGGACTCGGAGGTGCAACCAAGCTTCAATTCCTCTCCTTTACTGCAAACGTAATGCCTTTTATGAACTTATTGAAATGTAAAATATAATTGTCAAGCGCGTGTAAATGCTGCTAACTTAGTTACTGGTAACAGGCGATCAAACGCTAACCAGAGTTAACAGGGATAGGTCACTTTAACAATCTTCAGCGGTGTGGGATGGGGGAGACCAATATGTCGGTTCATGAAGTGGAAGCATTTCTGGCGAAGAGGAAGGAAGCACTGCTGGCTGATCTGGCAATCCATTTGCTGCAAGATCCAGAAGAAACCCGCAAACTGGTGGAACCCCTCATTGCCGCCAGACGGGTGGAAAGAATCTGGCGGCCAATGAAGTCTGAACTGCGGAATTTGTGTGATTGTGATCGGGAAGAGGTGCTCCGGTGGTTGGGGTAATCCCACCTTATCCCCGCATGCGTTGACCCCGCTTAGGTCAACGCATGCAGAAATAACTCGGGTTTACCATGCGTTCCCGGGCAGGGAGGAGTCGCCAATAGGCATCTCCCAAAACATAGCCATAGATTAAATGTTGAAGAATAGTCACCAGGATGCCCGCCAGGGATAGCTTCATGCCAAAAAAACCTGCCCCGGCTATGGGAATGATGGCCACCAGAAAGACAAACGCACAACCAGCCCCAAAAGCCATGCCCTTGTGACGCCAGGTTTTGCCAGGAAGAATCGGCTCCACCACCCCGAAAACACTGCCCCAAACAATGGTTCCAATGAAAAAATGCAGGAACCATCCTACATGGGGATACCCTGTTATCCCTTGGTATTCCAATACTTTGTCCACCAGATTGTTTATCAACGAGGCTTGGGCAAATTGTGGCAGCACAGACTCACTTAGCATAAGCACGGACAGAACCATGGTTGCTGGCAGTCCGGCCATGATTCCTCGTCTAATATTGTCATAAAGCTCTGACATGGCATCCCCCTGAATGGTTTGACTCACGCCGTTGACTCTACCGTTGTCGGAATAAACGATATTGCAGTCAATGGCAATTATCATTATTAGTCTGCCATAGCGGAGTTTAGTTCCGGTTTCTCTTTCTGGTGTTAGGTGTTAGCTGGCAATGTTTAGAAGGAAGCGGCGTAACAATGCTTGTAGGAGGGGTTTGTGTTCTATGTAATGTTCAGTTGGTCATTGCCAAGTTGTGCCTGTCATGGTTTGGTAGAGGGCGATGGCATCGGTTATGAAGGTGTCCATGATGGCCAATGCCTGGGTTGCTTTGTCACTGCTGTAATCATGACTGGTTCCGGTACGGGCATTTGCATAGGTCAGCCATTGTTCCACAGGAGAAGGCAAAATCTGGTTTTGTCCTGCTATACGGAAGATGGGCTTGGGGCTGTTGGGCACCTGGGGTAACCCCAATTCTTCCACAAGGTAACGTTTGAGAACCTTCCAAAGTGTATCATAACAGGTTTCAAATCTTTGAATCACCGATTCGGCAATCCCCTCCCGGTCCAAATGGGTGAATTCGGGCCGTTGGGCAGTTCGCCGATGGTTGGCAAACTGCGCCTCCAGGTGTCGGAGAGATTTTTCCAGTTTGTCGTAATCGATCATCGCTATCTCCACCTGTTGCCATAGGGTAACTCATTGTAGTGCCATGGTTACACCTGAGTCAAACAAGTTTGGCCAGGACCAGATTGGCCAATTTTACCCCATTTTCTGTGAGAGAGAGTTGCTCTTTTGCAAGTTGCAGCAATCCATCTTGCAACAGTTCTTCCAAAGTTTTTCCATGGGCCTGCCAAAGGGAGATTCCCGCGTGGCGTTGATAGTGGGCAAGGTGGATGCCTTGGTGCAAGCGCAGGCCCATGATCAAGGTTTCCGCCCCGGCTTCTCGGGGGGTGAGGATCTCTTTTGATTGGCGGCCACCTGTTCCGGCCATCAGGGATGCCATATAGGGTTGATCATGGTGAATGTTGACGGTGCGGTGAATAATTCCCTGCTGGCTGGTCCACTTGCCATGGGCGGCGGCTCCCAGACCCAGGTAATCCCCATAATTCCAATAGTTGAGGTTGTGACGACATTGGAAACCAGGGCGACAAAAATTGCTGATTTCATAGGGGGGCATGCCTTGTTGGGTCAACCATTGTCGGGTATGGCTGAAGAGGAGCAGTTCCTCTTCTTCACCCAGCACGGGGAGTTCGCCTTGTTCATGGGCCGCAAAAAAGGGGGTTCCTTCTTCGAGAGTGAGGGTATAACAGGAGAGATGATCGGGTTGCAGGGCTATGGCCATGGCCAGTTCCCCCTGCCAATCGGACAGGCTCTGTCCTGGCGTGGCATAGATTAAATCCAGATTGATGTTGGTAAAGCCTGCCTGTCGTCCCCAAGCCATGGCTCGAATGGCGGTGGCCACGTCGTGGGGACGATGGAGCTGTTTTAACCGCTCATCCAGTAAAGATTGTACCCCCAGGCTCAGACGATTGACCCCTGCCTGGTGATAACCTGCCAATTTATCCAGGGTGAGCGATTCCGGGTTGGCCTCTATGGTGATTTCACACCCTTCCTCCAGGGACCAATGTTCCCCAATCCAACCCAGCAGGGTGGCTATGGATGCTGGAGAGAAGAGGGAAGGGGTGCCGCCACCCAGAAAGATGGAGTGCAAAGGACGTGCATCCGTGGCCAGTTCTTGTCGCCACAGGGAAAGCTCCCTGCCCAAAGCTGTCAGATACACCTGTTCCGGTATCTGACGGCTGGCACGGGAGGCAAAATCACAATAAGGGCACTTGCGGACGCAATAGGGAAAGTGGACGTAAAGGGAGAGGTGGGGTGGCTGCATGAAAAACTAGGTGCCTGCCAAAGCCTGCTCTTGCAGGGCCAGCAGGGTTTGAATGCCCTCTTCCGCCAACAGGGAGAGTTGCAAAAACTCCTCACGGGTGAAAGGGGTGTGTTCAGCCGTCCCTTGAATTTCCACAAAACGACCGGAAGAGGTCATGACAAAGTTGCAGTCGGTCTCACAGGAGGAGTCTTCCTCATAGTCCAAATCCAGCAGTGTCTCGCCCTTGCGAATGCCACAGCTTACCGCTGCCACCCCTTCAATCAACGGAGATTCCGTCAATTTTCCAGTTTTAATCAAGGTATGAATGGCATCCCACAAGGCCACATAGGCCCCGGTGATGGCGGCGGTACGGGTGCCCCCGTCGGCCTGTATCACGTCACAGTCCAGGGTGATGACCCGTTCCCCCAGTTTGGGCAGATCCACCACAGCCCGCAGACTACGTCCGATCAACCTTTGAATTTCCAAAGTGCGTCCACCTTGGCGACCGGAAGCGGCTTCTCTGGAGGTGCGTTCGCCAGTGGAACGGGGCAGCATGCCATATTCCGCCGTCACCCAGCCCCGTTTCTGCCCCCGCAACCAGGAGGGAACTTTTTCGTCCACCGTGGCGGTGCATATCACACGGGTGTCACCAAAGGTGATCAAGCAGGAGCCTTCGGCATGTTTGATAAAATGGCGGGTAATGGTCACCGGACGCAATTGATTGGCCTGTCGATTGAAGCTGCGCATGATTATTCCTCAAATCGAAAGGTGGGGGCGTCGATGGCGGCCACGCTCATGCCATAGAGGGTAGTTAACATTTCGCCGGGGTCAAAACCATACAATTGGTGGATCTCCCAACGCAGCTCTTTTGCCTGCTCTGAAGTAAGATAAACAGCCATGGCCTGCCGTCCATCCTTTTCAAATTCTTCCTTGAGGGCTTTCAATTCTTTGAGAGTCACGTTTTGTCCCTGTATCCTTGTTGTGAAGGCTTGAATCCTGCTCTATGACAGGATAAAAGATCATGAGTTGCTTGACACAGGAAAAAGCGTCTGCCAGGAACTTTTTTCCCGAAAAAAATCACCAATCAGCAAGGAGGAGAGCATGACCAAACCTATTCGCGTGGCTGTGACCGGGGCTGCCGGACAAATCAGTTACAGCCTGCTGTTTCGTTTGGCGGCGGGTGAGCTGTATGGACCCAACCAGCCCATTCGTTTGCAGCTTTTGGAAATTCCCCAGGCCATGGGTGCCCTGGAAGGGGTGGTCATGGAGCTTTCCGACTGCGCCTTCCCCACCCTGGATGGTGTGGACATCTATGATCAGCCTGGTGCGGCTTTTGAGGGTATCCAGGCGGCCTTTCTGGTGGGTTCCCGTCCCCGTGGCCCTGGCATGGAACGCTCGGATCTGATTCAGGTCAATGGTCCCATTTTTGTGGGGCAGGGACGTGCTCTCAATCATGCCGATTCTGCGGTGCGTATTCTGGTGGTTGGCAATCCCTGCAACACCAACTGCCTGATTGCCATGAACAACAGCGATATCCCCCAGGATCGTTTCACCGCCATGATGCGTCTGGATCAAAACCGGGCCATGGGCATGTTGGCTGCCAAGGCCAATCGGACTGCCGCCTCTGTCAGCCACATGGTGGTATGGGGCAACCACTCCAATAATCAGTATCCCGACTTTGAAAATGCCCGTATCGACGGCAAACCGGCTTCTGAAGTGATCAACGACCAAACCTGGTTGCGGGAAAACTTTGTCAAGGATATTCAAAATCGGGGTGCGGTGGTTATCAAAGCGCGGGGAGCTTCCAGTGCGGCTTCTGCTGCCAATGCTGCTCTGGAGCATATGAAATCGTTGATCAATCCCACCCCTGGTGACGATTGGTATTCTGCCGGTATCTGTTCCAAAGGTGAATACGGGGTGGAGCCGGGATTGATCTTTGGCTTCCCAGTACGGACCGACAGCCAGGGGAATATCCAGGTGGTGGAAGGACTGCCCATGTCTGACTGGGCCAAAACCAAGTTTGACTTCGTGCTGGATGAATTGCGCAAAGAGCGGGAAGTGGTGAAAGATTTGCTGCGCTGATTTTCCGGTTCCGGTTTCTTACGGGGAGCGGCCTGACCGCTCCCCGTTCATTCGCCAAGTGAGGATATCTTATGAAATTTGTCATCTTCCTGGGAGATGGCATGAGTGACCAGCCCATGCCCCAACTGGGTGGTAAAACACCCCTGATGGTTGCGGATACCCCCAATCTGGACCGCATGGTCAAAATGGGAATCGGTGGTTGGTCCCTCAATACCCCCAGCGGATTTTATCCGGGGAGTGATGTGGCCAATCTGGGTGTCCTTGGTTATGACGTTCGCCAAAGCTATAGCGGACGCAGTCCGCTGGAAGCCTCTGCCATGGGGATCGTTCTGGGGCAGGAGGATGTTTCCTTCCGGTGTAATCTGGTCACCCTGTCCGACAATTTTAGCGTCATGCAGGATTTTTCTGCCGATCAAATTTCCAGTGCTGAAGGGGAAATTTTAATTGGTGAACTTAACCGGCGGTTGGGTAATGAACATTTCCGCTTTCATCCAGGTGTGAGTTATCGTCATATTCTGGTGTGGCATGGTGGGAGTGATCAAGTCACTTGTGTGCCTCCCCATGATATTTCTGACCGTCCCATTGCCGACCGTTTGCCCCATGGTGAGGTTGGCGAGACCATTCTGGGACTTATGAAAGCCTCCTGGTCCTTTTTGCAGGACCATCCGGTCAATCAAAAAAGGATTGCCGAGGGCAAACTACCGGCCAACAGCATTTGGTTGTGGGGGCAGGGGAGAAAGCCGGATATCGAAACCTTTGCCTCCCGCTTTGGCAAAACGGGTGGGGTCATCTCGGCGGTGGATTTAATGCGGGGTATTGCCAACCACATTGGGTTCAAAGTATTCCATGTCCCAGGGGCTACCGGTTGGATCGATACCGATTATGAAGGAAAAGCAGCGGCTTGTCTGGAAGGGTTGCGGGAGTTGGACATGATGTTCGTCCACGTAGAATCCCCTGATGAGGCGGGTCACGCCGGACGGTTGGATTACAAGATCAAGGCCATCGAAGATTTCGATAAGCGGTTGGTTGGTCCTGTCCTGGCTGAACTGGATCGCAGGGGAGAACCTTATCGTGCCCTGGCGTTGCCCGATCACCCCACTCCCGTTGTCCTGAAAACCCATACGCCCGATCCGGTGCCCTTTGCCATGATGGGGGCGGGCATTCAACCTGATAACAATGTGGCTTATGATGAAGGGTTGTTGACCACGGCTTCCCGGACTTTTGATCCTGGTTGCACCTTGATGGAGTGGTTTTTGCGAGATTGAACAGGTGGAATCAAACCAGGTGGGGCAGGGGGCAAAAAAAACAGGTGGGGAAGCTGCTTCCCCACCTGTTTTTTTTCATCAAGCAGAGGCACTCTTCTGACGAATCAGATCACGCAAGTCGCGCATGGTCTTGGTGAGTTCGGCATCAGAGGCGGCCAACAGATAGTTGTCCAAACCGCCCACAAAATCCACGCTCCGCAGGGTAGAGGTGGTGATGGTCATGCGGATGGAGCGACCCAGAACCATGCTGTACATGGCCTTGGTCTGAATGTTGGGCATCCAGGCCTTTTTGGTCTTGCGATGGGAATGGGAAACGTTGCATCCAATTTGCGGGGCTTTGCCGCCCAGGGTAAACTTCCGTGCCACGGTCTTCTCTCCTTAGCTATCCAAACACCCATAAAGGGTTCATAAGTTTCCGATTGAGAAAAACCACCTCTTTTAATCGATTTCAAGTGACATGGCAAGGGTTTAATCCATAATCCCGCCGGCAAATGAAAATTTTTTATTTGCCAGCCCATCAGACTGGGGCAATCATGGCAAGGAAGAGCTTTGTATCTTGGTGAAAATGGTGTATTAAAGAAGGTGGGGAAGGGGCGGTTGCCTTCCTCCTTTCGACCAATGAGTATCATTACATTGAGCAGGTGAACATGAGCGATATCGATCCTCGCAAAAATATGGCACAACTCATTCGCGACGTTCCCGAACTGGGTAGAGTGCTGAAGGAAATGGGCATCGATTGCGGGGGATGTCTGGCTTCCCAGGTGGACACTTTGCAGGATGTGGTGCGTATGTACCATGTGGATTTGGAGCAGTTGTTGGCTAAGGTGCGTTCCGCCACCAGCAAACAAAAGAGTTCCTGAACCACCAAAGAATTGAAATTCCGCCATGACATTATGGCGGAAAGAGGGAATTTTTGTCAGAATTCGTGTGTCAAACCTTCTGGCAGAATAAAATTTCAACACGTTTTTCAGGGGTTACAAAGGTATGTCTTCCGGCATCCGCATCGGAAGTTTAATGCTGGTTCTCCTTGGGCTGACATCCTGTGTCGGTCCGGTGACCGTTGAGGATGACTTGACCGGCAAACCAAAGCAGACAGGTATCAGTCAACCCTTGCCCGCCGATGCCAACCAGGTTCCTGCCGCCCATGCAGAATATCTGGGTAGCTTGGATGATGAAAAAATTTATCACTATTTAACTGGCAGCATGCGGCTGCGGGAGCATAAATGGATCGAAGCTGAAGAAGCCTTCACCCGTCTTGCTGAATTGGATCCTGGTCATACCGAAGCCCTGTTGACCGTCTCCAGTCTGGCCACCCAAAGGGGCGATTTGGCAACGGCAGGCAAGTATGCCCAATTGTTGATTGAAAAAGATCCTGATAATCAACGTGGTCGTCTGCTTTTGGCCGGTATTCACATGGCCAACAAAGAGTATGACCAGGCTGTCAGACATTACGAAGCCTTGTTGCGCTTGGATGGTGACAACCACCAGGCCCGTCTGCTGTTGGCACAGCTCTATGGTTATCAACACAAAGCCGATGCTGCCCGCGAGCTGTTAAAACCCCTCTATCAACAAAAAGAGTTGGCATGGAAGGCCCACCTGGCTTTGGGGCGGGCCTACGTCAATCAGGGGCAATCGGAAAAGGCGGTAGTTCCCTTTCGGGAGGCGTTGCGGGCAGCTCCCAATCGTTTGGAACCCACGGTGGCCTTGGGATCGTTGTTGCAGGAGTTGGGAAGGGGAAAAGAGGCGGAGGTGGTTTATCGGGATCATTTAAAACGTAACCCGGAAAACCAGGAAATCCATGGTCGTTTGGGGCGTTTATTTTTGGATCAAGACAACCGGGAAGCAGCACTGGCTGAATTTCGTGCCATGTCCCGCATTTCGCCTGATAGTGTTCAGGCTCGGATGACCACCGCTTTGATCTTGATGAGCCAGGAAAAATATCAAGAGGCTCTCAAGGAGTTGCGTCTGGCAGAGGCCACCAGCCCCCAAAATTCCGGGGTGCGTTATTATATGGGGCAGGTGCTGGAAGCTTTGAATCAAGATGAGGAGGCCTTCGTCCAATACAATAAAATTGGTGTGGATGATACTTACCATTTGGAAAGCCAGCTCCGTTTAAGTTTCATGGAGGCACGGGATAAAAAATATCAGGAGGCTATCGCCAGGGTTAAAAAAGTATTGGCGGTGGATGATAAGCGTTCGGATGTTTATCTGGCTTTGAGTGTCTTGTTGTTGCAGGAAAAAGATTATGAAGGGGTGGTGGATGCCTGTAACAAGGGGTTGGCTCTTGAAGGGGCGCACATTCGTTTAATTTTTAATCGGGCCATGGCCTTTGACAAGCTGGATCGTTGGGATGAGGCTGAAAAAGATTTGAAGGATTACATCGCCCGCGACCCGGAAGATCCCCAAGCCCTCAACTATTTGGGGTATTCCTGGGCAGATCGCAATATGAATTTGCAGGAAGCCCACGAATTGTTAAAAAAAGCCTCCGCCCTGGCCCCTGCCGATGGTTTCATCACCGACAGTCTGGGTTGGGTTCTTTTTCGTTTGCAACGTTATGAAGAATCTCTCGCCGTGATGAAAGAGGCGGTGCGCATGCAGCCGGAAGATGCCGCCATTTTGGAACATTTGGGGGATGTTTATCAGGCCATGGGCAACAAGGCGGAAGCGGAGTCCACTTGGCGCAAAGCCCTTGAGTTTGACCCAAAAAATGAGGCCATCGCTGAAAAGTTGAAAAGCCTCTCTCGCTAGAAATTGACCTCTCATGTCGCCTATACGCCACAAGCTGTCCATGTTATTGTTTTTGTTGCTGACGGCCTGTTCCACAGTGCCGGAGCAACCTGTCGAACAGGGAATGGCGGTGGAGCGTTTCATGGCGTACCAGCGTTCCTGGTATCAAACCCCTCGTCACTGGCTGGTCAATGGCATCATGGAGGTGGAGTCGCCGGAAACGGGTGGGCGTCGCCATCGGGTCACTCTGGTGGGGGAGGGAACAAGGCGGGTGCGCATGACCATCTGGGGGCCATTCCAGCAACAGGTTGGGGAGTTGTGGTTGGATGAAAGCCAGATTTCCTTGATTCATAAGCAACAGCATGAAGTTTGGCAGACTGCGGCCACGGCGGCGGGTTTGTTTCGTTTGGCTCAATTGCGGGTGGCTCCCCAACAGTTGGTGCAAGCGGTTTTGGCTTTGTCTTCCTTGTCAGAACTGGTGCCAGGGGAGGGAGGGTGGTTCTCTTTGGGGGAAGAGAAAATTCGTCTGGATCAACAGGGACGTTTATTGGTGCGGGAGGGGCAGCAGTCGGATTATCCTTACACCATCATCTATCAATGGCCTGCACTGGAGGCCATCATGCCGGGCAAGGTTGGGTTGACCCTCGGGGATGCCCATAAGTTGGAATTTACCTGGCAGGATTGGCGGTTTCCCGACCGAAAAAGTGGTGAGGAAATGTTGGTCTTTCAACCGCCGGAAACCTTCCGACGCATCATTTTGCCCGAATATGGGGAAGCCTATGCCCTCCCTTGAGAATGCCCTCTGTTTTTCAGCCCCTGCCAAGATTAATCTGGACTTGCGCATTGTAGGCAGGCGAGAAGATGGTTATCACCTTCTGCAAAGTCATGTGACCTTTCTTTCATGGCAGGACCTTATATTTTTCAAGAAAATAGAAGAAGGTATCCAGTTTTCCTGCTCCAGTGATTTGGGAAAGGCGGATGACAATCTGGCCTTGCGTGCTGCCCGTCGCATGGCTGAGTTGGCCCCCCATGTTGGTGGGGTGGCCATCCACCTGGAAAAAAATTTGCCGGTCGCGGCTGGTTTGGGGGGCGGTTCTTCCGATGCGGCCACCGTGATGTTGGTTCTCAACCGCTTGTGGCAGGTGGGATTGACCCACCAGCAATTGATTGACGAAGGGGTGGCACTTGGTGCGGATGTTCCTGTTTTTCTTGGGCAACAAACCTGTTTAATGGAAGGAATTGGGGAAAAACTCACCCCGGTGGACCTGGGACCTCCCTGGTCGGTGCTCCTCCTCAATCCCCGTGTCCCCCTGGTCACCAAAGAGGTCTTCCGGGCTTACAGAGAGGGATTGACAAGTTCTGAAGGAGCAATTAATATCTTCAACCTTCCAAGGGGTAAAAGGGTTGTCAACCCGTTGGTCAACGACCTGCAACCGGTCAGTCAGGTGCTGGCTCCGGTGGTGGGCGAGATGGTCCAAGCCTTGCAGGCAAACGGGGCTTGGTTGGCTGCCATGTCGGGGAGTGGTCCCACCGTCTTCGGCTTATTTGAAGATGGGCCTATGGCAGCAAAAGCAGCAGAGGCTATTACCAACAGCCATGGCCATTGGTTGCTTTTTCATGGTATAACCTGCAAGCAGCATCCTTTTGAGCAGGAGTGGCGTCGTCAGTTTGCCTCACCGTGACGGCGTTGAATACGAAAATCAGTGTCCTATTGGGCCGTCGCCAAGCGGTAAGGCACCGGATTTTGATTCCGGCATCCCCAGGTTCGAATCCTGGCGGCCCAGCCACTTTCAATTTCAGCGTCAGCCGGTTCGGATCCCCCTTTTCGTCCCCGTCCCGATCCTGCCCGGCATCGGCTTTCAACTTTGCCTGGAAGATCCATCCCTGCCATGTCCATCTCCAAAATGAAACTCTTTTCCGGGACTGCTAACCCGGAACTGGCCAATCGTATTGCAGATTACTTGATGGTTTCTCCTGGAGATGCCACAGTCCGCCGTTTTTCTGACGGAGAAATTTTTATTCAAATTAACGAAAATGTGCGTGGACGGGATGTCTTCGTGGTGCAACCCACCTCGGCCCCCGCCAACGACCATTTAATGGAATTGCTCATTATGGTGGATGCCCTGCGGAGAGCCTCCGCTGGTCGCATTACCGCCGTAATTCCCTATTTCGGTTATGCCCGCCAGGATCGCAAAGAAGCAGGACGTACCCCCATCACCGCCAAGTTGGTGGCCGACCTGCTGGATGCCGCAGGTGTACAGCGGGTTCTCACCATGGATCTCCATTCGGGACAGATTCAGGGCTTTTTCAATATGCCGGTGGATAACATTTATGCCACCCCTGTTTTGCTGGATGCCATCCGCTCTTGCTGCTCCGAAAATATGGTGGTGGTCTCTCCCGATGTGGGTGGGGTGGTGCGGGCACGTTCTTATGCCAAACGTTTGGATGCCGAACTGGCCATTATCGACAAACGCCGTCCTTCCGCTAATTTGTCGGAAGTCATGCATGTCATTGGTGATGTACAGGGCAAAAAATGTCTGATCGTGGATGACATGGTGGATACCGCTGGAACCATGGTCAAGGCCGCCGAATATCTCTTGGATCAAGGCGGGGCAACCTCTGTCATCGCCGCTTGTACCCACGGGGTGTTGTCCGGTGAAGCTGTCCGTCGCATTGCCAATTCCCCCATGGATCGCTTATTGATCACCGATACCATCAATTTAAGCGCGGATGCGAGAGCTTGCGATAAAATCGTCTCCCTCACCGTTTCCAACCTGTTGGGGGAAGCCATCCGTCGTATCAGTGATGAAGAGTCGGTCAGCTCCCTCTTCGTTTAAAGAAATTCTCCCAACAAAGGGAGAAAGGTGGAAAGAAAAAGGTGTCTCAGCACCCCTGGAGGTTGGTCACCCATTTTCTTTCCGTAATGGTTAAAGTCTTACAAAGGAATGAAACATGCCAAGTATTACAGGTCAAGTTCGCAACGGGACCGGCAAGGGGGTGGCCCGCAAACTTCGTCGGGAGTCTCTGCTTCCCGCCGTGATCTACGGCAATGGCCAGCCCACCCGTATGATCACCGTCAATGTGAAAGATTTCATCAAACTCATGGAGTCGGAAAAGGGTAAGTTGAGAACTCACCCCTTGACCCTCAACATGGAAGGTGGCGAAACCATGGAGGTGTTGCTCAAAGAGTTCCAGAAGGATCCGGTCACCGATGTGCCCATTCATCTGGACCTGGTTCACTTTGATCCCACCCGCCGCATTCACATTCGTCTGCCCATTCACGTCATCGGTGAGAGCGAGTCCCCCGGTCTCAAGAAGGGTGGAATTTTGCAAGTGGCCATGCGCGAAGCGGATGTCCATTGCCGCGCCGGGGCCATCCCCGATTTTCTCGAAGCCTTCATCAACAAAATGGATGTGGGCGAGTCGGTCCATCTGCGGGATATCAAGTTGCCGCCAGAAGTGACCATCCATGGCGACCCCAATGCCACCATCGCCGCCATCATCGGGGCCAAGGTGGAAGAGGTGGAAGTGGCCGCTGCTCCCGTCAAGGGCAAAGGTGCCAAGGGCAAGGCTGCACCTGCCAAAGCCGCACCTGCCAAAGCAGCCCCCGCCGCTGCCGCTGCCCCCGCTCCCAAAGCTGGTGGCAAAAAATAAGGGCTGACGCCCTTTTTATCCTTCTGATTCAACTCCCTTGCGGGTGTGTGGTTTTTAGGTTACACGCCCGCAAGGGTTTGTTGTTTGATTGCAAAGCGGTTGATCCATGTGGCTACTGGTGGGTTTGGGCAATCCTGGTGAACGATATCGCACCACCCGGCATAACCTGGGCTGGCATGCCATGGAACGGGTCATCCAGCAATGGGGCCTTTCCTCGGGGCAAAACCGCTTTGCCGGGCGTTATGGGGATGGCACCATTGGTCATGAGCGGGTTCTTTGGTTGATGCCGGAAACCTATATGAACCTCTCCGGTCGCTCCGTTGCAGAAGCGGCCCGTTTTTACAAAATTCCCCCCGAACAAATTCTTGTTTTTCATGATGATCTTGATTTGGCTCCCGGACGTGTTCGTATCAAGACCGGCGGTGGCAATGGTGGACACAACGGTCTTAAGTCCATGCAGGAAATGATGGGAACCGCCAACTTTGTCCGGGTGCGTCTGGGAATCGGTCGTCCTACCGCTGGGGGTGACCCGGCTTCCTATGTGTTGTCCCCCTTCACCGCAACCGAACGGGAAGTTTTGGATCCCCTGCTGGATGCTTTGGCCAAAGAGATGCCCGCCATCCTGGCCGCCGATATCGCCAATGTTCTTAATCGCTTATCCATCTTTGCCGTCAGGAAAGAATCCCCATGAGTCTTCAGTGTGGCATCGTCGGTTTGCCTAATGTGGGCAAATCCACCATCTTCAATGCCTTGACCGCCGCCGGGGCGCAAATGGCCAACTATCCCTTTTGCACCATCGATCCCAATGTGGGGGTGGTGGCGGTGCCTGATCCCCGTTTGCAGGAATTGTCCGGTATCATCAAGCCACAAAAGATTGTTCCTACCTCGGTGGAGTTTTTGGATATCGCCGGTTTGGTCAAGGGGGCCAGCCAGGGGGAGGGATTAGGCAACCAGTTTCTTGGCCATATCCGCCAGGTGGATGCGGTGGCCCATGTGGTGCGCTGTTTTGAAAACGATGATGTCATCCATGTGCATGGTCGGGTGAATCCCCTGGAAGATATTCAGGTGATCGAAACTGAATTGATGTTGGCCGATCTGGCGGGCTTGGAAAAGCGGATCGTTACCCTCTCCAAGCGGGCGAGGGTGGGTGACAAGGAGGCCAAGGCACAGGAGGCGGTCTTTATTAAAGTGATCGAAGGGTTGAACAATGGGGTGCCCATTCGTCGGCAGGGCTTATCTGCCGAGGAAAAACCCTTTGTGCGGGATTTGGTGACCGCCAAACCCTTTCTCTATGTCTGTAATGTCTCAGAGCAGGATATCAGCGATTTGCAGGCAGGCAAGCCCCACGCTTTGGTGGATACGGTGCGTCAATACGCCGCTTCTGAAGGGGCGGAGGCCATCCCCATTTGTGGAGCCATCGAGGCGGAAATTTCCGAACTGGATGGGGAAGACAAGGCGCAATTTTTGGAAGGTTTGGGGGTCTCGGAGGCGGGATTGGACCGTTTAATCCATGCCGCTTATCGTTTGTTGGGCTTGATCACCTATTTTACTGCTGGTCCCAAGGAAGTGCGGGCCTGGACCATCCATCAGGGCGATACCGCCTATGATGCCGCCGGGGTAATCCATACCGATTTTCAGAAGGGTTTTATCCGGGCTGAGGTGATCGGTTACAGCGACTACATCAACTGCCGTGGCGAGGTCGGGGCCAAGGAGCAGGGACGTATGCGGCTGGAAGGCAAGGAGTATCGGGTGGTGGATGGAGACGTGATGCACTTTCGCTTCAACGTGTGATCCACTGGCGAATGCTGTTGTCACGGTGAAATTGCAATCGGTTCAGGTATTCCTCTGGCGGTTTGCAAGTCACTGTTGCCCCTGCCTTTGGGAACCAACGGGCCACCAGTCGAGTCAGAGCAAAACGGAGGCTGGCCGTGCGACACGCTTGATCCAGCCAGGCGATTTCCAGATCCGTGACTTGGCGATGGCGTTGGTAGCCTTGCCATAGTGGGGTGAGCAGGGCATCATCCAGGGTGCCATCCGGGCGGAAGCACCAGGCATTGATGGAAATGGCCAAGTCATAAAGCCATTTGTCATGACAGGCAAAATGAAAGTCGATCACCCCGGTCAACTGCTCTTCCTGAAACAGGGAGTTGTCGGGGAAAAGATCGGCATGACAAAGGCCGGTGGGCAGGTGGGGATTGGCAAAAAACAGTTTGGCTTGTCCCAACTCTTCTTGCAACCAGCGCAGCTCCCCTGCTGCCATGCGTGTCGTCAATTGGTGCAGGAGCAGATACCATCTGGCAATGCCCATGGGATTATCCCGAACCTCCAGTTTTCCCCTGGGCAGGGTGTGGATGCGGGCCA
Source organism: Magnetococcales bacterium (assembly GCA_015233935.1). Lineage (GTDB taxonomy): Bacteria > Pseudomonadota > Magnetococcia > Magnetococcales > JADFXB01 > JADFXB01. Next base: position 54,327 of record JADFXB010000003.1, on the reverse strand, counting down.
GGGTCTCGCCAATTTGGCGGCATTGGTGGGGGGTGGGATGTTGGGGCGATACCCCTGGTAACAGGGTGACCAGCAAACTGGCCTTGCCATGCAGGGGGTGAATGGCCAACCCTTGTTGATCTCGAACAGGCCGTGGAGTGGGCAGTTGGGTTGCTGCCAGTTGATCCAAAAGGGTGATCAACCAGGGAAGCTCTTTACCATGTTCAGGATTTTCCACCAGAGTCAGAATATATTGACCAGTTGTGGTGGATAAGCGAAAGTTGCTATTCACCACCCCTTCGGTGATGCCGCTGATTTGGGTGGCTTCACCGATTGCGTATCCAGTAAGCAGGTGTTGGGCATCCATCAGGGAAACCGGTGTATAAACCGACACATTTCCTCCTTATGCGGGAGTTTGGGCATGGCCGATGCAACCAACACCACTGCCGTCACTGTGGCCATCACCGGGGCCTCTGGTGCACCTTATGGGCTGCGCCTGGTGGAGATGCTGCTGGCGGCAGGGCGGCGGGTGGATTTGGTGATCTCCCGTGCCGGACGGTTGGTGCTGGAGCAGGAGTGTCACCTCATGTTGCCTGATTCTGTCCCCGATGCCAACCGGATATTAAAGGAAATGTGGCCTCATGGTACAGAGTTGTTGAACCTTTACGGCAACAACGACTGGAATTCCCCACTTGCTTCTGGTTCGGCGCGGGGGCGGGCCATGGTGATCTGTCCTTGTTCCATGGGAACCTTGGCAGCGGTGGCCAATGGCATGTCGGATAACTTGTTGGAGCGGGCGGCGGATGTGGCCATCAAGGAAAAATGGCCGTTGATTCTGGTTCCCCGTGAGGCTCCTTTGTCGGTGATTCATCTATCCAATATGTTGCGTTTGGCCCAACTGGGGGTGACCATTCTGCCGGCTGCCCCCGGTTTTTATCATTGTCCTGCCAGTGTGAATGAGTTGATCGATTTTGTGGTGGCACGTATTCTGGATCACCTGGCCATTGGCCATACCCTGGTTCCTCCCTGGTCTGGCGGATTGGCAGGTGGTATGATGAAGGAATCACACCAAACCATGGGGTCATACGGAGCATGACAAAGCAGCAAGGGCGCGTAGAGGTCTTATCCCCGGCGGGCAATCTGCCCTCCTTGAAAGCGGCGGTGGAAAACGGGGCCGATGCAGTCTATTTCGGTTTTCGTAACGCCACCAACGCCCGCAACTTTGAGGGTCTCAACTTCAATGAAGATGAGGCAGCTCGTGGCATCGAGTTTGCTCACAAGCATGGTGTCAAGGCCAATGTAACCCTCAACACCTATCCCCAGGCAGACAACCCGGATATCTGGTACAAGACGGTGGATTTGGCGGCCCGTTTGAAGGCGGATGCCATCATTCTGGCCAATATTTCCCTGTTGGACTACTGCCACAAAAACTATCCCCAGTTGCCCATTCATTTGTCGGTGCAGGCATCGGCCAGCAACTATGAGGCCATCAACTTTTTCAAACGTCACTTTGGTATCACCCGGGTGATCTTGCCACGGGTATTGACCGTACCTGAAATTCGTGCCCTGCGGGAAAAAACCGATGTGGAGTTGGAGGTTTTCGCCTTTGGCGGTTTGTGCGTCATGGCGGAAGGACGCTGTTATCTCTCCTCCTATACCACCGGGGTCTCTCCCAACATTGAGGGGGTGTGTTCCCCGGCGCGGGCAGTGCGTTTTGAAAATATGGGGGAACGATTGCGTACCCGGTTGGGTGGGGTGTTGATTGCCGAATATGGCAAGGGGGAAGAGGCGGCCTATCCGACGATTTGCAAGGGTCGCTACCATGCCAATGGTCAATTGTACCATGTGATGGAAGAACCCAGTTCTTTGAATATTCTGGAAATGATTCCCCAGGTGATCGAGGCGGGGGTGGTGTGTCTGAAGATTGAAGGACGGCAGCGGACCAAATCTTATGTGGCCACTGTCACCAAGGTCATGCGGGAGGCGGTGGACGCCTATTATCAAGATCCCAAGGGATTTCGGGTCAAGGGAAGCTGGCTTCGCACCCTCAACGCCACTTCCGAAGGCACCACCTACACCTTGGGCACCTATGAGGAAGCGTGGCAATAATGAAGCTCTCCATTGGTCCACTTTTGTTTGAATGGGGCAAAAAGGCGATTCGGGATTTTTATCATCGCATGGCCTTTGAAACCGCTGCCGATGTCCTTTACATAGGCGAGGTGGTTTGTTCCAAACGCAACAGCCTGTCGCCGGATGACATGATGGAATTGGCCCACGACTTGCGCAGCAGTGGCAAGCAGGTGGTCTTTTCCACCCTGGGTCTGGTGATGGATCAGGAGGAGGTGGAGACCACCCACCGCATCGTGCAATTGGCCCGCCAGGAAGGATTTTCGGTGGAGGCCAACGACATGGCGGGTATTGCGGTGGGTGAGGGGGGTAAACTGGTGGCAGGCCCTCATATCACCACCTACAACCCGGAAACTGTGGATTTTCTGGCTGGTTTGGGGGTGGAACGGGTGGTTTTTCCGGTGGAGTTATCTGCCGATGCCATGGCCACCATCTTGAAGAGGATCAAGCATCGTAACGTGGAGGGGGAGGTTTTTGCCTTTGGGCGTCTGCCTCTCACCTTTTCTGCCCGTTGTTATACCGCAAGGGCCTTTCACCTGCACAAGATGAATTGTCAGTTCAAGTGTGATGCCTTTCCCGATGGTATGGAGGTGGCAACCCAGGATGGTGAATCCTATTTGACCATCAACGGTCTGCAAACCATGTCCCATCGTCTTTATAATCTTATTGGCCATGTGGAGCGTTTGCAGAGCATGGGCATCTCCCTGGTTCGCTTGTCGCCGCAAAGCGAAAATATGGAGAAGATTGTTGCCATTTGGAAAAGTCGCTTGGATAATCAACTGAGTGGTGAAGAGGCCATGGCGCGCTTGGTGGAACTCAATAAAGGGCAACCCTTTGTGGATGGCTATTTTCTGGGTAAATCCGGCAAGGATGTGGCTTCGTAAGGATTATAAATTTTTCTCCACTTCAGGGTGGACGGTGTGGTAATCTGTCAACACCCTGATAATCCATGGAGGACGGAATAACGGCCATTACCTTTGATACCCTTAAATTTGTCGAAACGCTCAAGGCGTCTGGTTTTGATGAGTCCCAGGCAAAAGGGATGGCAACCGCTATTCAGGAAGTGCAGAAGAACAATCTGGAGAGCGTTGCAACCAGGGGAGATATCCAGGAGGTCAAACGGGATATCAAAGAGGCAGAGCTTCGCATGAACACTGAACTGGCAAAAGTCCATGGCGAACTGGCCACCTTGCGTTGGGGGATGGCCGTTGCGGTCGGTGGCATTGTGGCTCTGATTTTGAAAGCCTTTTTTCCCCATTGACTCCGATGGTTGAACTTTCCCGTCTGACCGTTATTCTCCTGTGGGGGGGTTACAAGGCGACTGTGTAGCTTTCGGTTGGCCATGCGCGTCCAACATCTTCTGGTGTGCTGAAGAGGATGTTCATGACATATTCGTGTTCAATGACGGTATCGGCTGGAATCAGTTTTGGCAGGTGTCCTCTCCAGTAGATAGCAAAGGTATCGTAGCCAAAATCTTTCATGTAGCGTCTCATCTGCATTTGGGAGGAACCAAATTTGGCCAGTCCTTGTGGCAATACTTCAGCAACGATATAGGGTACTTTATGATCTTTCAGGAGTTCCCTGGCTCCTTCAAGCACTAGGTGGTCCGCCCCTTCTGTGTCAATTTTGATCAATTTGGGTGGTGCAAGATTGGTCTTCCTGAATTCTTCATCCAGAGTCGTGGTTTCCATTTCCACAAAGTTTCCTTTCCCAGCAGCATCCCATAGTGCATGGCCTCCGCTGTCTTCATTATTAAAGAATCTCATAAATCCTTTTTTGTTTGACGCAGGTTTGTTAATTATTAGGATATTATCAAGTTGGTTGGCGGCCAGATTTCGCGTTAAGCCGGAAAGATTGTTGCTGTCTGGCTCAAAGGCCACGACTTTTCCGCTTTTTCCCACAAGGAGTGCCAGCAGACAGGAGAAGTAGCCAACATTGGCACCCACGTCAATGACCACATCTCCTGGGGTAATGGTTCTCATGATGAGGGAGATCACGTCTGGCTCATAAAAAGAACCAGCCGCCAGGTGGGAGATGATGGTGTTGTCAAATCTGGAGGCGGGGTCAAGGTCCATGAAAAAATCAACACCGCCGTCTTGGATATGGATGTGTGCAATTTTCTGAACAGCCATTCTCTTTTCCTTTAATGGTACGACAAAATCCCACGCATGGATGAGTGTGGGATTTTGTTACTGATCGTTTCCGATTGCCAAGTCAATTTTCCAGGGAGTTGAACGCATCCTTGGTAAAGGGTTTGATCTCTTCGAAGCGGTCCTCCCGGATTTTCTTCACCCATTGGCTGTCGGCCAGCAGGGCACGTCCTACGGCGGCCAGGTCGAATTCGTCTCTTAAGAGCATGCGGGCCAGGGCTTCGATGCCGGCGGGATTAGCAGCACGCCAACTGACCGAGTCCAGACCAATGCTGCCGACGGTAATCACTGGTTTGCCGGTGATTTGCTTGGTCCAGCCCGCCAGGTTGAGGTTAGATTCTTCAAATTCGGGTTCAAAATAGCGGCGGGAGCTGGCGTGGAAGATATCGACTCCGGCACGGGACAGGGGGGTGAGGAATTGGCTTAATTCCTCCGGATTGTTGGCTAGTTTGGTCTGATAATCCAATGGTTTCCATTGGGAAAAACGGAAGATGACGGGAAATTTGGGGCCTACTGCCCGGCGGACGGCGCGGATGATTTCCACGGCAAAGCGCAGGCGATTTTCCATGGAGCCGCCATAGCGGTCTGCCCGTCGGTTGGTGCGGGGCCAGAAAAACTGGTCGATCAAGTAGCCGTGGGCACCGTGGATTTCCACACCATCGAAGCCGATTTTCTTGGCTTGGCGTGCGGCGTCAGCGAAGGCTTTCACCACCTCTTGGATATCTTTGCGGGACATTTCCTTGACCACCACCTGGTCATTTTCCACCAGGGAGGAGGGACCGTAGCCGGGGACGTTGGGAATGGGTTCGTCTCCCAGGCGGTGGTGGTTACCTACGTGCCAAATTTGTGGCACGATGGCTCCACCGGCTTTATGTACGCCATCCACGACGCGTTTCCATCCTTTGATGGCTTTTTTGTCGTGCAGGTTAGGTACGTCTGGGTAGCCGAGGGCGGCTTTGTGGTTGATGGCCACGCCTTCGGTGATGATCAGTCCTACTTCGTTTTCTGCGTAGCGGCGGTAGTAATTGGCCACATCTTTGCCGGGGATGCCTTTGGGTGAGCGACTGCGGGTCATGGGAGCCAGGGCAAAACGATTGCGAACTTTCAATTTGCCAAACTTGTAAGGACGAAAAAGGGGCATCAGGATGCTGTCCACGGAAATTGTCTCCCATGATCTTGTTTTGCAACGAAAAGTTTATTGAACCGAATAGGTCATCTCCGCAAGTGTAGCAGAAATATCGAAAAAATGGCACATTTTTTTGTTGGCGGGTTTTCTTACATGGACAAAAATGTGTTGAGAATGGCGAGGCCAACGGTACCACTTTTCTCTGGGTGGAACTGGCAGCCCAGAATGTTCTCTTTGGCAATCACCGCACTGATGGCGATCCCGTTATATTGGCAGTCGGCCAATCTGTGAGAGGAATGGTTTGGGTTGGCCATGAAAGAATGAACAAAATAGCAATACTCCCCCTGGGCAATACCATTGAGCAGGGTTCCCTGCCAACTGGGAGAACCAGGAGGAGAATAAAGGGCGTTCCATCCCATGTGAGGAATAGGGTGGGAAGAACCGTCAGCTCCCTGAGCAGGAATGGCAATAACCCTACCAGGGATAAGTCCCAATCCAGCATGAACACCAAATTCGTCGCTTTCATCCAACAATAACTGCATGCCCAAACAAATACCCAATAAAGGCCGCCCACTGGCCACATGCTGCTGGATGGCCAAATCCAGTCCATTCTGACGCAAACCCCACATCCCCTTGCCAAACGCCCCCACACCAGGAACCACCAAACGATCCGCCGCCTCCACCGTCACCGGCGAATGGCTGATGGTAACCTCCGCACCACATTGTTCAAAGGCACGGCGCACACTTAACAAATTGCCCAGGCCATAATCCACCACGGTGACCCGCTTCATCTGTTACCTATCTCCCAGGATCTCTCGTAACGCCTCATTGAGCTTAGCCAGTTCAACCGGTTTTTTCAAAAAGGTGTGGATGCCATAACCCCTGGCCGTGACCTCATTGACCTCCCGGCTGTAGCCCGTACAAAGGATGATGGGCAACTTGGGTTGAATGGTCAACAGACGTTGCACCAATTCCAAACCAGTCATTTCCGGCATGGTTTGATCGGTGATGACCAGATTAAATTTTTGTGGATTGGACTCAAAGGTGACCAGGGCTTCTAAACTGGTGTTGCACGCAGTTACTTTGAAACCCTCCCCCGCCAAATGTTCCCGCAAAAAGCCGAGAATGGCCACTTCATCATCCACCACAAGTACATGACCCTTTTGTTCGCTGTAAATGCGCGGGAGAGGGGAAACAGGAGCAGGTTGGGAAGGCTTCTCCTGCAATCGGTTGAAATAAAGAAAAAAGGTGGTCCCCTGCTCCGAACTTTCCAGAACGATATGGCCTTGAAACGAATGGACAATGCCATGAACCATGGAAAGTCCCATCCCAGTTCCCTGTCCCACCTCCTTGGTGGTGAAAAAAGGTTCAAAAATTTTGCTTTGAATCTCCGTAGGAATTCCAGGACCATCATCCCGCACCATCAAGACAATCTTATCCTTGATGGAGAACAGGCTGTGACAGGAGGTGCACAGGAGATTTTTCTCCCCTTTCTCCATAAATACCTCCACATCCAACCTGCCCTTGCCTGCCATGGCATCTCTTGCGTTGACAAACAAATTCATCAATATCTGATGCATTTGCACTGGATCGGCAGAGACTTCCAAGGAATCACGGGAAAAATTGGTGGTGATGGATATGCTGGCAGGCAGAGTGGCCCGCATGAGCTTGACTACTTCTTTGACCAACGGCTCCACCAAAACACGCCGGGTTTCCGTCTCCTTACTGCGGGAGAAAACCAGCATTTGGGCAATTAAATCCCGCGCCCGGTCAGATGCAGTCAAAATATTTTTCAGATATGCATTGAGTTTACTCTGCTCATCGGTGGCAAAACGCAAAAGGGAAAGTTCGGTAAAACCCTTGATGGCTGCCAGAATATTGTTGAAATCATGGGCAATGCCGCCGGTTAAGTGACCAATGGCTTCCATTTTCTGAGCCTGTCGCAACTGTTTTTCCAGAAAAAGTCGCTCCTCAGTGGCCCGCTTTTTGTCGGTAATATCCTCCTTGATGGCCAGAAAATTACTCATCTGCCCTTGAGGATTGCGAATGGGGGTAATCAAAGCCCACTCCCAATAGAGGCTGCCATCCTTGTGCCGATTGCACAATTCTCCTTGCCACTCCTGCCCGGCCAGAATTGTTTGCCATAGCTCCTGATAGATGGATGGGGACATCTCCCCCGACTTGAGTATTCCAGGTGTCTGACCAATGGCCTCCGATGCGGTATACCCAGAAACTTTGGTAAATCTTTCATTTACATATTCAATTTTCCCCCGCAAATCGGTGATCACCACCGACGCTGGGCTTTGATCCACCGCCCGATGCAACTTGGCAAACTCTTCCAAATCCCGATGTCTTCCCACCAGATCAGTCAACAGTTGGGCGGCATTTTGCAGAAAGGAGCGTAGTCTGTCATCGAAGACTGCATGAAAATGGGATTCCGATTCCGAACGATCCTGAAATATGCCCAAGACTGCTTCCAACTTGTCCTGTTTCCAGGCAGGAAAGGTCATACAACCGTTATGGGGCGATGGCTCTTCTTTGTTGTAAAATACCTGTCGGCAGTGGCAGTTGGCTTCATTTCCGCCACATTGAAGCGCGAAGACCTGACCAAGAGGATAGCTGGCCGCCAACTGGGGACGATGATCCTCACCGGAGAGGAAGATCGCCCCACGACAGGTAGCATTTAACCAGGGTAGAGAGAAGAGTTTGTGAAGGAACAAATCCAGCTTGCTCTGCAAATCCTGATTTTGGTAAACCAGAACCTGCAACTCGTGAAAAATATTTTGGGCGATAAGCTCGCTCTTTTTCTCTTCCCGCTCCTGTATTTTGCGATGGAACCAAAGATAAAAGACAAAACAAAGCAGGAATAACAAACCAGTACCAGCCGCCGCCACCGTCCAGGTAACCTGGCGGATAGGATCAAGCTTTCCATCAAGTTCATCCGGTCTGATTCGAATGACAATCTTCCATACATAATTATTCAAATCATTGAGCAATCGACCCTGGGAAAGATTTTGCAAACGATCCGACAGGTCAGGGGTTCCTTCGCGAAAAGGACGAAATTCCTGATGCAAAAAGATGCCCTGCTGGTTTTCCACCACCCCGGAGGTGGTATGGTGGATGGCAGTCCAAACCTCTGGAAATTCATGGCCAAAGCTGTAAGCATCCCCGGTTGCAAAACCAAATAAATGCTGATTATCAATACGGTGAAACCAGTAGCCTTCTGCATTGAGAAGAGCCGCATCCACCCCTATGGGCAGAACACTTTTAAAATTATTGAGCAGATGAATGCCGTTGTAGCTTAAAACCAGTATGCCCTTTAATAAATCATTTTCATTATAAATAGGGGTGCTGAAGCGGATGGTGGGAAGGTCCGCAATGATTTGGTCAAACTCGGTATTAAGATCAAAGGGAGAAACATAAACCCCACCTTTTGGTAATTTTCTGGTTTCATTGAAATAAACTTTTTTGCTTTTGTCTTGCAAAAGATCTGGAGAACGTCCATGCGGTTTATATGGGGGACTAGCCAGGTAGATGTTTTTTTCCTGAATGGTATCCCAAATACGGTCATAATGGGCCTTGATGGTCTCACGACCATTGAGATCAATCAGCCGAACCTTGTGGTATATTTTGTTGGCGTTGAGAAAACGATCAAAAATGGCCTCAATCCCACGATGGCTGCTGGCAGTCTCTTCCGCCGACATTTCATCAAAAGCTTTGGCAAGTTCCGGGGTGTTGGAAAGCAGGGAAAGATCGGTGAGAATGTGATGCCAGTCCTTTTTCAGGGCAAGCTCTGCAATTACCAGGTGAAAGCCATGCACCTCCACCAAATTTTCGATCATATCCTTCTTTTTTACCTGTAAAAACAGGTGACTTGTTACCAAAATACCCATTGCAACGGCCACAAATAAGGCGGTAAACAGCCATCTCAAGAGCTGGGGCGAGAGGGTATTCATGATTCTCCATTAGTTATACAGAGATTAATGTGTTAAAAATAATGTTACCTTCGCCAAAATATGGAATAGTTTTTCACATTTTTTCTACATTTTCCAGGGGATATTTACAGACGGGGAAGAGAACGTAAATGGATGCCGGCTTGGCTGCCTTGCTGACGGAGGGTGGGTAAATCGCATAATTTATAATGGAGCACATGGGCCATGGCAACCGCCTGGGCACCAGAGTCAAGAGCCTGTTGTATATGGGAAAACTGACCTACACCACCACTTGCGATGATTGGAATGGGAATCTGGCTGGCAATGGCCTGGATGAGTTCATGGTCCACCCCGCTGGCGGTTCCCTCCCGATCCACGGAAGTCAAAAGAATTTCACCTGCCCCCAGCTCACACCCTTTTTTGGCCCAATCCACTGCATTCAGACCGGTATGCTCTCGTCCATTATCAAAATAGGCTTCCCATTGGCCGTTGGGACGGCGTTTGGCCTCGATGGAAAGGACCATACACTGACGACCATAAGCATTGGCCACTTCACTGATGAGTTGGGGACGTTTAATGGCCGCTGTATTGATGGCCACCTTGTCCGCCCCTGCTCGGAGAGCCTTCCCCACATCGGCCACGCTGCGCAAGCCACCCCCCACCGTTAAGGGAACAAAGACGTTGGCGGTGGTGCGTTCCACCAAATCCAACAGAGAATTTCTCTCGTAAAGGCTGGCCACAATATCCATGTACAGGAGTTCATCCACCCCCTGTTGATAATAATGCAAGGCAAAGGCGTGGGGGTCTCCCAGTTTGCGTAACCCTTCCAGTTGCACCCCTTTCACCAGATTGGGAGCTTTTATATCCAGACGGGCTACCAGGCGGGCCGCAGGCATCTGTTTTTGCGGCTTCATGCAATCCTCTGGGCCTTGGCATCTTCTTCCCCGAAAACGGTATGACGCAACTGCCAACGCCCGCCATGGCGACGCCATAAGTGGGGCGAGCGAAATTGATCGGCCAGGGCAAGAAAATAGTCCCGATCCAAAATGGGTTGCTCAAACATGCTACCGGCAGTGGGAAACTCTTTGGCAGGCAGGCTCAAATAGTCCAACAACTGTTGGATAAAGCGTTCTGGGAACTCTCCATCGTATTTTCGCACTAAAGCTACACCTTCCTCCCGGGTGATTTCACCGCTGCGCACCTCCTGGGAGGCATCATAGGTGGCACGTCCAATACCAAATTTAATGTGGGTGGTGAAATAGTGGAGATCGTCCACCCGATCATCAATGCTGTTGTATTTGCTGTAGGTTCCGGGTGTTCTTTCCGGTGATGGGCGGAAACCCCCATGCTCCACCGAATAATAGAAGGCCCCCTGGGGATGCCAGGGCAGATAGTAACCCAGATAGTGCACCTCCACCCCGGCTTTGTTCAGGGCTTCAGGATCGGCAGGCAGATAGGGCTGGATCTCATGACGGTCAATGCCAAAATAGCTTTCCAGATCGGCACAGGAGACCCCGGAAAGATGAATATTGGCCAAGTCCCCTTCAGCAAAATAGGAAAGATCCCTGGTTGGTTTGGCGGCATCATTACGGGGATTGCCATATTCAGCCTCGTTTTCCCCATAAAAGACCAGTGGGATGCCGTGCATGAGGGCCATTTTGGGGGCAATATTTTTTTGTCCCAAAATGAAAGGCTGGAAGGGATGAAACAGGGTTTCCAATGCCAGACGGGTGAGCAGGCGGTGGACGCGACCGTTGGGTGTCATCAATAAATTATCGAAACCGGCATGGATCCAGGCCTGAAAATTTTGCCAGCCCCATTCGGTATAGATATGGGGTGCCCAGGTTACGGTGAGGGGGTGCATGTTGTATTTATATTTTAAAATATGGGCAGCATAAAAACTATCCTTGCCGCCGGAACCGGGCACCAGGCAATCGTAGCGTCCATCATGGCGACGATAGCGGTTGCAAAGTTCCTGGAGTTCCTCTTCCCTGGCCTGCCAGTTGGTCATGGCCTTTTGCTCGGCGTGGCGGCAGGCGTCGCAAATACCCTCTTCATCCAGGTGGATGGTGGTCTTGCGGGAGGTGCGGGTATGGTGAAACTCCGGCGATGAATTGGGTCGCTGGTTGGAAATCACACAACGACGGCAAAATTGCACCTGTGGGGGCAGTCCATAAAAGGCTTCCAGGGAGGGGCTATCCGCCATATCATAACCAGTGGTGATGGCGATGGGTTTTTTATAAATGTTCATGTTGGCCTCTCTCCAGGAGAAGTTGGCACAGACGAAAATCCAATTCCGAATCGATATCCACCGACCGTTCAGCGGGCATGATGTGAACCTTGGTTTCCCGTGTGATAAAGGTTTGGGTCTGGGCCAGCCAATAGGTGTTGGCCACATAAACCGCCCCATTGGGCAGATAGGTGGTCAGCAACTCCTGCCTCTGTCGTTGCAGACCATCGCCTGGTAACAGGGGGTAAGGGTGGCCCGCCTCATCCAATGTGACCAGCCAGTGGGGTGGCTTGCTGGTCGCTGTCATGGAGACGGCAGCCGGTGCACTTCCCCGCAAACATATCTCCAAACAGGCGGTAATATCTGCGGCCCATCGCAAAGGGGAGGTGGGCTGCAACAAGACCAGCCAGGCATGGCGTTTGCCCAATGCCTGCCAGGCATGCCAGATCACATCCATCATGGAGGCTTTATCATCCGCTAAATGGGGGGGGCGAATAAAGGGGACTTCGCAACCCCACTCTCTGGCAGTGGCCATGATGGTTTCATCGTCGGAGGAGAGAATCACCCGATCAAGCAACGGACAGGCCCTGGCAGCTTCCACCGTCCATGCCAGCAGGGGCTTTCCCTGCAAGGGCCGGATGTTTTTGCCGGGAAGGCCTTTGGAACCTCCACGGGCGGGAATGATGGCCAGAACCCGTTCGGAGGTGTTCATGATGGTGAAAACTCCGTCACATCCTGACATGCCTGGTGAAAATCACCCATACGGCCAATATCCAACCAGTATTCCAGGAATGGATAGGTGGCGGCTGGCATCTGGTGGTCCAATACCCGTTGCAATAAATCGGGCATGTCCAACGGTTGATGGGCTGGCAGCAAGCGGAGCACTTCCGGTTCCAAAATATAGATGCCTGCATTGACAAAATAGCTGCGGGTGGGTTTTTCCCGAATGGCCAGCAAACGGTTGTGTTCGCTCTCCACCACCCCGAAGGGCAGGGTTTCCTCCACCTTGCGCACGCACAAGGTGGCCTTGGCCTGGCTCTCCTGATGAAAGGTCAGGATGCGGGTCATATCCACCCGGGTGAGCAAGTCGCCGTTCATGACAAATAGGGGTTCCTCTGGAATTTCCTTGATCAGGGAGAGGGCACCGGCTGTTCCCAACCGCTCCTCCTCTTCCAAATAGCGAATGGTCACACCCCAGCGGGAACCATTGCCAAAGTAGTCCCGAATCATCTGCTTTTTGTAGTTGACGGAAATATAGAAACGTTCAAATCCAAAGGAGATGAAACTTTCCAGGATGATTTCCAGAATGGGTTGTCCACCTATGCGCAACAAAGGTTTAGGACAATCTCTGGTCAATTCTCCCAAACGACTGCCCAAGCCTCCTGCCATCAGCACCACCCAGTTTTTTTTGCGATCCGGGCGTAATAGATCTTGCAGGGTTTCCAGTCGGATGATCCGATTGTCATCGTCCACCACCGGAATATGAAACAGATCGAATCCCCGCATAAGGGAGAGAATATGTTCCCTGGAGTCGTTCAGTTTGGCAATTTGCGGGGTGGGGTTCATCACTTGGACTACGGATTGTTCCAAACCAAGCCGGTGGAGCAAACCCCGGCGAATATCCCCATCGGTTACCACACCCAACAGTTTGAGATCACTATTGGCGACCAGACCAAATCGCATGGAACCCCGGTCCATGATTTCCATGGCTTGCAGGATGGAAGCATCTGGTGGAATCACAATGGTGCGCCAGTCTTTCATCGCTCTGCTCTGATAATGGTAAAGGTTGCAAGAAGTTTGGAATATTCATCGGTTGGCTTGAACATAAAGTTAAGCGACATTAGGCCAATGGGTTGGAATGGTATTTCCTGGTTGTCAAAGAGGGAACAATAGGGTATCTAAAGGGTCCAGCTAAAAAACAAAATTTAGGGGGAGTTAGATTTGGAAATGCAAGCAAAAATATGTTGTTTTGTGGTGGTTATGCTTGGTATTTCATGTGCTTATGGTGCCGAATACAATGCCACAAGTTTGGAAAAGGCGGTGATTGACTTAAAGCCCAAAGATTGCCTGGGCAATCCATTGTCACCACCATCCTCGGTCCAGTTAAGTGATTTTGTGGCCACAGCCACGGATTTGGAAACCAAAAAGGTGACCTCCATACCCATTCGCATCACCCGCTATGATCCGGTGGATGGTTTGGCAGAGATCATGTTTCCCTTTCGCAAAGGGATGGTCTATGAGGTGGACTTGGCCCCGGCTATCAAAAAAAATCACCCTGTTTGTACTGGAAAGCCGGTTGCCACTGAGTGAATATCTTCAAGAGGAATAATAGGGGTCAGGCTGTAATCCCATACTGTTCAATTTTGCGATAAAGGCTGCTGCGGCTCATGCCCAGCAGTTCAGCGGCCCGATTTTTTTTCCAATGGGTGGCCTCCAGGGCACGTAAAATGGCCTCCTTTTCATCGCTGGATTGTTCAATTTCCACCACAGCCGGGGGAATCTCCCGAATATTCACATCAGGATTAAACAGGGATTTGGGCAGATGGCCCAGTTTGATCACCGGCTCCCGGCAGGTGACAAAGGCATGTTCAATCACATGTTCCAACTCCCGCACATTGCCAGGCCATGGATAGCCGTTGAAGAGGTCCATCACCTTGCTGTTGACTGCACTAATGGCCTTGCCGTGTTTCTGGTTGAATTTGATGATGAAATGCTCTACCAGCAAAGGAATATCATCCTTGCGCTCCCTTAAAGGAGGCATGGGAATTTCCACCACGTTCAAGCGATAATAGAGATCCTCCCGAAAGGTCTCCTTGGCCACCTTTTTTCGCAAGTCCTGGTTGGTGGCGGCCACAATGCGCACATCCACCCGGCTGGTGTGGGAGTCTCCCACCCGTTCAAATTCCCCTTCCTGCAACACCCGCAGCAGGCGAACCTGCATGTTGGGGCTGATGTCACCAATTTCATCCAAAAAGATGGTCCCCTGATCAGCCAGTTGGAAACGTCCCAGACGATCTTTCACCGCTCCAGTAAAGGCCCCTTTGACGTGACCAAACAGTTCGCTTTCCAACAGGGTGTCCGACAAGGCCGAACAGTTGACCTTAACCAAGGGTTTACTGGCCCGTTGGCTTTGCAAATGAATGGCCTCCGCTGCCAACTCCTTGCCCACCCCGCTTTCGCCGGTGATCAAGACGGTGGTGTTCATGGGAGCCAGATTTTCAATCAGAGAATAGATCTCCTCCATCCCAGGAGAGCTACCCAGCAGACGATGAAAACGATTGCGACGGTTGGGTGTCACATCACCACCAATCATACGGGTGCGATCCCGGATGGCCAACACCGCCCCCTGACAGGTACCCTGATCATCCAAAACAGGGTTGATGGTGGCCTCCAACAAAATATTGTGCCGGTCCCACCCCTGACACATGACCTGCAACTGCTGCATGGGACGCTTTTCCGCAATCACCTGCTTCAGGGCATCCGCCAGTTTGGCCCCGCAGGTGGTGGTGATGCTATGGAAGGGCTGTCCACGAAAGGCTTCCGTTAAGCCACAATAACGATAGGCCGCTTGATTCACCAATTGGATGACCAGATCCCGATTGACGATAATGATGGCCTCATGAACCGTCTGGCAAACCGTTTCTAATGGGTTAATGATTTGATTTTCCATGCCTTGGTAAGGGCCTTTCACAGGGGCATCCCATCTTTCCGGTGGGTAAAAACGTGCACCGGAAAGGCAGTGAATGCTTTGGTCTCTTTACGTGTAGGGTTAAACCCGCTTATTCTAGCGGATTCTATGGCTTTGACACCAGGATGACCAGGGAGTTCGCTTAAGGATTTGGGGGGAAGGTGAAACTTAGGGAAAATGCCCGCATCGCCATTTTGGGGGGAGGGCCAGCAGGCTCCATGAGTGGATTTTTTCTCAAGGAGCTGGCGGCTCGCATCAACCTGAAATTGACGGTCAATATCTTTGAGCCGCGAGACTTCTCTCGTACAGGTCCTCCCGGTTGCAACATGTGCGCTGGCGTGGTTTCCGAGGAGTTGGTGCAAACCCTGGCCGCCGAAGGAATCAACCTGCCGGAAATGGTGGTTCAGCGGGGCATTGATACCTATTTTCTCCATACCTCCGGGCTGGAACCGGTGGATATTGCCATCCCAGATGTGGGCATGCGTATTGCCACTGTCTATCGGGGTGGGGGACCACGGCTTTCCCCGGAAGGTGTGCAATGGAGCAGCTTTGATGGCTTTCTGTTGGAGTTGGCCAAAAGCAAAGGGGTCAACCATATTCCCCAACGGGTAACTGGCCTTTCCTGGCACAAGGATCGCCCCCGCGTCAGTTGCAAAGGACATGCAGACGAAGATTATGACCTGGTGATCGGGGCCATGGGCGTCAATTCCGCCTCCCTGAAATTGTTTGAAGAGTTGGGCTTTTCCTACCAGGCTCCTCCCGTTTCCAAAGGCTATCTCTCGGAAATATATTTGGGGGTGGAAAAAACCCGCAAATATTTTGGCATGGGTTCCATGCATATTTTCTTGCTGGAAATTCCTGGTCTCAAGTTTGCCGCCCTGATTCCAAAAACGGAAAATATCACCGTCTGCCTGTTGGGAGAGGATATCAACCGGGAGATCGTCCAACAATTTTTTGCTGCCCCTGAAGTCCGCGCCTGCTTTCCCCCCGACTGGGATGGCATTGGCGATGTGTGCCGCTGCATGCCCAAACTCAATCTGGGGCTGGCCAAAAATCCCTACGGTAACCGGGTGGTCATGGTGGGGGACTGCGCCATCTCACGTTTGTACAAAGATGGCATCGGGGCCGCCTACATAACTGCCAAGGCCGCTGCCGTCACCGCCGTTTTTCTGGGCGTACACCGGGATGATTTCCATAATTATTATCGACCGGTGGTGCAGCGCATGGATCGGGATAACCATGTGGGGGAGATGATTTTTTATATCACCACCTTCTATCAACGCCTCTCCCTGTTACGCATGGGAATGGTGCGCATGATTGCCATGGAAAAACGGGTCTCCCCCCAATCCAGGGATATGAGCCGGGTCTTGTGGGATACCTTTACCGGTAGTGCCCCTTATTGGGAAATTTTCTTGCGCTGTTTTCATCCCCGTTTTGTCTATCGTTTGGTCACCTCCACCCTCTACTCCCTGCCGCGCTATTTGCGGGGACGCATGAAAAATTTGCAGGAAAAAAAGGGGCAGGTGGCCTGATTCCCTTTGATCATCGGCGGGGTTGGGGAGGACGATTGGCCGGGGAACGGTTTTGCTCCAGACGGCGCAAAACCTCTTCCTCTTCAGCCTGGCGCAGGGCATCCAAATCCAGCTTGCTGTTGGCCTCCTTGGCATGGGCCAATCGTTGGCGGGCGCGGGCGGTCTGTTCCCTGGCAAAAGATATCTTTTCTGCCTGTTTAAGATGGAGATCGGCCCCCTTGAAATCTTTGGCAGCAATGGCTTCATCCGCTTTGGCCAACAGCATTTCGGCCAATTTTTGCCAGCGGGGAGCCAAAACCTTGTTGTTGGGATCCAACCGGGCCAGCCACTCCATCTTTTCCATGGCATTGTTGCCCTTGGGTTCGCTCAGTCGCCCGGCAGACAAATCCTTGTCCACCCCTTCAATGGTGGGGGTGGTGGGGACGGCTTCCGCCTTGGTCTTCTCCTCTTTAACCTTCTCTTCCCTGGCTTTGCGGCTCTCCTCCCACTGTTTTTTCTCTTGCTCCAACTGCTTCTTTTCCTGCTCCAAATGCTTCTGCTCTTCTTTCAAACGGGTACGCTCCGTCGCCACCACTTTGGCCTCTTCATCCCGCTTGGCCTCTTCCTGTTGACGACGACTCTCCTCTGCCTGGCGTTTTTCCTTGGCCTGTTTTTCCTTTTCTTCCAACTGGGTTTTGGCCTCATCCGCTTTCTTGCGGGCCTCCGACTGTTTTTTAAGTTCCTCTTCCAGCTTCTGTTTTTCCTCTTTGAGCTTTTTCCGCTCCTCCAGCAAGGCTTTGACCTGGGTGTCCGCCTTGCTCATATTATTTTCCAGGGTGCTCTTGGCGGTTGCGAGGGCACGCCTTTCCTCGGCCAACTGGGTGAGGGAGTCATTGAGGGTTTGGCGTTCAGCAGCCAGTAGTTCGTCCACTCGATTGTGAATATGGGTTTGCACCATATCCACGCCTTGATATCCTCCCCATAAAATGCCAATACCACCAACCATGCCAGCCACCAGCTTACCTACCGAAAAAGGGGCGGCAGCGGCAGGACGACGGGAGAGGGAGGGACGGGGTTCCAGCCCGAAAGACTCGGTATCATCCATACGATCATCCAGGCGGATATCATCCAGTTCGGGTTCCGAACGATGATCGTGAAATGAAGGGGGTCTGGCCATAGATATGCTTTCAGAAAGAGGGCGGCTGTTGGTATGATAAAAAACAGCCATGATAATCCATTCCGATGGATCATCAAACCCTCAATTTTACCCAATCGGTTTTGTGGATCATGACACCTCTTCCTGGCATGCCGCGTCCTCCCATTTTATTGCTGCTGATCTCTTTGCTGGTCTATTATCTGAATGGCATGGCAGGCACCGGTCCCCAACTCATGCCCGATTCTGCCACCTATCTGGAATGGCACAACCTTTCCTGGCAGGAAATTCTCTCAAATATCCGTACTCCTGGTTATCCATGGATCCTTTCCTGGAGTGCCTCCCTGGGGGGGCACTGGTGGATTCCCGCCTTTCAATATGCCCTGCATGTTTTTTCCGTGTTGCTTTTTTATAGTGGATTACGGGCGGTGCTGGTCTTGCCCTGGAGTGCCTTCTGGATTGCCCTTCCCCTGTTGTTTACCCCCATGTTGCGCCTTTATGGGCAAACCCTGTTGAGCGATGCCCCTGGCCTTTCTCTAGGCTTGCTCTCCCTTTCCTTGATGTTGTGGTCCTTGGGCAGTGGACGGGGATGGTGGTTGTTGGCGATGGCCTTGGCAGCCACCTGGCTGGTCAGACCTATGTATTTATTTTTGATTCCTTTGTTGCCATTACTGGCCTGGCTTCTGGAAAAAATGATCATCCTTCCCCATTGTGTGCGGGCCAACAGAGGGTGGATGCGGGTGGCGTTGGTTGCCCTGCTGCCCTTCTTGCTCTACGGCTCACTGCGTTGGCTGACGGTGGATCATTTTGGTGTAGTCTCCTTTGGCGGGATCAATATTGCAGGCATCGCCACCCCCATGATTTCTAACGCCCTGATTCCCCAATTGCCGGAGGAAGTGCAACCCCTGGCTAGGGATATTTTGCAACAACGCCAACTCCTTGGCCTCACCTACCCACTGGGGCGGCAGGGGAGCATCAAGTATAATCCATGGTATAATGATTATAATACATCCATCCATCAGGTGGCCTTACCTGCTGCCGTTGCCGGACATGGGGGGAATACCCTGTTGGCCAACAAGGCGTTGAGCAAACTTTCCCTGGCCATTCTCAAACACCATCCCTTGGCCTATGCGCAGTGGATCATGCGCTCCATGGTGGAGGCGGTGTTGACCCTTATTCGCATGGATCCGCTGATACAGGGATTGCTCTTATTGATGGTGCTGTTGTGGCTCAAAAATCTATATTTGAGTCAATATGGGGAGGAGGAGGGGGTGATAACCCACCGTAGCATATTACTCCAGCAAGACAGGGAATATGCTCTGGTGTTGGTGGCGTTGATGGCGGTGGGCTGGTTTATGGCGGGTTCGTTGGAAGTGGTCCTGGTGGAACCCCCCATTGAACGCTATGTCATGGGAACGGGAGTTTTATTGCCCTCCCTGTTGATGGCCGGATGCCTTCAGCTCATGGGGGTAGCAAAGAAATAATTTTTTCGGCAGCCACCTGGGCACCGTTCATGGCAGGGATGGGGGGGGGCGGTTGGGACCAAAGATGTTGCAGAGCAGGTAGCCAGCGACCACTCCAAAAAGTTGCCTGATCCAACTCCAGGCCGCGCCCGTGACGGTGGAGCCAGGGACAGAGCACATCTTCATCGGGGAAGGTGTAGCGGCGTAAATATAAAAAGGGGATGCCGCTGGCCACTGCTTCCACCACCATGCCATAACCCGGTTTACCCACCATGGCATCCACCGATGCGGTGATATCGCTGTGGCTCCAATGATCCAGTTGATCTAAATGATATAAATTGTCTTCTTTGGGGATGTGGGGAAAGTTGACCAGCCACAAAACTTGTTGTTCGGCAGCCAGGGCGTGGATGTCGGGAAATTCGGTGGGAATGCCGCCAAAACTGACAAAGACCAGGGGACGATTATCTTGTGGAGATATATGCAATTCCTGGCGCAATTGTTCTCTTTTTTGGGTGCCGGGGTTGGTTATGGGGGGGATAAACTGACAGTTGGAAAAGGGTGGGTTGGGCAGAGCGGGTTCGGGTAGCAGGGCCAGTTGGGTGTGACCGTAGGCATTGGTCATTTGTTCCAGCCAGGGGGAGATGTCCTTGTTTTGTTGACCGAAATAGGCGGTGATGACCTTATCCCAGGTCAGGGAGGCGATGGCCACCGTGGGAATGGCCAAGTGGTCTGCCGCCATCAGGGAGAGGTAGGGAATATTGGCCAGCACCAGATCCGGTCGCCAGTGGGCCATGGCGGTGATCTCTTCCTGGAGCCAATGGGACCAGGAGTGGTGCAGGCTTGCCAGGGCGTGGCGGGTGGCGGGCAGGTCCACCTGTATGGCCCCTTGTTGGACCAATCCCACATCCCGATGGCGGGGATCGTGAAGAAAAGGGAAACCCAGGCGACTGGCCATGATGGCGGTGGGGGGACCGCCTGCCAACTGGAATTCCATATCTGGTCGCCATTGGTGCAAAAGGCGCAGAATGGGAGCCAGTTGGGCGAAGTGACCATAACCATGGCCAGAAATGGCACACCATAAGCGAATGGCCATAATGGATTAATTTCCCATACGCAAACGGCGGAAGTAGTCAAAAATATCGTTCTCGCCCTGGGTGATCATCTCTTGCAGGAGGGCCGAGGAGGGGCCTTGCAATACCCGATGGAAGGCGCGGGTGTTATCGGCGGCTTCCAGATTGAGGAGCAGGGTAAAGGCCCCGTTGGCGCGGGCGGTCTCCACAAACTGGGCAGCGGGATAAACGGTTCCGCTGGAGCCGATGGTCATGAACACGGTAGCCTGGTTGAGATAGGTATGGATCTCTTCCATGTGCAGGGGTGTTTCGCCAAACCAGACGATATGGGGGCGCAGGGTACGGGGGGCCTTGCAGCGGGGACAGGGTTGACCGGAATCCTGATAGTCGAAGGCAGCCAATACCGATTGGCAGTGGATACAGCGAGCCTTCATGATTTCCCCATGCATGTGGATTACATCGCTACTGCCAGCACGTTCGTGCAGATCGTCCACATTTTGGGTGACCAGCACCATGCGACGCCCCAACTGTTTGGCCAGTTGAGCCAAAACCAGGTGGCCGGGATTGGGTTGGGACTTTTTCACATTTTCCTGTCGCCAACGATAAAACTCCCACACCAGTAGGGGATCCTTTTGAAAGGCTTCCGGGGTGGCCAGATCCTGATAGCGATAGGTGCGCCAAAGTCCGCCGTTGGAACGAAAGGTGGGAACACCGGATTCGGCGGATATACCAGCCCCGGTTAAGACCACCAGAAGATCATCCGACTCCCTGGATTTTTGCATGATGCAATTTCCTTTAAGAAAAGTTCCCTTTTGGATTTGACAAAAGCAAAAGAGTGATTATCTAACCCCCAGGCAGCCTGCTGCCTGCAACCGTGCCTGCATGGAGAACCAGTTTAGCACAGGGTTTCCTTGGGAGGCAGGTTGTTTGGTACAACCGTCATGAGGGAGGATCCATTTTGCCATGAGTCAAGCGGATAAGAAAGAAACACGTCAGTTCCAGGCAGAAGTTCGTCAACTTTTGGACCTGATGGTCCATTCCATTTACGGCAACAAGGAAATTTTTTTGCGGGAGTTGATCTCCAACGCCTCCGATGCCCTGGACAAGATGCGCTTTGAGGCCTTGGCCAATGAAGCCCTTTATGAAGGCAATGCCGATTTGGCCATTACCGTTTCCTTTGACAAGGAGGCGCGTACCGTGATCGTGTCCGATAACGGTATCGGCATGAGTCACGATGAAATTATTGAAAATCTTGGCACCATCGCCCATTCGGGGACCAAGGAGTTTGTCAAGTCGTTAACGGGTGATCAAAGCAAGGATGCCAACCTGATTGGTCAGTTTGGGGTTGGTTTTTACTCCTCCTTTATCGTTGCCGACCGGGTGACGGTTCTTTCCCGCCGGGCGGGCCATTCGACAGGGGTGCGTTGGGAGTCCCGTGGGGATGGGGAGTATACGGTGGAGGCGGAAGAGGGATTGGCTCGTGGTACCAGCATCATCCTGCATTTGCGGGGGGAAGAGGATGAATTTCTCGATGGCTGGCGTTTGCGTTCCGTGATTCGCAAGTTTTCCGATCATGTCTCCTGGCCCATTCGCATGGTCAGTGACAACAAAGAGAAGGAAGGGGAGGTGGAGACGGTCAACAAGGCGTCCGCCTTGTGGACCCGTTCCCGCAGTGAGGTGACGGAGGAGGAGTACAAGGAATTTTACAAGCATATCTCCCATGATTATCAGGATCCGCTTGCTTATCACCATGCCCGTTTGGAAGGCAAGTATGAGTACACGGTCTTGTTGTATCTGCCGGAACGCGCACCCTTTGACCTGTGGGATCGGGAGCGCAAGCATGGGGTGAAATTGTTTGTCCGCCGGGTGTTCATCATGGAGGGGGCGGAAGATTTGCTGCCCCGTTATTTGCGGTTTGTCAAGGGTGTGGTGGATTCTGCGGATCTGCCGTTGAACATTTCCCGGGAAATTTTGCAACAGAATCGGGCGGTGGAGGCCATTCGCAAAGGTGTGGTGGGACGGGTGCTCACCATGCTGGAGGAGATGGTGGAGAAGGAGCCGGAAAAATATGTCACCTTCTGGAAAAATTTTGGCAAGGTGATGAAAGAGGGTGTGGTGGAGGATCATGGTCATCAGGAGCGGGTGGCCAAGTTGTTGCGTTTTGCTTCCACCCATACCGGTTCGCCCGATCAGGTGGTTTCTTTGCAGGATTATGTATCCCGCATGCAGGAAGGTCAGGAGAAGATTTACTACGTGTTGGGGGATACCCATTCGGCGGCCATCAACAGTCCGCACTTGGAAATTTTCCGCAAGAAGGGTATCGAGGTTTTGGTCTTCTCGGATCGGGTGGACGAGTGGTTGGTCACCCATTTGGAGCAGTTTGATGGCAAGTCGTTGCAGGCGGTTTCCAAGGGTGAGTTGGACCTTGGCAAGTTGCAGGATGCAGCGGAAGAGGAGGAGTTGAAGAAGAGTGAGGGGGATATGGAATCCCTGCGCACCAAGATGGCGGAAATTTTGGCGGGCAAGGTCAAGGAGGTTCGTTTGACCAATCGTCTGACCGATTCGCCGTGTTGTCTGGTGGGTGAAGAGCATGACATGAGCCATACTTTGGAGCGGTTTTTACGTTCGGCGGGGCAGGAAGTCCCAGAGAGCAAGCGCATTCTGGAGTTGAACCCCCATCATCCCATTGTGGTGCGGTTGCAGGCGGAGAGTGAGCAGGGGCGGATTGAGGAGTGGAGCCACCTGTTGTATGAGCAGGCATTGTTGGGCGAGGGTGGGACGCTTAACGATCCCATGGCCTTTGTCAAGCGGTTAAACCGCATGTTGTTGGTGATGTCTGGTCAATAAGAGCAAGTATGCAGGGGGATCCCATGGGTCCCCCTGCACTCTGCAAAAAGGTCAGCCCAGCTCAAATGAAGTAATGCCGTAAATGTTGGCAAGGGGCAGGTCAGGGGGCGTGCCCCGATACATGCGGGCGGTTTCAAAAACTGGTGTCATTTTGTGACGATGGGCCAGGGCGACGGCCTGCGGGTTGGGCAGAGGCAGGTCCAGAAAGAGCGTGGCCTGGGGAACCGTGGACGCCAGGGCTTGGAAAAGGGTATCGGCCACCTGGGGGGTATCGGCGAACAAGGGGCCGATCTTGTGGCCGACGCGGCAGGGACGGATGATGCCATAACCTGCCAGGCGACCATCTCTTATAACGGCTTTACCGGGAAAATTGCGCCAACCTTGGAGAAAGGCGGTTCGCTTTCTCGTAAAATGCCGGGCGTCGTACTCCACCAGTTGATCCAAGGGAATTTCACCCACCTCCACCACACCCACAGGCAGCTCCCCGCCACCCATTCCTTGAAATCGTTGATTGCCGTGGGCCAGTACAAAGCCGGATCGACGATAATTTTCCTGTTGGGCCACCACGCCGTCCAGGCCAATGGTGCAAGAAGACAATCGTTGCAAAGCGGCATTCCACAAGGCTATGCCATACCCTTGTCCCCGCCATTCAGGTTTGACGATATAAAATCCCAAAAAGGCAAAGGCTTGTTGGTAGGTGACCGCTGAAATCACTGCCACGGGTTGTTCTTCCACCATGGCCACTAGGAATCCTTGGGGATCGGCGGCATGGAAGCAATCCCCATCGGCAAGACCGGGATTCCATCCTTCGGCGGCGGCCCATTCCAAAGGCAGGGTCATTTCTTGCCGGGTTAGGGGACGAATAATGGGGTTGGGCATGGGTCATCCTCGGCATGAAGGGGGGTGAACGATGGCCATAGTTTAACGTATGGGTTGGCAAACGCCCATATCAAAGGTGAGGCCGGAGCCGGAATAACTCCAGACGGCGGTAAAATGGTGGTTGGCATCCTTGGTGAGGGAGAGGAGGCGGGGTGATTTATCCGGGTTGTCCCCTTGTTCCTGCAACTGGCCCATGGCGGTAATTTCTCCTTGTTTATCGACATGATAAAAACTGGCACGTCCTTCGTAGCAGGCGGTCCACAGGCAGGCAGAGATGATTTTTCGTTGGGTATCCAGGGTAAAGGTTTCGGCGTGGGCGAAGTTTTCGGTGGTTGTGGTGCATCCTTGCTGGTCACAGGTGTGTTGGTGATCAGGAGTGCAATTATAAATTGCGGCCTGGGCCAAAGAATTGTTGGCCATGTTTAAGAAAACCAGGCCAATTCCCAGAAGGTATTTGTTCATGCTATTGATTCTCATTGGTTTTATCTCTTGGTAGCTTAACGCAGCCTTAAAGTTCCCATCAGGTTGGGGTCAAATGAATTGGCTACATTATGGGCCATGGTCAGACGGAAAAGGGAAGAGAGAAACACCCCACCGGGACCACCCAAAAAGAAGCCTTTAACCCAATTGATGTGGAGAATGAATCATGAAAACCCTGTATGCCGCTCTGTTGGTCTCTGGTTTGATGTTGGCCCAAGGTGCTTTGGCCGGTACGGAAGCTGCCCCCGCCGCCCCGGCGCAACCTGCCGCCCAGACCGCAGCCCAACCCGCCTCTCCCCAGGGTGGACAGCCTGTGAAACCCGCTGGCAAGGTGGAAAAGAAAGCGGAAAAGAAAGAGGGTGAGGTGAGCAAGAGCACCGCCCCGGTGGTTGAAAAGAAATAATCATTGAGCAAGCAGTAAAGATGATCTTCAGAATAAATCCAAAACTTGAGGAGTGTGAATCATGAAAACCCTGTATGCTGCCCTGTTGGTCTCCGGTTTGATGTTGGCTCAAGGTGCCCTGGCTGGTAATGAAGCCACTTCCGCTGCTCCGGCGCAACCTGCTGCCCAGACCGCAGCCCAACCCGCCTCTCCCCAGGGTGGACAGCCTGTGAAACCCGCTGGCAAGGTGGAAAAGAAGGCGGAAAAGAAAGAGGGCGAAGTCAAGGGTGCGGCCCCGGTGGTGGAAAAGAAATAATCCTCCACAGTAGTTAAGGCAGTTCAAAAACCCTCCGGGTGGAAGCGACCGGAGGGTTTTTTATTATCGTTTTTTGTAGGCTTACATTTCAATTGAAAAAAATTCTATATACGATTTACTCTAAAATGGGAATCAAGGCAGACCGATTCCCCAAAGCTGGCCAAAAGGCGTAACCAGGACGAAAATAAAGAGGTGGCGGCGGTCAGCCCACCCTTTGGGCGTTCCTTTCCCGGTCAAATGGCGCATCAGGATGCCAAGATTGAACCCCGCGACGTGAATCAGGTATCGTTTGGAGACATTTTCCTGACCCTGCAACCACACCCTCCTCATGCCACTTCGGTCCAGCACATGCTCAAAACTTCGCTCATCCGGCCTGCCGATATCTGATACCCTCCTCAATGGTTCAAGGTGCCTACAGTATAGTAAATGATTTATGTATTATCAACGGACTGCTAAATAGACCCATCGGGTGCGCAGGGGGTGGAAATGACTTCCCTGGAATTCCTGGATCTGATTGCCATTTTTTTCTTGCCATAACAGGAAGAACAGGGGACGATAGTTGCTCTGTTGGACCGTCTGGTGGGCGGAGTAAGTCGCATCCCGTTGATCCCAAAAACTTGGCATGAACTGACAATCAGGATCCCAATCCATTTTAAAAATACCAGGGAAAATTTTATGTTCGGATTCAGATACCTGAAGACCCAACCCACCCAGTATGTCATCGTATTTCGCAATGGGAAACCCCTTCGGGAGGGAGCAGGACTTGCCCTGTTCTATTTTGCCCCCATGGTTTCCGTGGTGGTGGTTCCTACGGGAAGCGTCAACGTGCCCTTCATGTTTGAGCAGGTCACCGCAGACTTCCAGGAGATCACCATCCAGGGACAACTCACTTACCGTATCAGCCATCCTCGGAAGACTTCAGAGCTGATGGATTTTTCCGTAGATGCCAACGGACAACATCTTTCCGATGATCCAGAAAAACTGCCCCAACGTCTGATTGATCAGGCACGGGTGGCCTTAACCTTCCAGGTGGGTACCATGCCCTTGAAGGAGGCTCTGTCAGCCAATGATGGCCTTGTATCCCGTGTTCTTGAAATATTGCGAAATGAGCAGACCGTGGTAGCCCTTGGCACCGAAATTCTTGGCCTTTCCATCCTGGCGGTGAAACCCAAGCCTGAAACGGCACGGGCTATGGAAGCGGAAGTGCGGGAGGAGCTGCTGCGTCTGGCGGATGAAGCCACCTACGCCCGGCGAAACGCCGCTGTGGAACAGGAACGGATTATTCGCCAGAACGAACCGGACACCGAAATTGCCATCGAAACCAAGCGTCGGCAAGTACGGGAGGTTCAGGTGGAGGCCGACCGTTCGGTTCGGGAAAAGGAGCGGTTGATCGCCCAGGAGGATATGGAAGGGCAAATTTTTCTCGAGGAACGACGCCGCCAATTGGTGGAATGCGCCTCGTCCAATGCCAGACGTGAAGCCGACGACCAAGCCTATGCCATCGAAGCCGTGCTGAAATCTTTTGCTGGAAGTGATGCAAAAATTTTGCAGGCGTTGGCAACCGTTGGCATGAATCCAGGGCAGTTGATGGCCCTTGCTTTTCGCGATATAGCCGAAAATGCCAATAAAATTGGTCAACTCAACATTTCTCCTGACCTTCTTAACGAGATTATAGGGAAGCAAGGGAGGGCGTGACATGGCCGATCCCTTGGCCAGAAAGATTGTCCTGGTAGTGCGCCAAACCCGATTGGACGAACTGGTTGCACGCTACAACACCATTGAGCAGGCACGCTTTTATATCGAGCACCTTGGTAGCGATTTTTCCGATTATCTTTCTGAGCACTTTGGATACCAGACCGCCGTCGCCAGAGCGGGGGAGATTCTCCGCAACTTTGGCCTTGTGCAACGTCTGGAACGTCGTTTTTTGCCTAATTTTATTTTCGGACCGGAAGATACGGTTGTGGTCCTCGGTCAGGATGGTCTGGTGGCGAATACCCTGAAATATCTTGATGGTCAGCGGGTAACGGGGGTCAATCCCGACCCAGCCCGTTGGGATGGTGTCCTGTTACCTTTCACCATCGATGACCTGGATCGGGTCATGGGTGAGGAAACCGCCCGCAAACGGCCCGTCAAGGTGGTAAGCATGGCCCGTGCAACATTGAACAACGGACAAAGCCTGTTGGCTGTCAATGACCTGTTTATTGGCAAAAAGTCCCATGTCTCGGCCCGTTATCTGCTGGATGTGGGGGATCGGCAGGAGGTGCAATCCTCCAGTGGGATCATTATTTCCACGGGTCTAGGCTCGACAGGATGGTTGAAAAGTATCTATTCGGGCTGGATGGCCACCACCCAGGCATTGCTCGGGACCAAGATTTGGGAGCTGATGCCAAACGATACCCATCATGGGGCCTTTCCCTGGGAATCCGATCATCTCCACTGGTTTGTACGCGAACCATTTCCCAGCCGGACCACGGCGGCGGAACTGGTGATTGGACGTATTGACAAAAATAAATGTCTGCGACTTGTTTCACAAATGCCTGAGGAAGGGGTTATTTTTAGCGATGGCGTTGAAGTAGACCATATCGAGTTTAACAGCGGTACGGAGGCCATCGTCACTTTGGCCGAAAAACGTGGACTCCTGGTAGTGTGATCCACACGGTCTATGGACGGAATTCGCGCTCTTTCGCCTCGATCACCCATTTTCCGCGAACGGTGGTTAATCTTTGCCCGTATATCTCAAACGAGTCTTCAGCCTGACCAAAGGATAGGGCAACGCGAAGATGGGATCCGAGCACCGGGTCAGGGGGCTGAGCAAGGAGAAACTTGACTAAAACAACCAAAAACACACAAGGAACTTACCATGCCAATTGAATCCAAATGTCCATTCACTGAAGCGCACGGAGCCAGAACCGTCGCCGGAGTTCAATCGAACAGTGACTGGTGGCCCAAACGACTGAATCTCAAGATCCTGCATCAGCGTTCCGAAAAATCCAATCCCATGGGCACACAGTTTAACTACGCAGAGGAGTTTAAAAAACTCGATTTTGCTGCACTGAAGCAGGATCTCTACGCCCTCATGACGGATTCCCAGGAGTGGTGGCCTGCCGACTGGGGACATTACGGCGGGTTGTTCATTCGTATGGCATGGCACAGCGCGGGTACCTATCGCATCACAGACGGGCGTGGTGGTGGTGGCACCGGTAATCAGCGTTTTGCCCCGGTCAACAGTTGGCCAGACAACGGCAACCTGGACAAGGCCCGCCGTCTGCTATGGCCGATCAAGAAGAAGTACGGCAACAAGATCTCCTGGGCAGACCTGATGATCCTTGCTGGCAATTGCGCCCTCGAGTCCATGGGCTTCAAGACCTTTGGTTTTGGTGGAGGTCGGGAGGATATCTGGGAACCGGAAGAGGATATCTACTGGGGAAGTGAGGAGACTTGGCTGGCCGACAAGCGTCACGGAGACGACAACAAACTTGAAAACCCGCTGGCAGCGGTTCAGATGGGTTTGATCTACGTGAACCCTGAAGGCCCAAATGGCAATCCCGATCCCGTGGCCTCAGGGCAGGACGTGCGCGTCACCTTCACCCGCATGGGAATGACGGATGAAGAAACCGTTGCCTTAGTGGCTGGCGGGCACACCTTTGGCAAGGCCCATGGTGCAGGGGATCCATCACTGGTGGGGCGCGAACCTGAGGGTGCCCCCATTGAGGAAATGGGATTGGGTTGGAAGAATGCCTTCGGCACTGGCAAGGGCGTGCATACCACCACCAGTGGTATCGAGGGAGCCTGGAAACCAAACCCAACCCAGTGGGACATGGGATACTTCGACATGCTTTTCGGTTACCAATGGGAGCTAACCAAAAGCCCGGCTGGTGCGCAACAATGGGTGGCAAAGGATGTCAAGCCAGAGCACATGATTCCCGACGCCCATGATCCTGCAAAGAGGCATCCGCCGATGATGACCACGGCGGATTTGTCTCTGCGTTTTGACCCGGATTTCGAAAAAATCTCGCGCCGGTTCCACAATAACCCACAGGAGTTTGCCGACTCCTTTGCCCGCGCTTGGTTCAAGCTGACTCATCGAGATATGGGGCCCCGCGCCCGCTACCTTGGCCCTGAGGTTCCGGCTGAGGAGCTTATCTGGCAAGATCCGGTGCCTGTGGTTGACCATGAACTGGTCAATGCCCAGGAGATCGCGGCTTTGAAGGCCCAGATTTTGGCATCGGGTTTGTCCATTCCGCAGCTCGTCACCACGGCCTGGGCATCGGCTTCCACCTTTCGGGGATCGGACAAGCGTGGCGGTGCCAATGGAGCGCGCATTCGTCTTGCGCCGCAGAAGGGCTGGGAGGTGAATCAGCCCCTCGAATTGGCCCAAGTGTTGGGAACGCTTGAAGCGATTCAAAATGGTTTCAACGGGGCACAATCCGGCGGCAAGAAGGTATCGTTGGCCGATCTCATCGTGCTGGGTGGCTGCGCTGCTGTTGAAACCGCAGCCCACAATGCGGGGTACGATGTGAAGGTGCCCTTCACCCCTGGACGCACGGACGCTTTCCAGGAGCAGACCGATGAGGCAGCGTTTTCCGTGCTGGAACCGCTAGCAGATGGTTTTCGCAACTATCAGCGTGCTGGCATCAAAACGCCTGTCGAGGAGTTGCTGCTGGATCGTGCCCAGTTGTTGACTCTGACGGCTCCAGAAATGACTGTACTGGTCGGCGGCATGCGTTCCATTCATGCCAACGTAAGAGACGTCAGGCACGGCATTTTCACAAGTGAACCCGGAAGACTAACAAACCAATTCTTCGTCAATCTGCTCGATATGAATACCGAGTGGCGACCCTCTGTGACCGAAGGAGTATACGAAGGGCGTGATCGCTCTTCAGGCCAGGTCAAATGGACGGCTACTCGGGTGGATCTCGTGTTCGGGTCCAACTCCGAGCTTAGAGCCATTGCTGAAGTCTATGCCTGTGATGACAACGAGCAAAAGTTTGTTTTGGACTTCATCACTGTTTGGAATAAGGTAATGAACTTGGGACGTTATGATTTGGCGTAACCAGGAAAAGAGTCGATCTTCCGGCTGAAGCGTATTTGAGGGGACAAGGCGTAGATGTATAATTCCCATAATGTTGGGGGAACTGCTGCGCCTATAGCAAAAAAGAGTAGCCGATGCCAGGGGGGCGAGTACTCCCCCTGGCATCGGCTCATCAATTGTACTTGTCAAGGCTTAATCTGACAAAAATGGGTCATACGGCCTTGGTTCTGTCTGTTTGGTAAAATCGTTCCAGGATTTTTTTCCTGTGCAATTTTTTTTGGAATCCAGGAAGGTTTGCATCGGAGTTTTCCCGTAAAAATAGTTCCCAGAGTGTGAGCGTTCGCGGTTGCACAGATCTATCCATGCATCCAATTCTGTTTGAAGCTCCTCAAGGCTTAAACAGTTTTCGTCGAAACTCCAGGCTGTAGAATTTATCCAAAATGCGTTATGGTCATTTATTTTCCCTGACTTTGATGGGTATCGACCATTTCAAACTCTACAATGACCTCTATGGTCCTGCCGAGGGAGATGCATGCCTCAAAAAAATGGTCGCAGCCATCAGTAGGGCCATGCCACAAATGGTGAAGCTTGCCGCCCGCTATGGGGGAGGAGAAGGGGCAAGGTGGTGGCCAATCGTATTCTGGAAGCCGTGCGTGATCTGAAAATTCCTCATGCCAAGTCCAAGGCTGCTGATTTTGTCACACTAAGCATTGGGGTTGCTTCCTTCACCCCATCCATGCAAGATATATTTATGGATCTGATTAAGGTGGTCGATAAGGTGCTTTACCAATGTAAACACCATGGACGTAACCAGGTCATATGTCGTTAAATAAGCTTAGAATAAGGATTCCCCATGACTTCTGCATATAAAATATTGGTGGTCGAAGATTCCAAAGTGTTTGCCAATCTTCTTAAAAGCCGTATCGAAGTAGATGGTAACTATCGCGTCTCGCTTGCCATGACCATGGCCGAGGCAAAAAAAATTCTGTCTGAAGAAAATGATTTTTTCTTGGGCTTACTGGATCTCAACCTGCCAGACTCTCCACAAGGAGAGATCGTGGATGTTGTGCAATCCTTTCAAATACCCATTATCGTCTTCACCGGTGAGTTCGACGACAATATGCGGGAGCAAATTCTTTCAAAGGGGATTATCGACTATGTATTCAAGGAGAGTTCCAGCTCTATTGATTATGTGATTTCCATGATTCACCGCATCACCCGCAACCGGTTTATCAAGGCTTTGGTGGTGGACGATTCCAAAAGCTCGCGTCAGCATCAGATCAATCTGTTAGCACTTCACATGTACCAGGTGATGGAGGCTTCCAATGGGCAGGAGGCACTGAAAATTCTGGAAAAAGAAGGGGATGTGCGGTTGGTTTTGACTGATTATAATATGCCGGAAATGGATGGTTTCAGTTTAATCAAACGCATCCGCGCCAGGTTTTCTCAAGAAGAGTTGGTCATCATTGGTTTATCTGCCTATGGAAACAACCTTCTTTCCACAAAGTTTATTAAAAATGGGGCAAATGACTTTATCAACAAACCGTTTCTTTCCGAAGAATTTTTCTGCCGTGTGACAGTCAATATGAATCTTTTGGAAAAGGTACGTGCCCTCAACGATGCTGTCATACGGGACTTTCTTACCGGACTAAACAATAGGCGGTATTTTTTTGAGGCTGGCAAAAAGCTCTTCTCAAGTGCCAAGCGGCAACAAATCCATCTTACCACCGCCATGCTGGATATCGATCACTTTAAAAAGATCAATGACACTTATGGCCATGATGTGGGCGACCTGGTTCTCAAACAGGTCGCCATGATTGCTGAAAAACATTTTCGCACCACCGATATTGTTGCCCGCATGGGAGGCGAGGAGTTTGCCATCCTTGCCGTCAATCTCAGCCCAGATAAAATTGAGCAAATTTTTGACCAGTTGCGCCAATTTGTGGCGGAGGAGGAAATTATGGTCAACGACAAAACCATAAAAGTCACCATAAGCATCGGGGTGGCGGCTGAAATTGAAGGAGATTTGGAAACAACGCTGGCTATGGCCGATACCATGCTTTACAAAGCCAAAAACGGGGGACGCAATACGGTGGTTTACTGCACAGACGATCATCCCGAAGGCATCCAGGTCGGCAGTTCATGATGGATATTAGCTATGTTTGGGTACGATTTTGCTTTCTCCCTGGAAGAAGCCAGGAACAGGGTCAATTATTCAGGAAAGGTAAAGACCTGCTCAAAATAATTTATAAAGGTTATTAATTAAATTGGATGAATCCAACTTTTATAATGCTATATAAGAGCTGGATCGGCTCATCAAGGAATCAGGATGCGTATAGATCATCCGTTTTTCTATATCATGTTTATTATTCTTGCGCTCTTGCCAGTGGTTGCGGCCCAGGCCACGGATTTTCAGTTCGGAAAGGATATCGAGGTAAAATTCACCGGTACGATAACGGCTGGAACCACCCTCCGAACCGAATCGCCCAATCCCGCAGTGCTGGGAGAGACGGCGGCCCAGCAAGTTGGCAGGAGCGGGCAACTCGCTGGAAACACAGGCACCAATGATCTCAATTTCAAGTCGGGCCAACCGGTCTCTACCGTACTCAAGGGCAATCTCAACCTGGAGATCAAATGGCAGGAGTTGGGACTGTTTGCCAAGTCCAGGGCTTGGTACGATTTTACCCTGGAGCATGGGAATCGGCCCTACGGAAATAGTGTTAATGGATTTCAGCCCAATATTCCCTTAAGTGACAACGGCTTCGCTCCTGAAGCAAAGTTCAGCAACATTCTGCTGGATGATCTCTACCTCTTTGGCAGGTTCGACGTGAACGATTCGTCCAAACTGAATCTGCGCCTGGGTCGTCAGGTGGTTCGTTGGGGGGGTGCCCAGTGGATAGGGGGAGGGGTGGATGCCATCAACCCCATAGACTATCCGGCACGGCAACGTCCTGGGGTATTGCCGGAGGAGGGGCGTGTACCTTTGGGAATGCTCTATGCCAATCTGAAAAGTGGTCAGCAGTGGGAAGTGGACGGGGTTTTCCCTTATGAATTTCGTCCCAACGTCTTGCCAGGATGTGGCACCTTTTTCGCCCTGGTTAATTACGCCCCCGCTGGCTGCAATTATGCTTCGGTACTGGGCAACCTGAGCGATGTCAACGCCTTGGCTACGGGAATGTATCCGAAACGAAGCCCGGATGAAGAGGTGAGTAACTTTGGACAGTACGGCCTGTCGTTGCGTTATAGCCCAACGGGCTGGCGCACCGGATTTCGCGCCTACCTGATGAACTATCACAGCAGGAATCCGAGTGTTAAGGCCTTCAATCCTGATGTCTCGGCAGGTTTTGGAACAGTGGTTAGCCGATTGGCCGGTCCGAATGGCCTTCGTTATGCCATGGTCTACCCAGAAAACATCCAATTATACGGTGCCAGCTTTGAGACCAATTTGGATGCATCCATGCGGATATTTGGTGAAATTTCTTATCGTCCCAATCAGCCCCTCAGTCTGAATGCCTCCGACCTGATTGCCGCCTTTGTAGGCCGTTCTCCCACCTCGGCACTGAATCTGGCCAAGGGTACCAACGGAATTCCCCTTGGTGGATCCCTTGATGGTTACGATCGGTATCCAGTTACCACCACCAGCCTGGGTATAAACAAGGGGATTCCAGCCACCTGGGGGGCGGAACGGGTATTGCTGGGCGGGGAAATCGGCTGGAGCCACATTGCGGGTTTGCCCGATCCAGGGGTGTTGCGCTACGGTCGGTCCGACGCTTACGGCATTGCCGCCATCAATGGGCAACCTTGTTCCGATAACTCTCTTGCCCAAAAATCCTGTACCCATGATGGGTTCATTACTTCGGATGCCTGGGGCTACCGTTTGCACCTGTCTGCCAGTTATCCCGACGCCTTCCTGGCCGCCAGGCTCACCCCTTCTCTTATGTTTACCCATGATATCAAGGGCTACTCCCATGATGGAATTTTTTTACAAAATCGCACTTCCTTGCGTCCAGGTTTGCGTGCCGATTGGAATAAAAAATATTTTGCCGAGGTTCAATACACCCATATGGCAGGTGGGGCCTACAATGTGCTGGTTGATCGGGATAACGTCACCCTGGTTGTCGGGGTCAATTTTTGAATGGGGAGAAAAAACGGTCAGTGTGAAACACCTGGGGGGAAAAACCAATACCTTGGTAGTTAAGCCAGCGTACCAACAGAAAATGAAAGAGCAGGGGGTTATAGGGTAAAATTTGTTGCAAGATTTCCGCTTGTTTTTTATGGATTAACCCTCTTTGTAGCTGTTGTGCTACACTGATAAAACAGGCAGCAGGCAGGGGATAGTCGGAGCCATAGAGCAGCCTTGGGTGGAGGTCCACCCGTGAGAGCAGGGTGGGGAGAATTTCAGGCCGACGATTGACCAGGAGGGTGGCGGAAATGTCGCCAAACAGGAGGTTTTTCCATCTTGGATTATCCATCATGGTCATGAATTCACCAAAATAGCCCATTTTATCTTGTTTGCCTTTGGCTCCCCCCAGGGAAGCACAGTGGGCGACGATGACCCGCACCCCGGTATCCAAGGCCATGGCCAGGCGAGAGGGGGCGTTCCAATCTGCTGGAGCATCCCCATGGGTGGCCTTCTCGTCGCCGCAATGGGTCAACAAAGGCAGGTTCAATTGTGCCAGGGCTTGATAAAAACCAAAACAGCGGGCCGAATCGGGCTGAATACCCATGGACTGAGGAAGCCACTTGATGGCCAGTGGGCCGGGTTGCCATTGGCTGATGAGGTGCAGCTTTTTTTCCCAGTATGGATCATAAGGGTGAATGGAGGCCATCCAGCCGAAACGGTCGGGCCGTTTGGCTGCCAGTTGTCTGGCCCATTCATTGGGAACGTAGAAGGTTCCCGCCATGGGATCACAACAACCATCCTCCCGATAAAAATAATCGAAGGCCAGCAGTATGATCTTGACCCCTGGTGGAAAAGCGTCCACCAAGCTTTCCAATCGCTGCCAATAGGCATGATCTTGCCTGCCGGGTGCCAAATGGGTGCAACCCGCCCGTTGATAAAGTCGCAACATTAGCATGGATAAAGGCGA
Source organism: Magnetococcales bacterium (assembly GCA_015233935.1). GTDB lineage: Bacteria > Pseudomonadota > Magnetococcia > Magnetococcales > JADFXB01 > JADFXB01. The sequence continues at coordinate 18,872 of JADFXB010000003.1, read as the reverse complement.
CAGGTGACCAAGGTTTTGCATGCGGGGATGAACCCAAATACCTGAACCCCCGTCTCCCACACCTGCCAAGTGGGCGTGCACATCCCACATTTGGTGGGGGTCAAGGCCTTGCCAGGCATCTGCCACCAAACGGCTTTGTTCCAGATCAAGGGGAGGGGGGCCTTCCAGGCAGCGTTTACCCAGTAAACAACTTAACAGGTTCATGTCGTTGTACCGCATAGTATTGAGAAGGGATTGCTTCTCGTAATCCTGTCTTAATGAATCACCGTCCGCGCTTGATGGCCTGAATCGCTTCCTCAAGGGCTTGCAGAAAACGCGACCGGTCCTTGTTGCCGAAGGAGGGGCCACCACCCCGGATTTCCCCTGTATCCCGCAGGTGGGCATTGAGATCCCGCATGGCCAGTGCCATACCGATACAGTCATTATCAAAAGGCTTGCCCGTGGGGCCGATGACACGCGCACCTTTGGTAAGACAGCGGGCGGCCAGGGGAATATCCGCTGTGATGGCAATATCCCCCTGCTGGATATGCTCAACTATCCAGTCATCAGCCTTGTCCAGTCCTCCTGTGACCACATGCATTTTCAGCAAGGGATGGGCAGGCAGACGCATCCAATGGTTACTGACCATGTGGACAACAAGAGTATGACGTTGGGCGACCCGCATCACCTCGGATTTCACCGGGCAAGCGTCACCATCCACATAAATCAGCATGGAGGTCTCATATGGTTTGTGGTCGGTGCATTAGGGTGGGAACCTCTGCCAAGTTGAATTGGCCCATGGGTTTAAGTCTGGGATTGAACAGAGAGAGATGTCAAGGAATAGATGAGCAGATCAGAAATCGCCTGCTGGTGTTCCCAGAACATTGGATGGAAATTAGGTTGAATAGATGTTTTTATGTTGTTGAAACGTTGCGCTGAAAATTATACCTTGGCAGACATAGCATAACTGAATTTGAGTGGGGTGCCAAAACATGGGTTCAAACAAAGCATTTCTGCGGGACTCTGCACTTTTGTTGCTGACCTACGGAGTCATGTCGCAGGTTACCATGGCCGTATTTGGCACCAACGATATCATGAGCTTTACCTGGCTTTTGAGCGGTCCGGTCATCTTTCTGGCTATTCGGCACGGCTTCAGGATCATCGCTGTAGCCATTCTTGGTGTGGTCCTGGGAAGAGTTTTACAGGGAGCTGGTTTGGAGGATTGCATCGGTCACGCTATCCGACAGGCAATCATTCTGATGGCCGGGAGTTGGACCTTCCAGCGGACAGGAGGGGCGGGGTTGAAGTTCGAGCAGATTGCCGACTATCTGCGTTTATATGGAGTCGGGCTGCTCATGGGGTTTGTCGCCTCCATCCTCAGTTCGTTGCAAACCCAACTCCAACTGCCGGGGAACTTTCAAACCACAACGGTTCACTATGTGGCAGGGGTCACTTTTGGTTTCATCATTACCATGCTGCCGTTTTTAGTCTTTCAGGAGAGAACCCGCTTTTCCCTGAAGCAATTGCTCAAATGGGAAGCTGGAGTGATTATTGGCAGTTCGATCCTGGTGGGACAGGTTGTCTTTCTTGATTGGTTGCACGATTCGTTGGGGCAGGTTGCCCGTGGTTACTGGATGTTTCTGTTTGTAACCCTTGCCGCTCTTCGCTTAGGCCCGCTGGGTACCATGATCGTCATCTCCATCACTGCGGTACAGGGGTTGATAGGTGCCCTTTCTGGCCTGGGATTCTTTTCAGATGATATAACCAAAACGTACCTATCTAACTATTTTTATTACATAATCAGTCTTTCCTCGGATGGTTCACTGGTGGCTGTCTTGTTCCTGAAGGGGCAGCAAGCCAATAATGAATTGTTGGATAGTGAACGGCGACTCAACAACATTCTGGACAACACCGTATCCGTAGTCTTCATGAAAGACCTTCAGGGGCGTTACCTGTTCATCAACCGCCGCTACGGCGAGTTATTTAATATTACGAACAAAGGAGTACAGGGGAAGACCGATTATGAAATCTTTCCGGAGGAACTGGCAGCAAAATTTCAGGCCAACGACCGCCTGGCCCTGGAAAGCCCAACTCCCATCATGTTCGATGAGGTAGTTCCTCAGCGTGACGGCATCCATACTTATCTGTCCATCAAATTTTCCCTCAGCGATGCAGACGGTCGTCCATACGCAGTATGCGGGATTGCCACCGATATTACCGAACGTAAGCAGATGGAAGAGGCCCTGCGCCAGGCCAAGGAGTCCGCAGAGGCGGCCAACCAGGCCAAGAGCGAATTTTTAGCCGCCATGAGCCACGAGATCCGCACCCCCATGAATGTGGTAATTGGTATGGGGGATATTTTGCTGGAAAGCGGTTTGAGCGAAGAACAGCAGCACTATGTGAAGAAGCAGCTCAAAGCTGGCAACAGCCTGCTGGAGTTGATCAACCAAATTCTTGATCTCTCCAAGATTGAGGCCGGTCATCTATGTATTTCGGAAGAGCCGTTGTCGCTGGCTGAAATCGTGGATGAGGTGACGGAATTGCTGCGGGTGATTGCCCTAGGCAAGGGGTTGGCACTGGAATGTCAGTTTGAGGAAACCGTTCCCACTTGGATTCTTGGGGATCGCTTACGGTTAAAGCAGATTCTGTTCAACGTGTTGGGAAACTCCATCAAATTTACCGAACGGGGTTATGTCCGGCTTACGGTTCGGGTGGATGATGAAAACTCTTCCCGCCTTCATCTGATCGTTGATGACTCTGGAATTGGCATCCGGCAGGAGCAACTTGAGAACATTTTCGGAGTGTTTACCCAGGCTGATTCCAGCGTTACCCGTCGTTATGGCGGCACTGGTCTGGGCCTGGCCATTTGCCGTAAACTGATGGCCTTGATGGGAGGCTCCATCCAGGTGGAGAGCCAAGTAGGGGAAGGCAGCCGGTTCCAGCTCACTCTACCGTTACGCAAGTCCAGTCCGCCCACTCAGATGGTGGCTCCCGAGACTTCCCCGCTTCCTGCGGAGGAAAGCTCGCCTGGGCGACCCATGAAGATTTTGTTGGTGGAAGATGCAGAGGACAATCAGATTCTGATTCAAACCTTTCTCAAAAACACCCCCCATCGATTGACCATGGCTGGTAACGGGGAAGTGGCAGTAGTCTTGGTTCTAATGGACTCTTTCGACTTGGTTTTGATGGATGTGCAGATGCCCATCATGGATGGTTATGCCGCCACCCGTGCCATCCGCCAATGGGAAGCGGCCAACAACCGCCCCCGGTTACCCATTGTTGCCTTGTCCGCGCATGCACTGGAAGGTGAGGGGGAGCGCAGCAAGGAAGCAGGATGCGACATGTATGTAACCAAGCCGGTCAGGAAACAGCGATTGTTGGAGGTCATCCAGACATTTGCCAACAAGACGCGTTCTGAAGGGCAGTAAACTTACTGGTATTGTATGAATAGATGTCGGTGACTTTCAGGCAAGGGAGGAGGATAGAAATGGTATTCAGTGAATCATCATGTTTTTGATGAGGGGAATGACCTGAACGGCAATAACCAAACCCACCATCCATTGCAAAAGGGTGATTTTGCCATTAAGGGTGAGCAGCTCTTTTTCCAGTTTGATGATATCCCCCTTGGTAGCCAATTGGCTTTCAGACAAAGCGATAGCAGCTTTGCGGGATTTTTCCTCATCTACCCCCGCAGACAAGAAGGCATCATAAACTTCAGAAATCATGGTGGTCATGGGTCTTCTCCTTGCCCCCTATAATACACAGTTACCCACTTTTTGACAACATTTCAATGTAGGAGATATTTACGTTTGTTGACCTTTGCCAAAGTGGAGGATGCCGGTGAGTGCCAGGACCACCAACTCTGGTGATCATCCTCGATCACCATCGAAAAAAGAAAACTCTTAAATCCCACCCATTTGACAAGGATGTGAGTATGGTTAAAGCGCCTCCTGCACTGTTTTCGCATGCTGCATCAGGTGGTCCACCAGTTGATTCAGATTTTCCCGCTCCTGATGGGAGTTGATGGAAAAATAGGCGCGGTGACAGTGGTGTCCTTTTTGGGTGATCTTGCTGCCGATGACACGTACCTGGAAAGAAAGATCCGGTAGGGGCGGGGTGTGGGATTTGAGCTGTACCGTGCTGAAATTTTTGACCGGTTGTTCCAGATCATCATTATAAAAAGAGATGCCACTACGGCTGATGTCCATGAGTTTGACGGGAACGGCCTGACCGTTTTCCAGCACAACGCTCAGATTGGCCGTGTATTTTTTGGTGACCTTGAAACGGGGGTAATCGCGACTCTGCGAACTGCGGACCACCTCCGTGGGAAAGGCCAACTTATGGCGTCGCTCATCCGCCTTGCCGACCCAGGGAACCGTAAAGGTCACTTTGTACTCATCGGTGTAAAAGCGTACCGCCACACTGGCAACCTGAGAAATTTTTTCATTGCCCTGTGGAGGCCCCAACATGTTGATGGCTACATAATGCCCTTCTTGCAGACCAAGAACCTCATCCTGCCGGGAAGACACAGAGGTAAAATAGCTTTGAGGGTCATTGGGGAAGTTCAAAGTTACCGGCATGTTATGGGAAGCGGCATACTCCAGCAGCGTTACTATTTGCGACTTGTCGGTAACAGTTTCTTCTGGCTGCTGTTCCATGGCGATCTCTCCATCTAAAGTAAAGGGACAATTCTTACATGGGGTGGTCTTATTCCTGACATTCTAGCAAACCTGCATGGAAATTCCATAATTTTTTTTGATCAGGTTAGAAATGAGACGCCGGGAACCCGACGGTTTCCGGCGTTGGACGAGCAGTTTTCAGGTGGAAATTCCTTGGTATGTGGTGGCACTACCTAGGGAAGATCCTATCCCAGTGAACCTTTCTTGGGTGCTGCCAGTTTGTCTCACCGGGGAATTCTCCTGGAAAGGGCAAACTGTGGCTCTACCTGCTTTTGTTAAAAATTGTTGTCATTGTTTGTGGTTACCACCACCAGCCTGGTCCGCCCCATCCTCCTCCACCCATGCCAAAGCCAAATCCAAATCCAATGCCACCTCCCAAACCGCCACCCCAGTATCCTGGGTATCCCCAGGCGGGATAGCCATAGGAAGGATAGCCATAGGCTGGATAGCCCCATCCGGGACCGAACCAGCTCCAAGCTTCGGCAGGTGGCGATGCCAACAGCACCGTTCCACCCAGTAGCGCGGCCATAACCATGATGCGTATTTTGTTTTTCATGGTTGTTCTCCAGATTTGGAGGAAGGGGGGTAAATCCATGCTTGGTTGATCAGTAGAAAGGTTGAGAGTCTGCCATCGCCTGCCAATCTTTCTTTAACGGTGGTTTTGCAGAGAACTATTTGATTTATTGTTTTCTGAATATCAGGAGAGATAGGTATGAATCATTCAGGTAAAATCGACAGGATGCTCTTTAGATTTTGTAGGCTGAAAAAATATCCAAAGAAAAATATTTACCAGGCTTTTGGTGCAGTTTATTCAGGATGAATGTCTAAGCAGCAGGATTTATTTCAACAGAGGATCGCGCCATGGTTAATCATACCCATGTCCCTTATCTGGTGACACACTCATGGCCTGTTCGGGATTTGCACGATTTGGAGGCGTGCGCCCGCCTTTCTTTCCAGTTGCAAGAAACGCCGGGAATTTTGAACTATGCTATCGATGTGGCCCATGGAAAAATTCGGGTCACCTATGACCTATGGCAGGTGACTGCCGATCAGGTTGAAGCAATCCTATTGGCAAGCAATTTGATCTTGGCGGGAGGTTTTGTCGCATCCTTTGCCAGAGGTTGGATTCACTACACAGAAAAAAATGAGCGGGATGGCTTAACCTACGTTCCCAGATCGTTCACCAGCGTTCCCTATAGATGAGAAGCTGTGAGGCTTGCAACCTCTTCGGGGTTGTGAGTGCTGCTGTGTGGGAAACTTGGTGAGTTTTTTTAGATAATGGGGCCTGATGAGAGGCTCTAGGGGGTCCTTTTTACGTTATTGGTGGAAAAAGTTAACAAAATTATGAAGGTGCTTGCTTTTGATTCAATCAAAGGGTTGTCGGTTTGGCTAAGGTTGAATCGTTTGGAGTGCTATTGAAAGATCCTCAAGAGCAACCGGTTTCATGAGAAAACCGTGAAAACCGCTCCGTGCATAGTTTTCCTTCGTGATGATCTCGCTATAGCCGGTGCAGAGAAAGATGGGGATATCCGGTCGCACCGCCAATATTTTTGCGGCAAGAACATTCCCCGTCATTTGTGGCATTACCTGATCAGTGATTACTGCTGTGAAGCCCTTCGGGTTCTCCATAAAGGTAGCCAGGGCGGCTTCTGGATCAGTCTGTCCCACCGGGACATAACCCAGGGTGCGCAATTGGGCAATTCCCACCTTTACCAGCATAGGCTCGTCGTCCACAAACAAAATGCGTCCTGAGCCTTGTTCCAGTTGAACAGGGGCAGGTTGGGAAGCACATTTTTCTGCTGGTTCAGAATACACGGGTAGATAGATGCGGAACTCTGCGCCGCCATCGGGGAGGTTTTCCACTTCCACCCCGCCCCCGCAAGAGCGCGTGATGCTATGCACCACGGCCAATCCAAGGCCAGTGCCCTTGCCTTGTTCTTTGGTGGTGAAAAAGGGTTCAAAAATGCGTGAAATATGCTCTGAACGAATGCCCGGCCCAGTATCACGGACCCGCAGCCGGATGTAGTCGCCGCCGCGAATGCCCAGCACGCTGGCCTGTTCCATGGCAAGTTCGATTGAATCCATCTCGATGCCAAGAATGCCCCCGTTCTCCCCCATGGCCTGTCCTGCATTGGTGCACAGGTTGACCAGCACCTGATATAACTGGCTGGGATCCAGAAAGACTTTCCTGTTGTTTCTGCTGACAATGGCATCGACCCGGATGGATTTAGGTAGCGTGGAACGCATTAGCTTGATTGTTTCGTCAACCACCTCCACAGGATCCACTACTTTCATTTCCATCGGGGTGCGCCGACCAATGGTAAGAAGTTGCAACACCAGATCCTTGCCCCGTTTGCAAGCGGCCAGGATATGACCCATGGATTCGACGGTTTCGGAAGCCTCCATGGTCACCAATTGGGCGTTACCCATGATCATCGCCAACAGGTTGTTGAAATCGTGGGCGATTCCCCCGGCCAGGGTCCCCACTGCCTGTAGCTTTTGTGCTTGACGGATGTGCTCTTCCATCTGAATGCGCTGGGTGACATCTAGAGCAATGGCGACAAAGAGGGGTTTTCCAAAAGTAATCCGTTGCAGGTGAACTTCAACAGGGTAGAGTGTTCCATCCTTGCGGCGATGATGGATGAAAAATTGCACCTTTTCCTTCTTACCTTGTTTTAAAGGGGCAAGAAGGGTGGCAAACTGCTCTGGGGTTATTTCAGGTTTAAGGTCCAGAGGGGTGAGAGAGGTGATCTCCTCTTGGGAATAACCAAGATTTTTTAACGCACTGTTGTTCATGTGCACAAACTTGAGGGTATCCACATCGAAGATGTAGATTTCGTTCAAGCTTTCCTCCAGAATGTGCCTGAAGAGTTGGGCGGTTTCATTGGCTTGTTTTTCCCTTAAATGCCGGACCATCTCCGTGCCCATGATGGAAATATGCTGAATATCGTGATCTTCGTAGGGACACTGCTTGTTGGCCACCGCAGCCAACGCAACAATTTTTCCATTATCCATGATGGGTACACTGGCCAGACGCACTATTTCCACATGCCCTTGAGGCAGTTCTTTCCTTCCTTCGGTGTGCAAATAGTCGTTGAAAATGACAGGTGCGCGTTGGCGGACTGCTTCCCCCCACAGACCTGCTTTGGCGATGGGATAGTCTAAGAGCTTCTCCAAGATGGCACACTTTTCCATGGCATGTCGGGACCAGGCGTGTATCGTTAAAACCGATTCATCCAGATTCATGAACCCCAATAAACCCATACGGCTTTCGGTCAGTTCGACGATGCTATCCAGGACAAATCCAGCGATTTGCGATAAATCATTGGTTTGGTGGGTGGAAAGCTGGTGCAGGGAACGGAATCGCTCCGAACGCAGGTGTTCCTGTCGTTCCTGGCGGACGCGCCACGAAACATCCTTCAAAAAGGCGATGATATACGGATGCTGCTCAAAACATGTGAAACCGGCACTGACTTCCACATCAATGAAGCTGCCATCTTTGCAACGGTGTCGGGTGGAAAATACGTCCCAACTCTTCTCCATGATTTTGGCTATACGATTCTGGACCTCCTCCGCAGATTCCTTGACTTCCAGGTCCTGAATGCGCATGGAAAGAAGTTCTTCCCTTGAATAACCAGAGAGCCGGAGGTAGGCATCGTTTACTTCCAGAATGTTCCCTTGTAAATCTACCGCCCAGTAGCCATCCAGGTTGGAGGTGATAAGGGCGTGGTGCCGATGGGCAAGCTCGGACATGAGGCGTTCAGCCTCCCTGCGCTGGGTGATGTCCATGCAGATCCCCACCAACTTGATGGGGACACCCTCTTCATTGTAGATCGCTTTCCCAAAGGTGTTGACGTGCTTCCACCCCCCGCTTCCATTGGAAATCCGGTATTCCAGGTTCATCTCCCCATGGGCCATCAGTGCATGCTGAAGGGCCTTGGTTACCACATCCATATCCTCAGGATGAACCCGCTCCTCCCACTCCCTGGTGGTACCAGAAAAGGTTCCGGCAGTCAGGTTGAAGATACGTTCCATCCCTGCATCCCATTGGATCTCCCCGGTGTGCATATCACGGGACCAGCTTCCTGCATTGGCGGCACTTAAGGCAAGATCCAGGTGGTTGGTTCGATCACGTAAGCGGAGTTCCGATTTTTTTAATTCTGTGGTGTCCTCAAAAATGAATATGCGACCCGAGTACTTCATACTCACGTCGGATATGGAATGAACGTTAATCCCAAAGAGTCGATTTCCTGCGGTTGTGGGGATGGTGAGTTCAAACCGTCCCGAATAATTTATACTGTTGGCATTGAAAACCAGATTGTCGAGCCAGGGAAGGTGACCCACATTGGCTTTGTGTTGTCCGTAGTATTCGTTGCCAGGGATGATGGTTGTATTGATGAATACCTTTTGGAAGGAAAGATTGGTGATAACGATCTGATTGTCCGTGTCCAAAATGAGAACCGGGTTTGGAATATTCTCAAAGACGGTGAGAAACTTATTTTTCTCGTTTGTCATCACCAGATTGGTTGAAGCCAGGTCGCGGATCTGTTTTTCTGGATTAATGCCTGCCCAGGAGGTACTGAAGGCAATCTCCATCTTGTCGAACAACCGGTTTATGATGGACAGGATGCGGGATTGTTCGGGGGAGGAAATGTGTTCTGTCAGGAGGTCGATGTAGGAGGCACGATAATATTTGAACAGACCAAGATACATGCTGAGGGAAACCCCACGATGACGGTGCTTGTGTGCAGACACAATGGCAAACTGGCAGACGGGATCTTGGGTGTAATCATCATCGGGTGAGAGTTCAAAGGTTGACGCGCTTGTTTTGAGCTGATGGACGATGCTTCCCGTCAGTCCCTGGATCGAAAGAACCCAAGCTTTTTCAAGAGTGGAGGTGTAACGAGTAAAATCGTATCGTTTGGCATATTCCAGAATTCTTGAGACGAGAGAAGATTCGTTTTCTTCCAAGGTTTGAATGACTTTTGTAAACAAAACTTCCATGTCCGATTCTCCCGTGTACATCATGGAGTGGCATTCCAATATGAAAGAGCGCGTTGACTAACTGCTCTGGATGGAAAACAGGTATTCTCCACTTCCTTGATTTTCGTTGCGCAACACAACACGATAGCTGCCCACATCCAGATTGACTTGCAGGCTGGAACCAACGGCAAGCTGCCCCATGGAGAGAGATGATTTTTCCTCCATTTGGTAAAGATAAAGATTTCCACCATCCTCCAGGGTGAAGGTGAAGTTTCCTGGTTCGGCAATCTGAAAGAGATAGCCATCCCCTTGGCCAGAACCATGCTGATAAACAGGAGTGGTGGTCAACACCCCCAGATTGTTTACGCTGGCACTGGCAGAGGTGGCGTGATTTCTTTGTATTAACCCGCCACCGCTGGCCGTGGCGGTGAGGGTCAACAGATAGTCGCTCAATACCTGCTGACCCGAAACAGCGGCATAATAGGTCCCTGCCGCCAAATCCAAAATTACCTGTTCGGCAGCCGTTCCAGCAAGGGTGGAGGCATCCAGTTCTACACCATTGCCATTCAATACCTGCAAGTCCGCATTGTCTGCCAGACGTTCCAAATCCAGGGTAACCCTCTGGGCAGAGGACAGTGCAAAACGATAAAAGTCCAGAGTGTTTTCCGTGGAGAGCCAGCCCGTGGCGGTGATGGGCGTGGAGGAAAGCGTTCCTAAATTGCCGCTGGTGGCTGTGGTGGAACCACCATCCACAAAGGTATTGATGGAGATGGTATAATCGCTGTTGGTAGCAGAGCTGTTGACACGGGCATAATAGGTGCCCCGTGGCAAGGTGCGGGAGATCAACTCCCATTGGGTGCCCGCATTTGCACCCGTCCCCAGAATGGTGCCACCGCTGTCCAGAAGGGTGAGATCGGCAAGATCGCTTAACCCGCTTAGGGTAAGGGCAAGCCCCATGGTGGTGTTGACGAAAAATTCGAAGTAATCTTCTTCATCTCCAACGCCCAACCATTCCCGATTGCTGGTATTGATGACCAAATGCCCGGCGGTGTTGGTGGAACCTCCCCCCAGGTCATTGGCGGCCAACATTTCCAAGGTATAATCGGTGTCACCACTGCCCTGCACCACGGCCACATAATAACTTCCTGCACTCAACTGCTGGCGAATCAACTCCGACTGACTACCCGCTTGATTGGTAGAGGCTATCGTTACAGATCCCATGCCATCCAACAGCAATAGATTGGCATCCGCAGCAAGACCCGACAAAAAGATACTGGCATTACCGGTTGCCGCCATGTCAAACCGATAAAAATCAACGCTATCTGCATCCCCCACAAATCCATAGATTGCCTGTCCCATAGCCAGATTGCCCGCAAAATTGGCCTGTGACGAAGTCTCTCCCGCACGATCTGGTTCAAAAAACAGGGTGAGGTCATAGCGTGTGGCCAGATTGTTCACTCGACTGGGGCGAACAAGATAGGTGCCTGGTGCCAACTGAATTTCAATGGAGTCTTCTGATGTCCCCTTTAAAGAGGAGGAGGCCAGGGTGGATGTGCCGCTGTCGTTGAATAAAAGCAGGTTGGCATCTGCCAGCAGGTTGTCGATAGAAATCGTCAGATTGCCCTTCATCGCGGTGACAAACCGGTAGTAATCGAAGGAGTCGCCTTGTCCCAACCAGCCCGTGATGGTGGTTTGCCAATCTTCATCGCTGATGGCCAGGGTGGGAGCAGTTTGGGGCGTGTCGCCGCCGGTGTCACTATCAAAATAGTAGAGGCTATAGGTGGTATGCACGGCAGGTGCCCGTTGCACCGCCGCATAATAGGTTCCCACCCCCACAATGGATTGAATATCCTGGTTCAGCCCGGTCAGTCGATTGGAGGCTGCCAATTGCACTGTACCACTGGAATCAAACAACAGTAGGTTGGCATTTTGCTGTAGGCCATCCAGATAGAGAACCACATGGCCCGTGGTGTTGGAGACAAACCGATAATAATCCAATAAATCGCCATCGCCCACCCAACCAGCCTGGCAGGTGTTATTCACCATAACTGGGGCTAGGGAGGGAAGATTTCCTTCGCTGTCTGGAAGTGTAGTTAATGACAGCTTGTATTCGGTGGCGTTGCTGGCAAATCGATTGACCCGCACCATATGGGTGCCGGTTCCCAATTGATAAAAAATGGTATCGTCATTCGTCCCCGTTTTCTGAGAAGTTTGCAGAACGACAGAACCATCGCCCGTCAACAGTGCCAGATTGGCATCCGCCTCCAGACCACCTAAAGTAATGACCACCATACCTGTGGTGGCCACGGTAAAGCGGAAGAAATCCAAAGAGTCACCCGTTCCCACCCATTCGGTCCAGGAAAGGGGATCATCGGTCGTAGTGCCGCTGCCTAACCATCCGGTGAAAGTATTGGCCTTGCTGTTAATGACACCCATCTCTCTGGCTGGGAAGGGGGTATCGGTGCCCAAATCGGGCTTTTCATCGATTTGCAGAAAATAGTTGGTGTTTTGAGTGGGGGCGGCAGCCACTTTAACCAAATAAGTCCCTGCCTCCAACTGCCGAATAATAGATTCGTCCAGATTGGCCTTCAGGGCAGAAGTACTGATCAATTGGGTGGTTGCCGCATTGTACAAGCTCAAATTGGCATCCTCACGCATCCCTTGCATGGTAAGTTCAAGTCGGCTGTTGACTTCTACTTCCAAGAAATACCAATCCATGGAATCTCCCGTGCCTACCCAACCGGGCATGCAACTCACCATGATGGTGGCCGTCTCTGCTGTATTGCCCCCTGTTTCCACCCAACCATTGGTTCTTATGGTGTAATTTGCTCCCTGACTGCTGACTTGGGCAACCCGAATATAATAGTAACCCGCTGTGAGTTGGCGGGAGATGGATTCATTATATATCCCCGATTTTTGCGACGAGGTTACAAGCTGTCCATCACCATTATATAAAAACAGATTAACATTGCCATTTAAATTGTTTAGAGTGACTTCAAAGTGTCCAACAGTGGGCATATACACTTCATACGTATCATAAGGGTCCCATTCCCCCACGTAGGCGGAGTTGATACGCTCTCTACCGTAGACCAGATTGACCATGGCGGATACGTCGGTTGTATTGATAGCTTCAATAGTATAGGAGCCACTGCTCAAATTAAGATTGATATAATCTTCCCTTTTATCGAGTTGCCAGGATCTCCCCGCCGTGCCGGACGCACTATATAGATTCAAGTCTGCGTTACCGGTTAAATTGCGAATTAACATGGAAGAGTTGCGAGTTTCGTCGGGTGATCCTAGGGATATCGGGAAGGAATAAGTGGCAGATGTGCTCGCCGCCAGGGTGACGTCTATGACTTGAAAAACATTCCCAAAAGGGGTGGCATCCTGGAAGGTATTGCCGCCATCGGGTAAGGCACTGCCCCACATTTTTAACTGGTATTCGGTAGACGTACTGACGCCTTTTCCTACCCTGGCATAATAGTTACCTGCGGTAAGATGATGATAGATAGAATTGCTGGAGCTGGATTTATTGCCAGTGAGAATGCGGACCCCGTCGCCATTTAAAATTTCCAGGGTGGCATCAGCGGTTAGTTCAATCAACCGCACATAGACCTCAGCATCAACGCTGGTGGTGAACTTATAATAGTCATAGCCATTGCCGGTTCCCACCCAGCCTACACCCGTATAGGTATCCTCTCCTGTCCAAGTGGAAATAATCCCCACATCCTGGGCTTCGGAAGTGGAACCCCCTGCCAGGTTTTGTTTTTTGAAGTACAAGGTATAGTCGGTTTTTAAATTTCCTGTGCGAGTGGCGCGAGCCACATAGGTTCCAGGGGTATAATATCGAAAAAGACCTTCCGTGTAAGAGCTGTTGGTCAAAGAGGAGGCAACCAACACGGTCCCATTGGTGTTGAAAACAAACAGCCCGAGGTCATTATCCGCACCAGTCAAAAGCAAGGAGGAGTCACCCTTTGTTTGGATGTCAAATCTAAAATAGTCATAGGAATCCCCCATCCCCAGCCAACCGGTAACCGTCCTTTCAGAGCCAAGATCAGGAGCGGAAGAGGGGGTATTGCTTCCTGTATCTGCTTCAAACTCAAAATTTAGATCGTATTCTGTTGCTGTACTGGCAGTACGACTGACACGGGCAAAATAGGTTCCAGCAGAAACCTGGTAGTCAATAGTGTCATTCTTTGTCCCGGTTAACATGGAGCTGGCAATGGTCTGAGTTCCTGACCCCATCAAGAGAACAAGGTTGGCATCCTGGTTAAGTCCACTCATGGTGAGGGATACATGACCTAAATCTCCCACTACCAGGCGATAATAATCAAAGCTGTCTCCAATCCCTACCCACCCAGTGACAGAATCTTCAGGGGATGAAAGATCTGTGGCGGACAGGTGGGTATCGCCCCCGGTATCATCATTGGCCTCCAGAGATAGGGTGTAACTGGTGTTTTTGCTGGTTCCCACCCGATTGACCCGGGCCTGATAACTGCCAGGGGTCAACTGCCGGTAAATGACATCGGCACTGGTTCTCTTTAACGAGGAAGTGGCCAGCAAAGAAGAGCCGGAATTGTTGAAGAGGGCGAGGTCCGCATCTTCACTCAATCCGCTCAACTCCATGGCAATGTTACCCGTTGCCGTCATGATGAACTGGAAATAGTCGTAGGTGTCGTTTTGTCCCACCCAACCGGCAGTACTGGCAATCCAACTGGTAGTATCGACAGAGATATCCATGTTGGGAGCCAAGGCCGGGGTATCGGAGCCGTTGTCATGGGGTTGTTTGACCCACAGGGTGTAATCGGTCGCCTGGGTCTTGCGAGAGACCATGGTGTAATAGGTGCCGGGGATGACTTGCAACTCAATAAGTTCATGCTTTGTCCCACCTTGGGACGAGTTGGCCAGCACCAGGGTACCACTGGCATCCAACAGTTTAAGGTCTGCATCCACAGAGATGCCGGTCAGTTTCAGGGCAAGATTGCCGGTGACCGAGGTGGCGAAACGATAATAATCAAAGCTGTCGCTGCCTCCCAACCAGCCGTTGTAACTGCGAACATTCTCATCCAACAGCCCGATGTCCAAACTTTCAGAAGGACGGGAACCCGGATCCACCGGGAAGGATTGAACATTCAAGGTGTAATGGTTGAGGGTGGTACGATAGGGGGTAACCCGCACATAATAGGTTCCAGCGGAGAGCGGCGTAGAAAGGGCGGGGCTGCTGCTGGTCATGTTCAGGCTGCTGCCCAAGAGCAGGGTGCCGGTGCTGTTGTATAGATACAGATCGGAAGCCACATCCACATTGGCAAGAGAGAGGCGCAGTAAATTGGGAGAGGTGAGGTAAAACCGGTAATAATCGTGACTGTCTCCCAGCCCGACCCAACCATTGATCAACCGCTTGCCATGGGACAATCCGAAAAGAAGGCCCAAATTTTGTGCCTTTTGCAGGGTGTCACCACCCGTTTCTGGATAGAGGCTCATATCGGCTCCCAACGAAGATGACAGATTGTGGGAATTTTTATCATTTTCCACTGTCTGTAATGATGACACGATCAAAAGATCAACCACAAGCGATTGTTGCCAGAATTACAGGATTCCACAGAAATAATTTCAGAAAAAAATGCAATCTTATTTTGACAGATTTTTTATTTATTTCAACAATATCCAAGGATACACACAAGAATACTGATTGGCCATAAAAATTATTATCCTTGCCAAAAACTATGTTAGAGGATTAGCATCCCTCATCGGATACCATGGAGCGCGAGGAAAAAGGCTTCGCGTGCAGGACTCAAGGAGAAACAGGAATGTCGATTATTTTGACCGATAGTGCCACCCGCAAACTCTCCGATCTTCTGTCGGAAGAGAACAATCCCAATCTGAAGTTGCGGATTTTTGTTTCTGGTGGCGGCTGTTCTGGTTTCCAATATGGCTTCACCTTTGACGAACAGCAGGAAGATTCCGATTCTGTTGTGGAAAAGGGTGGCGTCAAGGTTTTGGTGGATTCTGTCTCATTGCGTTATTTGAACGGTGCGGAGGTTGATTTTGTGGAAGACCTGGGTGGTGCCCAGTTTGTCATTCGCAATCCCAACGCAGCCAGTTCTTGCGGTTGTGGTAACTCCTTCGAGCCGAAAGCCGGCGGGGGTTGTGCAAACGCCTGATTTATCGCTTTACTGCGGCAAACATCCGACTCTCCTCTTCTGTGCCGACCCTTCCCCTGATCTTTTGGGGGAAGGGTTTTGTTTTTTTAGTGGGGGAAGACGAATATTTTTGACAATCGGCGTTGCCAGGCTCTGAACAATGATTACATAATAGTCACCAAGCTGGTGGCAGGTTGCGACCTTTCCATATTGAAGACGAGGTGATTCCCATGTCCAGGTCGGATGATGACCATAATGATTCTACCGATATTCCCGTGGTGGATGCGGTATTTGATGAAGAGCATAACCCGGAAGCCGTGGAAGCCGCTGCCGCCAGTGATGAAGAGGAGGTAGAGGAAAGCAGTGAAGAGACCCACACCGAATCCCCTCCCGCAGACAGTGGAGCCGGTACGCCACCGGCTACTCTGGAAGGTTTGAGTCCGCTGGAACTGGTTCTCTATCCACTGGGTGGACGCCCCTTTTTCCCAGGCATGCTCACTCCCATTCATGTGGAGGGCTGGCCCTATTTCGACACCATCAAGGCAGCGTTGGAGACCCCTGGCAAGTTGTTCGGTATTGTCTTGAGCCATTCGGAAAATGGCAAGGAGGTTTTCGATCCTTCTCAACTCTATCGTTACGGCACCATGGCACGGGTGCTGGAGGCTGCGGTAGATGAAAAGGAGAATCAAATCAAGTTGCTGGCGGAAGGACTCTCCCGCTTTGAAATCGTCCGGGTGGTGAAAAATGATCCGCCGTTGGTGGCCCAGGTGGCCCACCATCGCCCCTCCGGTCAGGAAAAATCCGACATGGAGAGCCTCAAGCCCTATGCCATGGCGGTGATCAATACCCTGAAAGAGATTTTGAAATATGATTCTCTCTATCAGGAGCAGGTTCGCATCTTTCTTTCTCGCCACAATTTTGGAGAGCCGGATCGGTTGGCCGACTTTGTCGCCTCCATGACCAGCTCCAGTCGGGAAGAGTTGCAGGAAATTTTGGAAACCCTGCCCATTAAGGAACGGTTGGAAAAGGTTTTGGGCCTGCTCAAAAAAGAGCTGGAGATGGTCAAGGTCCAGGACAAGATTCAAAAACAGGTGGAAAGCGGCATTGCCGAACATCAACGGCAATTTTTCTTGCGGGAGCAGTTGAAAGAGATTCAAAAAGAGCTGGGCATCACCAAGGATGACCGCACCGCCGACAAGGACCGCTTTCGGGAGCGTATTGAAAAACTCACCCTGCCGGAAGATGCGGCCAACCGGATCAACGAAGAGTTGGAAAAACTGTCCATTCTGGAACCCAATTCGTCTGAATATGGTGTCACCCGCAACTATGTGGACTGGTTGACCAGTCTGCCCTGGGGTGTCTATTCCAAGGATGTGCTGGATATCAAACGGGCAAGAGAGATTCTCAATCGGGATCATGACGGTCTGGATGATGTGAAAGAGCGTATTCTGGAATTTATCGCCGTGGGTAAGATGAAGGGAGAGATTGGCGGCTCCATCATCTTGCTGGTGGGACCGCCAGGGGTGGGTAAGACCTCCATTGGTCGTTCGGTGGCCGATGCGGTGGGACGGCCTTTCTACCGTTTTTCCGTGGGTGGCATGCGGGATGAGGCGGAGATTAAAGGCCATCGTCGTACTTATGTGGGGGCCATGCCCGGCAAGTTTTTGCAGGCCATTCGCCATACCAAGGTGGCCAACCCTATTATCATGTTGGATGAAGTGGACAAGATTGGGGCCAGCTATCATGGGGATCCGGCCTCGGCCTTGTTGGAGGTGTTGGATCCAGAGCAAAATGTGGAATTTTTGGACCACTATCTGGATGTGCGCTTTGATCTTTCCAAGGTGTTGTTTATTTGTACCGCCAACCAGTTGGATACCATTCCCCGTCCCTTGTTGGATCGCATGGAGCGGATTCGCTTGTCGGGTTATATTACCGAGGAAAAACTCGCCATTGCCCGCAACCATCTAATTCCAAAACAGTTGGATAAAAATGGTCTCACCAAGGAAGATTTAATCATCCAAAACAGTGCGGTGGTCGCCATTATCGAGGGCTACGCTCGTGAGGCAGGGGTGCGGCGTCTGGAGCAGAAGATTAGTGCCATCGCCCGCAAAACCGCAGTCAAATTGTTGGATGGGGCCAGCAAACCGGTGAAGGTGGCCCGTAAACAGGTGGAAGAGTTGCTGGGTAAACCGGATTTCCGGGATGAAAAGCCCATGCGTGGTATCGGTGTGGTCACCGGCTTGGCCTGGACCGCCATGGGTGGGGCCACCCTGGATATTGAAGCCATGTTGATTGGCAAGGAGCAGAATCCCTCCATCACCTTGACGGGTAGTTTGGGGGATGTGATGAAGGAGTCAGCCCGCATCGCCCACAGCTTTATTTTGGCCAACTGTCGGGAGTTGGGTGGGGATACGGATCGGATTGCGGGAACCATTCATCTGCATGTACCCGAAGGGGCCACCCCCAAGGATGGTCCATCGGCGGGAATCACCATGACCACGGCTTTGCTTTCGTTGGCCCGTAACAAGCCGGTGAGTCGTCCATTGGCCATGACGGGTGAAATCACCTTGACGGGCAAGGTGTTGCCGGTGGGTGGTATTCGGGAGAAGGTGATTGCTGCCCGGCGGGTGGGTATTCGTGAGTTGATTCTGCCGGAGGCTTGCCGCAAGGATTATGAGGAGACCCCCGATTATATTCGGGATGGTTTTACCGTCCACTTTGTACGTCGCTATCTTGAAGTTGCCCGCCTGGTGTTTTCCGACAAGTAATCTTTCCTTTGACCACCCATGGCTGCGGCCATGGGTGGTTACCGGTACTGTTTAACCATCCAGCTCAGAGCCTCCCTGGTGTTGAAGGGCAGGTTGTTTTCCCTGATATAATCCAGATAACTGGTGATTTGCGCCAGTTTGTCATCCTTTTTTTCCAGCCGGTCCGGCATGGATTGGGCACTGGTGAGGAAGGTTCTTAATCGGGAGAGCAGGATAACTTTCTCCATCTCCTCGTATTGTTTCATGATGATGGGATCTTTGAGGGAGTAGCCTTTTTTGATCAAGGTATCTTTGATTTCGGTTCGCACCGCATGCATGGTGTT
>JADFXB010000039.1 GCA_015233935.1 Magnetococcales bacterium | reverse complement strand
AATGGCGCGAGATGGTCAGCCCCAAACCACTACCTCCGTAACGGCGAGTAATGCTAGCATCGGCCTGGGTGAACTCATTGAATATATGATCCAAGTAATCTTCACTGATACCGATGCCCGTGTCTTCCACTTCCAGATGGAGAGTATCTGGATTGCTCAACCGTACTCTCAACATAATTTTTCCCTGTTCGGTGAATTTAATCGCATTACTTAGCAGGTTGAATACGATTTGGCGCAACCGAATTCGATCTGCCATCACCCATTCTGGAACAGCGTCATCTACAACACATTCCAATTGAAGTTCCTTATTTTCTGCTATCATCCTCATCATGCAGGTGCCCTCGATACACATGGTGCGCAAGGACACTGGCTCATAAACAAGATTTAACTGACCTGCCTCAATCTTGGAAAAGTCCAGAATTTGGTTGATGAGGTCCAGCAGGTTGTTGCCAGCTCCTTGAAGTTGGCGAATGTATCCCCGCGAGAGTTCGTTTGTAGCGGTCTCCATCAGCAGGTCCCCCAAGCCAATTACAACGCTTAGGGGGATACGGATTTCGTGGCTTATGAACGCCAGGTATTTACTTTTAGCCGCGCTAACGGCTTCGGCCTCATCTTTGGCTTTGCGAAGGATATTTTCCTCCTGTTTGTATTCCGCAATTTCCTCCAACAGTGCGGCATTGGTTTGCTGCAACTCTTTGATCAACATTTTGTCACTGATATCGGTACCTCGCGAGTTAGATTTAAGCTGTTTTGTCGACAAATAAACAGCCTTTCCAACAGACATTATGTCCGGTTTTCTGGCCATAATTGAGTTTTTATGCATCGTCCTTCTCCCAAAGGTATTGCTATCATTTTTTCATACACCCAGCTATTGGTTGGTATAAAGCCCACATTTTGGCAAAAAAAAATTTGATCATGATCATAAATAATCAGCACAAGGATGGTTTATTGCTTTTGCTAACGTCAAGTCGGTTTCCAGGTGACTGGATGGAATACTGTCAAGCTACGGTCCAAAGCATTACAGTTAACTTACAAACTGCAATTTTTCTGTGATGTAAGCAATAATTCCAGCAAAGTTCCCTACGACATATTTGTTTGCATTATTAATAAAACATCATGATGATAACTTCAAGCAATTTTAAAGGGTTTATTTACCGATATCGCCTACCTATTATGGCGCAACAATAATTGGAAGGAATATATTTATTATCAATAAGCATCTGTAATTTCATGTTTGGATATTTATTACGCAGAGAAAAATGCTTGATTATTCTGTGTTTTTTTTGCAGAATGGTTTACTTTGATTCGCATGCTTGTAACTTGCTGATAAACAAATATTGAATTGATCAAAATAGGAGGAATTAGCAATGGCTTATGCCCTTGATACCTTTTCCGCCAACAGCCTGCTATCCAGACAGCGGATGTTGAGCCGATTAAAGCGATTCGCATCGTTTCCCATCACCTGGATTGGCGATAGAGCCGGTTCTGGGGAAAGTTTACGGGTAGCCACTTACATCCAGCTTACAAATACCGAAAATGTTAGACACACTTGTCGAAACAAAGGTAAGCGGGAGGGGGTAGAAAATATTTATAATCATAATATTATAACAAGTTCCAAGCAGGACGGATTCCACCAAGAGTTGATGTTTTTTTTCTTAAGTATGGCCGTAAAATACAATTTTAATCACATATCTGCCCTACAACAAAAAAATTAAAATCTCAGAATGCTTGGCAAAATTTCTTGTAAATTAATAAGGAATTTTCAATGTGATCCA
This sequence comes from Magnetococcales bacterium, assembly GCA_015233935.1. Lineage (GTDB taxonomy): Bacteria > Pseudomonadota > Magnetococcia > Magnetococcales > JADFXB01 > JADFXB01. The sequence goes on along the minus strand of JADFXB010000039.1, from coordinate 26,491 downwards.
TCTTGACTCAAAAACCCGCCGTCCCGAGTTTTCCCATGCCCTGCTGCGAACACGTCTTTTTTCCGTGCTGGACGGCACTGCCCATAGCGTTTGGCTGGCAGGACCGGCGGGGGGAGGCAAGACGGTATTGATCTCCACCTGGGTGGAGACCAGGAAGCACCCCTGCTTATGGTACACGATCACCCCGGAAGATGCGGATCCCGCCGCTTTTTTCTTTCACTTTTCCCATGGGGTAACCACCTTGTTGGGGAGCCAGGGCAATCTGCCTGCCTTTACCGCCGCCGACGCCCCCACCCTGCTTGACTTTGCCGACCACTATTTTAAAAAACTCAGAGGTATTTTCCCCGGCCTGATCACCGTGGTTTTTGACAATCTGCACCAACTCCCCACCACTGCCCCCCTGCTGTCGGTAATACGGGAAATCCTTCTGCCCCAATCCGCCCCGCAATTGCGGACCGTAGTCATCAGTCGGGAGATGCCCACCGCCTCCTTCGCCTATTTGCTGACATCAGGAATGCTTGTTATCAGTGGGGCAGAGTTGCGGTTGGATTTGGAAGAGTGCGGACAAATGGCCCGATTGGGTGGGCGCAAGATTGGAGACCGGGAGGTGGCAGCTCTTCACTTTCGCACCGATGGCTGGGCTGCCGGCATCCCTCTACTGTTGGGACAAACCACCTTGGAGGAAGAGGAAACCGCTCATCCCGAAAACGGTGAGGTGGAGTCAGTCTTTGACTATTTTGCTCGCAAACTTTTGGACCATCTCCCCCCAGAACAACGCACCTTCTTGATGCAGGCAGCCCACCTGCCCGAAATGACCGGGAGCATGATCGTCGCCTTGACCGGTCGGGCTGATGGTGGTCGCTTACTCTCCCAATGGGTGCGCAAACAGCTTTTCGTGGCTCGCCAAGAGGGAAACTCCCAACCCAGTTATCGTTTTCACGATCTATTTCGGGAGTTTTTGCTCACTCTTGCCCGGCAGGAGTGGCCAGCCACCGAACTGGAACGAATCAGGCAGCAGGCAGCTACCATCTTGGAACAGTCGGGAGAGATGGACCAAGCCGCCCGTCTCTATTACCAGATGGCCAACTGGCCATCCCTGGCACGGCTCATTCTGGCCCAAGCCCCACTCTTTGCCGCCCAATCCCGTTTTTCCACCATCGCCACCTGGCTCTCCCTGTTTCCCGTCTCCCGCTTGCGGGAAGACCCCTGGCTGAGTCTGTGGCAAGGCGTGGCATTGACCTTCGTACAGCCCGATCAAGCCGCTCCCTGGCTTGAAGGAGCTTTGGACCATTTTGCAACCCATGGTCCATTGGAAGCTGCGTGGCAGGCTTGGTGTGGCCGCATGGAGTGCGCCCAAATCCTGCAAAGAGGGATCGTCGATCCGGTGGGTTGGACCCGCCGTTTTGAAGAACTCCTGACCCAGGGGCCAATGCCCCCTTCCCTGGAGGCACGGATCCTCAACGGTCGATTGTTTCTATACCTGTTCGACAACCCCGCCGTCCCTGAAGCGGGAAAGATCATTGACCGTTTGATGATTTTGTGTCGGCAGGAACCACCCCATCAAAAATTGGCCATATATGCCAATATCATGTTCAATCTCTCCTATAGCAGCGGCGATCATGGGCGGATGGGAATTTTTTGGGAAGCTCTCAAACAAGCTTTTCCCGATGATTTACCTCCCATGCTGGCACTGCAAGTGGAATGGGTGCGTGCTGTCTGCGCCATCATGTCATGGCGAATGGCCGATGCCAGGACAAGTCTGACCAAAATGCAGCTTCTGTGTCACAATCATAGATTTCCTGCCTCATTATCTATTCTGCCAGATTTAGTCTCTATTTTATTGGAACTCTCTTACGACAATTATGCATTGACCCCCTCACCAAACTGCCTATCCATCGCAGAGAATTGCGATTTTCCTGTGGGTTCTCTTGAAGAGACATTGGGGTTAATTAGTATGGGTAGGGGAGATTGGGCAAAGGCTGCCACTTATTTTCAATCCAGTGCACAGGTAGCCCAAGATTTGGGGTTTCAAGTTTCTTGGGCAGTCATTCACCTTCATTTGGCCCAGGTCATTTTCAAGATGGGGGACAAGGAAAAGGCATGGGGACTCATGAACCATGTCTATCGTTTGGCTGAAGAGCAGGCTAATGCCATGCTGCTTGCCCGTCACGGCCAATTGGCGACCCTCCTCTGCCTGGACGAAGGCCGACGCGCTGATGCAGTGGTTTGGCTGGAGCGAGCACTCTCCACCATGGAGCAATCTGGTCAGGTGCAAATTTCCGGTTGGGGACCGGGACGCGCCATGCAACTGGTACGCCTGGCCCTGGAGGAGAAAGTGCATGTGGCCTTCATTCAACGTATGTTGCAGTTATGGACCCACTTGCTCCCCACTCCAGACATGCAATCCCTGGACAACTGGCCCTGGCCGGTGCGTTTAAAAACTCTGGGGGGGCTGGGAATTGAGGTGCAAGGCAAACCCATGGTCTTTCAGGGCAGATCCCAAGGCAAACCCTTGGAGCTGCTCAAGTTGATCCTCACCCGTAATGGACGCAAGGCCCCCATGGCTGGCCTGGCTGATCTGCTCTGGCCGGAAGCCAGCGGTGATGATGCCATGGGCAGTCTTAACACCACCATTCATCGCCTGCGCAAGCTGCTAAACTCCCCCGATTGCCTCTTGGTGGGCGATGGGGAGATCAGCCTTAATCCCCAAGTTTGTCAGTTGGATTTATGGTCTTTGGAATGCCTGGTTGCACAAGGGGAGGACATGATAAGCAGGAATGATCCCGATGCTGCCGAAGCCCTTCTCTCCCGAATTTTATCCCATTGTCAGGGACCATTCTTGGGCACCGATGAAAAAAATTCCTGGGTACTCCCATCCCGTGAACGTTGGCGCGGTCAGATCACCCGTATCCTCTCCCGCATTGGCCAATTTTTGGAAAGTGCTGGACGCTTAACCCAGGCAGAAGATGGTTACCGCCGCGCCCTGGAACAAGACGGTCTTTCTGAAGTGCTCTACCAGCGGCTGATGCAATGCCTCGCCCGGCAGCAACGGATTCCAGACGCCTTGTTGGTCTACCGACGCTGCCGCACCATGCTGGATGTGGTTATGGGAACCTCCCCCAGCTCAGAAACAGAGCGGATCTATCAACAACTGATGGGAAAAAATTGACCTCAGCGACTGAGGCCCTTGCACTCAATTTTATAGATATTCAGGAAATATAAGCCATGACCAAATGTTTCTACCATTTACTATGGGCGGGTTTGTTTATTCCAGGGATGGCGATGACAGAGGAAACACCTCCTCACCTGCAATTGGACATCCCCTTGCCATTTGGCAAGACGGAACAAACATCCATGGAAATTCCCGCCTCCACCTCCACCCTTTCCCGTGATGATTTGCTGGTACGGGAAATTCGGGGAGTGGATCAGGCCGCCAACCATATCCCTAACCTCTTGGTCATGGGGCAGGGAACCGGTGGACGAAGCAACTATGTTTTTATGAGAGGGGTAGGCTCTACCCACAACGATCCTGCCATAAGCTTTTTGGTGGACGATGTTCCCATGAGCAATGAGGGCCTTTTCGATCTTGATTTTACGGACGTGGAAAGGATTGAAGTATTGCGAGGTCCTCAGGGAACCCTGCATGGACGCAACGCCCTGGGAGGCGTGATTCACGTGGTTTCCGAACCTCCCGGTAACGGGCCTGCCCAAGCCCAACTCAGCGTCAATGCAGGCAATCTTGGCTTTCTCCGGGAACAAGTCAAGCTGCAAGCTCCCATAGAAGGCACCTCTCTGTATCTGCGACTCTCTGGGGACCATGAAAAACGGCATGGTTATAGCCGTAACCTGATTACCGGCAGTGATGCGGAATGGGTGGACAAAACTGCAGGACAACTGCGCTTGAAGTGGTTTCCCGTAGGCCCCACCGACGCAGATTTTATCCTGCGGTACCAGGATTCAGACATGGGCGGCTTTGCTGCCAATCCCCCCGGACAACTGGTGACCAATCCCTATGAGGTGCGATTAAACAAGGACGGAATGAACCGAAAAAAGCAAACAACCACCAGTCTGCGGGTCAACCATGAGGCCACCAACTTTTCTCTGGTCTCCATCACGGCAGCAGATTTTTGGCGTAATCGGCTCTGGGGGGATGCAGACTATTCCAGTGCCGATCTGGCGGTGTTGTATTTGAACGAAAACAAAACCCAAATCAGCCAGGAATTTCGCATTCTCTCCCCAAAAAATGGAAAAAGCACCAACCGTTGGCTGGCCGGATTCTATTTGGCTCAGGACCGTTTTGATCGGGATTCCCATCTGGCATATCAACAGGGGGCCGTGGTCGCCGGTTTGATGGCACAACCCCTCACCGATGCCCTTCAAGATGTTACCCAAACCCAAAATATGGCCATTTTCGGCGAGATAACCCGCAACCTCATGCCGAAACTGGATTTAACCGTGGGTATACGCTATGACATGACCCGCAAAACCAGTGATTTGTCCCGCGTTTTCCAGTTGAATGGCACCCCCGTGCCGGGGACCGCCACTGCCAGCAACCTTATGCTGACTGAAAATCATTGGCTACCCAAACTAACCACCCAGTACCACCTGATGCCAGACCACAGCCTCTATGCTTCTGTGGCTAAAGGGTATCGTAATGGGGGATTCAACACCTACGCGAGCAATACGGCGAATGCCCGCTTTGCCCCCGAATTTCTTTGGAATTATGAGGTGGGATTCAAATCGGTCTTCAAACCCCAACAACTGCAAGTAACCGGTGCCCTGTTTGACCTGGAGTGGCGAGATCAGCAGGTACAGCAGATACTCCCAAATTTTGCACCGGTAACCCGCAACGCCGGACGCTCCCGCTCTCAAGGAGGAGAGTTGGAATTAGCCTGGATTCCTGTTGAGGACACTCGTATCACCTTGGCCTATGGCTACACGGACGCCCGTTTTATCACTTTTAAAGACCAGGTCCTGGGACAAGACTATGCTGGTCGTCGGATTCCCCTTGCCCCCCTGCACACCGTAGCCCTGGGTGGGGAACACCGCCGGGATCTGGGAGAAAAATGGACATGGTTTGGCCGGGTTGATCTGACTGGCCGGGGAAATATCTACTGGGATTCAGCCAATACCGCCAAACAAGACTTAACCCCCCTGTTCCACCTGCGTACCGGCCTGACTTATGAAAACCTGGAAATGGCCATTTGGGGACACAATATTTTTGGAAAAGCCGTCCAAATTTTCGGAGAAGAAAGCCCCACCCTGGGATCTCGCGTTCTCTACGGCGAACCGCGTACAGTGGGAGTGAGTCTCCAGGGGACTTTCAAATGAGCCACACGGCCCCTGTCTTTCGTCTTGCAATATTTTCCCTGACCACTTACATCCAAACAATTAGAATTACAGAGAATTATTTGGTTATTACCAATCAATAAGGAGTTTTCAACATGATTCATCCTGACTCAAAAACCCGCCGTCCCGAGTTTTCCCATGCCCTGCTGCGAACACGTCTTTTTTCCGTGCTGGACGGCACTGCCCATAGCGTTTGGCTGGCAGGACCGGCGGGGGGAGGCAAGACGGTATTGATCTCCACCTGGGTGGAGACCAGGAAGCACCCCTGCTTATGGTACACGATCACCCCGGAAGATGCGGATCCCGCCGCTTTTTTCTTTCACTTTTCCCATGGGGTAACCACCTTGTTGGGGAGCCAGGGCAATCTGCCTGCCTTTACCGCCGCCGACGCCCCCACCCTGCTTGACTTTGCCGACCACTATTTTAAAAAACTCAGAGGTATTTTCCCCGGCCTGATCACCGTGGTTTTTGACAATCTGCACCAACTCCCCACCACTGCCCCCCTGCTGTCGGTAATACGGGAAATCCTTCTGCCCCAATCCGCCCCGCAATTGCGGACCGTAGTCATCAGTCGGGAGATGCCCACCGCCTCCTTCGCCTATTTGCTGACATCAGGAATGCTTGTTATCAGTGGGGCAGAGTTGCGGTTGGATTTGGAAGAGTGCGGACAAATGGCCCGATTGGGTGGGCGCAAGATTGGAGACCGGGAGGTGGCAGCTCTTCACTTTCGCACCGATGGCTGGGCTGCCGGCATCCCTCTACTGTTGGGACAAACCACCTTGGAGGAAGAGGAAACCGCTCATCCCGAAAACGGTGAGGTGGAGTCAGTCTTTGACTATTTTGCTCGCAAACTTTTGGACCATCTCCCCCCAGAACAACGCACCTTCTTGATGCAGGCAGCCCACCTGCCCGAAATGACCGGGAGCATGATCGTCGCCTTGACCGGTCGGGCTGATGGTGGTCGCTTACTCTCCCAATGGGTGCGCAAACAGCTTTTCGTGGCTCGCCAAGAGGGAAACTCCCAACCCAGTTATCGTTTTCACGATCTATTTCGGGAGTTTTTGCTCACTCTTGCCCGGCAGGAGTGGCCAGCCACCGAACTGGAACGAATCAGGCAGCAGGCAGCTACCATCTTGGAACAGTCGGGAGAGATGGACCAAGCCGCCCGTCTCTATTACCAGATGGCCAACTGGCCATCCCTGGCACGGCTCATTCTGGCCCAAGCCCCACTCTTTGCCGCCCAATCCCGTTTTTCCACCATCGCCACCTGGCTCTCCCTGTTTCCCGTCTCCCGCTTGCGGGAAGACCCCTGGCTGAGTCTGTGGCAAGGCGTGGCATTGACCTTCGTACAGCCCGATCAAGCCGCTCCCTGGCTTGAAGGAGCTTTGGACCATTTTGCAACCCATGGTCCATTGGAAGCTGCGTGGCAGGCTTGGTGTGGCCGCATGGAGTGCGCCCAAATCCTGCAAAGAGGGATCGTCGATCCGGTGGGTTGGACCCGCCGTTTTGAAGAACTCCTGACCCAGGGGCCAATGCCCCCTTCCCTGGAGGCACGGATCCTCAACGGTCGATTGTTTCTATACCTGTTCGACAACCCCGCCGTCCCTGAAGCGGGAAAGATCATTGACCGTTTGATGATTTTGTGTCGGCAGGAACCACCCCATCAAAAATTGGCCATATATGCCAATATCATGTTCAATCTCTCCTATAGCAGCGGCGATCATGGGCGGATGGGAATTTTTTGGGAAGCTCTCAAACAAGCTTTTCCCGATGATTTACCTCCCATGCTGGCACTGCAAGTGGAATGGGTGCGTGCTGTCTGCGCCATCATGTCATGGCGAATGGCCGATGCCAGGACAAGTCTGACCAAAATGCAGCTTCTGTGTCACAATCATAGATTTCCTGCCTCATTATCTATTCTGCCAGATTTAGTCTCTATTTTATTGGAACTCTCTTACGACAATTATGCATTGACCCCCTCACCAAACTGCCTATCCATCGCAGAGAATTGCGATTTTCCTGTGGGTTCTCTTGAAGAGACATTGGGGTTAATTAGTATGGGTAGGGGAGATTGGGCAAAGGCTGCCACTTATTTTCAATCCAGTGCACAGGTAGCCCAAGATTTGGGGTTTCAAGTTTCTTGGGCAGTCATTCACCTTCATTTGGCCCAGGTCATTTTCAAGATGGGGGACAAGGAAAAGGCATGGGGACTCATGAACCATGTCTATCGTTTGGCTGAAGAGCAGGCTAATGCCATGCTGCTTGCCCGTCACGGCCAATTGGCGACCCTCCTCTGCCTGGACGAAGGCCGACGCGCTGATGCAGTGGTTTGGCTGGAGCGAGCACTCTCCACCATGGAGCAATCTGGTCAGGTGCAAATTTCCGGTTGGGGACCGGGACGCGCCATGCAACTGGTACGCCTGGCCCTGGAGGAGAAAGTGCATGTGGCCTTCATTCAACGTATGTTGCAGTTATGGACCCACTTGCTCCCCACTCCAGACATGCAATCCCTGGACAACTGGCCCTGGCCGGTGCGTTTAAAAACTCTGGGGGGGCTGGGAATTGAGGTGCAAGGCAAACCCATGGTCTTTCAGGGCAGATCCCAAGGCAAACCCTTGGAGCTGCTCAAGTTGATCCTCACCCGTAATGGACGCAAGGCCCCCATGGCTGGCCTGGCTGATCTGCTCTGGCCGGAAGCCAGCGGTGATGATGCCATGGGCAGTCTTAACACCACCATTCATCGCCTGCGCAAGCTGCTAAACTCCCCCGATTGCCTCTTGGTGGGCGATGGGGAGATCAGCCTTAATCCCCAAGTTTGTCAGTTGGATTTATGGTCTTTGGAATGCCTGGTTGCACAAGGGGAGGACATGATAAGCAGGAATGATCCCGATGCTGCCGAAGCCCTTCTCTCCCGAATTTTATCCCATTGTCAGGGACCATTCTTGGGCACCGATGAAAAAAATTCCTGGGTACTCCCATCCCGTGAACGTTGGCGCGGTCAGATCACCCGTATCCTCTCCCGCATTGGCCAATTTTTGGAAAGTGCTGGACGCTTAACCCAGGCAGAAGATGGTTACCGCTGCGCCCTGGAACAAGACGGTCTTTCTGAAGTGCTCTACCAGCGGCTGATGCAATGCCTCGCCCGGCAGCAACGGATTCCAGACGCCTTGCTGGTCTACCGACGCTGCCGCACCATGCTGGATGTGGTTATGGGAACCTCCCCCAGCTCAGAAACAGAGCGGATCTATCAACAACTGATGGGAAAAAATTGACCTCAGCGACTTGGAGTCTCGCACTCATTTTATAGATATTCAGGAAATTTGTACCTCTTGTTCATAACCGCCGCAAGCACTCAACAGGGAACAAGAATACTGTCAAGACAGTTCCCTGGCCATGCCCTCAATGGTCTCCCGCACCTGCTCCAACAAAACTTTTCGCCCGGCAGGGGTCAAACCGGTGGTTGGAATGGGTTTGCCAATGCGAACCCGGATAGTCCCTGGTTTTTTCAGAAATGAACGACGTGACCAAAAGTAACCCGCATTGTGGGCCACCGGTACAATGGGAACCCCACAGGAAAGGGCAACACTGACCCCACCCGCCTGATAGTTACCCACCTCACCATAAGCCACTCTGGTGCCTTCGGGGAAAACCAATAAAGAATATCCCCGATCAAAGGCAGCCCGGCTTTCCTTGAGCAGGGTTTTCATGGCCTCCACACTGTGGGAGCGATCCAGAAAAATTTCCCCCACCGCCACCAAAGCCCAGCCAAAAAAGGGCACATATTTCAACTCCCGTTTCAAGGCCCAGACAAAAGAGGGAAATATATCCAGATAGGTGATGGTCTCCCATGCGGATTGGTGTTTGGAAAGAATGACATAGGGAGGGGGTGGTAAATTTTCCATCCCCTCCACTGAATCCCGCAAATTGCAAATTGCAGCCAAAATCAACCGATTATAATGTGCCCACCCCTTGGCAAGGCGTTGACGAAAGGGTTGCTGGGTGACCGGCCAGACCAGACAGATGAGGGTGGCAAAAAAAATGATCCCCAGCACAAAGAATGGGAAAAAAAGGGCGGAACGCAGATAAATCATGATTTCTCAAGCCTCCTAATAAAGCCCTTGATCCAGAATCGTCCCTTCTTCCCTGCTGGGAGCGTCGGGCATGATATGGCTGTCAAACTTGTCTTCCTCGGCGAAGGGGATGGGATTCTTGCGGAAGGCTTCCATGATCACCTCCCTGGTATCCGGACCAGGAGGAAGGCCGGTGGCGGCATCCACCTCTTCCAAATAGATGCCAGAAGGCACGGGAAAATCGGTTATGGGTTGATTCTCCAACGCCTTTTTCATAAAACTCATCCAAATGGGCAAGGAAACCCGTCCGCCGGTTTCCTTAATACCCAAGGGTTGATAATCATCCCGTCCCACCCAGACAGCCGCCACCAGGGAGGGGCTGAAACCAATAAACCAGGCATCGCGAAAATCGTTGGTGGTTCCTGTCTTGCCTGCCAGAGGCCGGCCCAGTTGACGCGCCTTGCCAGCGGTCCCCCGTTCCACCACCCCCTTCATCATATTGACCGTTTGATAGGCGGTCTCCGGCTCCAGGATGCGGGCACCATAAATGGTCATCTTTTGGCTTTCTTCTTCACCCATGGCCTTGCCCGGCTCCACATGACACAACAGGCAGTCGCCACCACTGTGGCGATGGATGGTACGACCCAGTTTATCCTGCACCCTGGCAATAAAAATGGGCTGCACCAGCTTGCCCCCGTTGGCAAACACCGAATAAGCCGTGGTCATTTCCAGGGGGGTGAAATCGATGGTCCCCAAAGACAAGGCCAGATTTTGCCGCTCCGGTGGAATGTTGAGACCAAAGGGACGCACAAAGTTTGCCAGTTCAGGAACCCCCACCGATTGCAACAAACGAATGGTGACCAGGTTACGAGAGTGTTCCAAGGCCACCCGCACGGTGGTGGGACCATAAAATTTTTGTTCATAGTTATGGGGACGCCAAAGTTTGGTCACCCCTCCCTCTTTATAGGGAATGGCAATGGGGCTGTCGTCCACCAAGGTGTTGGGTTTGAACCCCTTGTTCAAGGCTGCCGCATAGATGAAGGGTTTGAAGGAGGAACCTGGCTGCCGCACCGCCTGAATAGCCCGGTTGAATTCGCTACGTTGAAAATCATAGCCCCCCACCATGGAGAGAATTTGACCAGTGTGCGGATCCATGGCGATAAGGGCGGCCTCGGCGTCTGGTTCCTGGGCCAGTTTGATTTCAGCATCTTTTTGTTCCGGGTTGGTGGGCAATTCCACCAAAATTTCATCCCCCGGCTTGACCGCGTCCGCCACCCGATTGATCACCAATCCCAGTTTGCCACCCGCCAGTTTGGGACGCGCCCATTTGACACCTGCCAGGGAAAGCACCTTTTCTTCCCCATTGGGCAACAAAATTTTGGCCTGTTTATCCACCGACAAGACCAATGCTTTCAGGTAATCCCCCACCTTGCCACCGGTTTTTTTATGCTCCGCCAACCAATTGGTCCGCCCCTTGACATCCACTTGACGCAACACACCCCGATAGCCATTGCGGCGATCAAACTCCACCAACCCCTGTCGCACGGCAAAGTGGGCGGCCCGCTGCATTTCTGGATCCAACGTGGTGTAGATATCCAGGCCCCCCCGGTAGAGCTGGTTGGTCCCCCACTCGCTTTGAATGGTCCGCCGTACATGTTCCAGAAAATAGGGAGCCACCGGTTCGAGAGGCACCTCCGGGCGACCAAGAACCAGTTCCTCTTCCATGCTTTGTTTGAATTCTTCTGGCGTCAGAAAACCCACCTCCAACATGCGATTCAAAACCAACTGCTTGCGTTGCTTGGCCACTTCTGGATTGCGCCAGGGATTAAACTTGCTGGGGGCTTTGGGCAAACTGGCCAACATGGCCGCCTCCCCCAGGGTAATGTCCGACACATTTTTATTGAAATAAATGCGTGAGGCAGCCCCCACACCATAAGCACCGGCCCCCAGATAGATCTGGTTGATATAGAGGGAAAGAATTTCATCTTTGGTCAAATTGCTTTCAATGCGAAAGGCCAGCATGATTTCCATGGCCTTGCGGCGAAAGCTGCGTTCCGAACTCAAGAAAAAGGTCTTGGCCACCTGCTGGGTGATGGTGGAGGCCCCTTGCACCAGGCGTCCGGCCTTCAAATTGGCCAGGGCAGCCCGCATGATACCCACCGGGTTGATGCCATAATGTTTATAGAAGGCGGTATCTTCAATGGCCAGAAAGGCATCGATCAGGTGTTTGGGGACCTCTTCCAGGGTAACCAGTTGGCGGTTTTCCAAATAGAATTCCCCCAAGAGTTGGTAATCCCTGGCAAAAACCCGGGTAACCAGACTGGGTCGATAGTCTGACAAACTGTTAAGAGAAGGAAAGCTGGGAGAAAAATACAGGTAAACACCATAGACACCGATGCCTGCCAGGCCCATGAGCAAAAAACCCAATAAAAAAGCGATGCGAAGATAGGTTCCCATACCCGCCAGTCCGTCTGTCAGTTTTTTGACCCTAAACACTGTCCCTTTGGTGGTGTAGAAGCCTGATTCAGCAGGGCGACGCCACCGTCACAACAAGAGCAACCTTTCATTCCGCCACCCCGGCAATTTTTCAGCGACATAACGGATTTGGCGCGGATATTGCTGATATAGCCGTGAACACGTTTGTCAAGAGGGCGACAGACCCATTTTACCCCATCAATGAGGTAAACCTTTCCCCAACCTGGCAAACTTTTCACCGTCTGAAGACGAAAGATCAACTCTGCCGTCTTGGGACATTAAAATGGTTCAGTATAACCAAAACCGTTCAAGAACGGAACGCCCATGTTTAGCTTAGGCCAAAGTTTCAAACCCGTTGTGGGCCTGGACTTCAGCTCTTCCGGCATCAAAATGGCTGAGGTGCGTCCGGCAGGGAAAAAATGGAAGCTGATCCATTCTGGATTTGCTCCCCTTCCCCCTGGAGCCATCGCCGAGAGCCAGGTGAAGGACAAAGAGGTGGTCAGCCAGGCACTCAAAGACTTGATGAAAGCCAATAAGGTTTCCACCAAGGATGTGGCCTTTTCCGTCAATGGCTCGGCTGTCATCATCAAAAAAATTCAACTGGCCACCGTCTCTGAACTGGAATTGGAAGATACCATCGTCACCGAAGCAGAGGAATACATCCCCTTCGACATTGAAGAGGTGCATCTGGATTTTCAAATCTTGAACAGCACCCCGGAAAATATGGATGTCCTCTTGGTCGCCTGCAAAAAAGACGTGGTGCAAAACCATATGGAGGTTTTGCAAGGGGCAGGACTGGTCCCCAAAATATTGGATCTGGACCTGTTTTGTCTTGGCAATTTTTATCTGAACGTGATCAACCCCAACTGGGCCAAAAGTCAGGAAAATGCCGCGATTATCAATATTGGGGCATCGGTTACCAATGTGGTGGTCATGTGCAACGGTATCCCTGAATTCACCCGTGACCACCTGTTTGGCAGCCGCCATCTGCTGGAAGATATCCAACGGGCCTATGACTTGAACGCAGAAGACGCCCTCTGTCTCCAGACCGGTTTGCCCAATGAAGCAGGCAAGGAAATTCCCCAACCCCCCGATTATGACAGTGAGCTTTTGCAACCCTTCCTGGGCCAAATTCACCAACAGCTTGCCCAATCCCTGGATTTCTATTCGGCAGGCCATCAGGACAAACCGGTGACCACCCTCTATCTGGCGGGCGGCTGCTCCCTGATTCCTGGCATCGCGCCCTTTCTGGAGAGCCAGTTCAACGAAATTTCCGTTAAACTGGTGGATCCCTTTCAATTGATAGAAACCGGCAAGGAGAGCCAACCCGGCGGCCCCCTCTTCGGTTTTTCACCCCGGTTTGCCGTGGCCATCGGTTTGGCTTTGAGGGGGATGTCACAATGATTAAAATCAACCTATTACCCTATCGTAAGGAACGTCGCCTCAAACAGGCCAATACCATCATTCTGGGCTGGGCTGGTGCGGCATTTCTGGGCGTGATCATTGCCCTTGGTATCGACTTTTACATGTCCTCGGTGATTGAGGAACTGCAAGCCGCCAAGGCCGAAAACGAAGAACAGATAAAAAAACTGGATGCCCAACTGGGTGAACTGAAAAAACTGGATGAAATGAAGGCCGCGCTGCAAAAACGCCTGGATGTGGTGGCCCAGTTGAGCAAAAACCGGGATCTGCCAGAGAGAATTCTAACCGAATTAAGCAATACCATTCCCAGCAAAATTTGGTTCAAAAGCTTGGATATCAAGGTAGACAAGATGACTCTGCATGGATACTCCGAATCCAATTCAGATATTGCAGACTTTATGACCAGTCTTGGCAAATCACCCCTCTTCCAAAACGTGGAACTGGGCCGATCTTCCGATGAGCTGGTTCAAGGTGTATCTCTGAAATCTTTTGAACTCAACGTCGGAATCAAACCCTCCTCCTGATGTACGGAGAAGGAAGTTGTAACGATTAAGATGTACCAAACCCCGTGTGGGATAGACTAAGGAAGCCACTTCCATGGAACTTGGCATCGATCCACTTGTAATACTCAAACTCAATTTGCCAAAAAAACTTGGCATAGGTGCTGGAATCCTGGTCCTGATTCTGGCCCTCTATGGCTACATTTTTTATGGCGATTCCCAGACCATGATCGACGGCTTGGAAGGCGAACTTACCAAGCAACGGGAAGAGATTGAGAAAAAAGAGGCCCTGCTGAAGAAGAAGCCCAAATTGGAGAAAGAACTGGTGGAGCTGTATATTAAGGAAGCTGAGGCCAGTAAAGTTCTGCCCCAGGAAAAACAAATTCCTGAGCTTCTTTCCATGGTTTCCAGCCGAACCTCCATTCAGGGTCTGAAAAACAAGTTATTCCAACCACGTCCGGAAGCACCCTCTGGTATTTATGCCACCATTCCCATCGATCTGGAGGTGCAGGGAACCTACCATCAGTTTGGCTATTTCCTGAATGATCTTTCCAAACTGTACCGTATTGTTCGAGTGAGCGAATACAAAATTTCCCTGGCGGGTGAAGCTACCAAACAAAGCGGACCGGCTGAAGCAGGCAGTTTAAATGTGGTGGCCAAGGCATCCACCTATCGGTTTATCAACAAGGCTCCTGAACTTCCTACTCATCTTAAGAAGAAGGTGAAGGGCGGGCAAGACAGTAAACCTGCCAAGGGGCAACAAGGAGGGGCCAAATGAAAATAAAGCCTTATTTCATCATTGGCCTGACCACTCTCGTGGTAGCGGTGATGCACACAGCCTTCGGCCAAGTGGCGGAACCGACGCCAGCCGCCAAAGATAAACCAATACCAACAGAGGTCGCCCCTCCACCGGTATTTGATTACGACGCCAAAGGCAAACGGGATCCCTTTGTTCCCAATGCGGAGGTTTTCAAACCAAAGATTGTGGAATGCACCGTAGATTGTGAACAACCCGCGAAAAACGTCCGTAAGCCGGAACCGTTGGAGTTGTTCAATCTGGAAAGTCTCAAATTTGTGGGCATTCTCACCTTTGCAGGTGAAATCATTGCCATTATTGAAGACCCGTCTGGACATGCTTACACCATCAAGACGGGTAATTATATGGGTTCCAACGAGGGCAAGGTGATGGAGATTGGCAGCAGTCACTTAACCTTATTGGAGAAAGCTCCCACGCCCTCCGACAAAAATGCCACCCGTTCGGTAACCTTAAAGCTGCACAAGGACGAAGAGGAGAAATAGATCATGGCCAAGGGAATGCGTTATTTACACCTGATTGCAGGGTTGCTGGCCCTTTCCGGCTGTGCCACCTCTTCCATGAACGAGGGCGAGCAGGAGGGTAAAGGCCAAACAAGCCGTATCTCCCGCATCGATGCGGCAGATGGAGGCAAGGGGACCATCCTCAACATTCAAAGCGATGGTAAGCTGAAATATACCCTCTTTCAGAAGGATCAGCCCTCCCGCCTGCTGCTGAACTTTCCAGACAGCAAACTGGATCCAAGGGTGCAGCCCCGTCAGTTGAACCTGAACAACATTTCTGCCATCTACCCCATGGACAATCCGGAAGGGGGCAGCAAGTTGGAAATCGCCCTGCCGCAAAACCGGGCCTATGATGTGCAGGAACGCCCGGATGGGTTGGACATTGTCATTCTGGGGGACAACCCGGAAAAAGCCGGAGATATTCCACGGGTGCGGGATGTGGTGGCCAGCCGCACCGAAACCGGAACCAGCGTACAGATTATTGGCAGCGACAATCTGCCCGCCCCGCAGGCCTTTCGCTTGACCGATCCCCCCCGGCTGGTGGTGGATCTCTTTGGCACCAGCAATGAGATCAAGAAATCCACTCTGGATGTCAATTCACCGGATGTCAAACGAATCAATGTGGGCAGCACCCCGGAAAAAACCCGCCTGGTCTTTGAGTTGAATGATCAACAGGTCACCTTCCGGCTTGATCGGCAAATGGGATCCCCCATCATCCAGTTGAGCCATGCCACCATTCAAACCACGGCTGGCACTGACAGCGGTAAAAATGTTGACGGTGGCAAGGTTATGGAACGTGGGAAAAGCGTCAGCGCACCTTCTTTGGAGGGTGTCACCTTTTCCCGTGATAATCAGGATTCCATCATTCGCATTCGCACCGACCGCAGCGATGTGCCGGTGGATGTGAAACGGGAAAGTGCCAACTTGATTTTGGATTTTGTGGGTGCAAGCGTCCCGGAACGCCTCTCCCGTCGCATGGATGTGAGTGCTTTTGGCGGTGTGGTGAAAGCCATCGATACCTTTACCGAGGGGAATAACGGACGGGTGGTCTTGCGCCTCAACGATACCACCGCCGTCCATAAATTGACCCAACAAGGTACGGAATTTCTGGTCAAGCTGCAAAGTCTGGCCAACTTGCCAGTAGGTGAGCGTGCACCCTATACGGGTGAAAAGATTACCATGGATTTCAAGGATATCGACATCCAAAACGCCTTGAAATATGTCACCAACATCAGCCAACTCAACTTGATCATGTCGGATACGGTGCGGGGAACGTTGACCATGCGCCTGGAGGAGGTCCCTTGGGACCAAGCCCTGGAATTGATCCTGGAGGCCAAAGGTCTGGGGAAGGTGCAACAAGGCAACGTCTTACGTGTTGCACCGTTGAGCGAAATCCAAACCATGGATGACAACCGGTTCAAAACCCTGAAAAGCCGCCAGCAATTGGAACAGATGGTTACCGAGTTGATGCCGGTGAGCTTTTCCGATCCCGCCGAAATCATGAAGGTGCTCACCTCCGGTGATGAAAAGCAGAATACCCGCCTGCTCTCCTCCCGTGGCAACGTCTCTCTGGATGCCCGCACCAGTACATTGATTGTCACCGATGCGGCAGGAAACCTGGATAAAATTCGGGAAATGGTGCAAAAGTTGGATAAGCCCATTCCCCAAGTGCTGATCGAGGCCCGTATTGTGGAGATCACCCGCAGCGACAGCCAAAATCTGGGCATTCGCTGGGGATTTGGTTACAAACCCAGCCTTGATGGTCGCTGGGCTGTTTCCAGCTCTGCCAACAGTGCCTACAACGTTTATTCCAATACCGACGTAAACGTCAATCCTCGCGATTTGATGGCAGGCAGCCAAACCTTTAATGTGGATACGTTGAAGGGCAGCTCCAATATTGGCTTCCACATGGGAACCTTAAGCCCACTGTTGGACCTGGGTGTGGAATTGGGCGCACTGGAACGCAACGGCTCCACCAAAATCATCTCCAACCCCAAGGTATTGACCACCAACAACCAGGCGGCCAAAATCAACCAGGGTGTGAGTCAGCCGTACCAAACCACCAGTTCCACCGGTACGACCACCATGTTTGTGGACGCCACTTTGAGCCTGGAGGTCACCCCAAAGGTTGCCCCCAACGGATTCATCACCCTGGATGTCAAGGCAACCAACAACTCTCTGCGTAGTACCGCCACCGCCGGTGCCCCCCCCATTGACAAAAAAGAGGTACAAACCAAAGTGTTGATTAAAAACGGGGAGACCATTGTCCTGGGTGGTATTTTCCAGAATAATAACATCACCGACTCTGAAGGCATTCCTGGACTGAAAGAGATCCCCTTCCTGGGGTGGGCGTTCAAGAGCAAAGGCAAGTCGGAAACCCAATCGGAGCTGTTGATTTTCATCACGCCCCGGATCGTCAACCAGGTTTAGGATAAAGAGGCAACCTTGACCAGATCACTTCAGTTGGACCTTGGCAACCACCGTTATGCCATCACCATCGGTGCCGGTATTCTGCCCACCCTGGGCAGTCTGCTGGTTCCCTTGCTGAAAGGTAAACAGGTTGCCGTGGTCACCAACCAGACGGTGGCCCCTTTATATCTGGCAGAGGTGCAACGTTCTTTGCAAGAGGCCGGTTTTCAGGTTCTCCCCATTATCCTGCCTGATGGGGAAATCTACAAAAATCATGAAACCTTGCAGTTGATTTATGATGCCCTGATTGCCAACCGTTTTGAACGCTCCTGCTGCCTGGTGGCCCTGGGTGGCGGGGTGATCGGTGATATGACCGGTTTTGCTGCGGCATCCTTTCTGCGGGGGGTTTCCTATGTCCAGGTTCCCACCACTCTCCTCTCACAAGTGGACTCTTCGGTGGGCGGCAAAACGGGTATCAACCACCCCTTGGGGAAAAATTTGATCGGGGCCTTTTATCAACCCCAGTTGGTGTTGATCGATACCTATACCTTGACTACCCTCCCCTCCCGACAGTTTTTGTCCGGTATGGCAGAGGTCATCAAGTATGGCATTGCCTTTGATGCGGATTTTTTTGATTTTCTTGGGAACAACCAACAGGAAATTCTAGCCTTACAACCAGACACCCTGGCTGTCATGATTGAGAAATCCTGTGCCATCAAAGCCAAAGTCGTGGAGGAGGACGAAAAAGAAAGCGGTAGACGCGCCTTGCTTAATCTGGGTCATACCTTTGGACATGCCATTGAAACTCTGACCCATTATGACACCTTCCTCCATGGCGAAGCGGTTGCAATCGGCATGGTGATGGCAGCAGACCTTTCCCATCGTGTTGATTTGTGTGATTATCATTCTGTTAATAAAATTACAGACTTGATAAATTCCTTCAGACTTCCCATTCATTGTCCGATCTATAGCGAAGAGGCTTATCTGGATGCCATGTCCAGGGATAAAAAAGTGGCGGCGGGCAAGGTCCGATTTGTTCTGTTGGCAGGGATTGGTCAAGCTTTAATGGGGCGGTCGGTTGCGGAAGAGGCTGTGCGTGCAACCATCCGGGACAGGGTATCTTTTTCGTAATCCAACCATAATACCAGAATGGACCAAAAGATATTATGGCAGAGGATTCCTCCAAAGAGCAAAAAGTCGGTATGCTCAAGAAATTTTTCTCGGGCGGCAGCGAGCCGACACCCACACCAGCCCCTGCGTCCTCCTCTTCTGGAGGTAGGGCCAACGACAATATTCATAGAACCACCGTCAAAGATATAGGCCAAATCAAGGAAATCATCGAGCTTGCTGTCACCAATCAAGCTACGATCAATGTCAAAATACCAGGTGAAAAGACACCCTTTGCCACCCACTTTGCCACCAACGTCGCTGCCGATTTCAAAACCAGGGAAGGGCAGTTATGTTTATTGGTTGCCCCATTGGACCCCCCCATTGGCAACTTGCGCATGCGCAGTGCCTCCTTCTTGTACATCAGTTTTTTTACCGAATATTTTACCGCCGAAGCCAAGGTTCACTTCCTGAAAAATTTGGAAGATCGCTCCATTCAGTTGAGTTTTCCCACGGAAATTGAACGGGGAGTGCAAAAAAGGTCCAGCTCCAGGGTACGGGTAGACCCCAAACTCAACATTACCTGCACCATTAAACGACCTGCAGGTTTTACCTACGTGGTTAAACTTTTTGACATCAGCTCTGGAGGGGTAGCCTTTTATCCCGAGGAGACCATCCCCCCCATGACCGATAATACCAAGTTGATTCTAACCATCAGTCGCCCAGCGCAAAAAGATATTGAACTCCCCTGCACCACCCTGGGTGTTATGAAGCGAGACGACAAGACTTGCTTCCGTGCCGTTTTTAACCATAAGGGGGAATCGCAAAAAGAAGTTGATAATTTTATCATGACTCTGGTAGAAAAGGTTCGTGCCAAACGAATCAAGCTCTTCCAATAGCGAGTCCCTCATGAACTTATCCGCTCCTTCCCCCACGTCCTGGAAGGTGCTTCGCCCCTTAGTTGTCCAGGGAGAATTCCCCCTCAAATGGATGGCCATGCGCCTGGCGGTCATTCTGTTTTTGGCTGAATTGGGTATCATGCTGTTTTTGCCCAAGTTGGAAATTCTTACCAACCCCTGGCTGTTGTTGCTCATCGATGCCACTTTGCTCTCCCTGGTGGCCGCCCCTGTTGCCCATTATCTGGTCTTTCATCCACTCCTGGCCTCTCAGGATAAATCCACCGCTACCCTGAATATGCAACATATTGTGGTGTTGGGGACGGTGCTGGCCAAATCATCGGTGATCATCTTCTCGGCAGAGGCGATGATCATGTTGATCCTGCGCCTGGTGGGAATGCCCCAGGAGGGCAATTGGGTAACCCTGATAGATGCCCTGATTCTTACCAGTGTGGCCACCCCAGCCATGATTTTCTGGATTGCCCCCGGCATGAAGTATGGGAGACGCTCCCGTATTTCCCGTACCTGGCCTGCCTTTCTTTCCATCCTGATTCCTGCCTGCCTGATGTTTTTTTCATTTATTATGGCCTTTTATCATTCGGAAGTGGAAAATAAGGTCCAAGCAGCCGAGTCAGCCTCCCAACATCATATGGCCATCATGCGGGCAGCCCTTGCCAATGATTTGACCACCGTGACCGCCGATCTGCTGGCCCTGTCCCGCTATGCCCAATTGCAACGGCTGATGACTGGGGAAGTGGATTTGGCAGGATCCTTAACCAACGATTGGCAAGCCTTTTTATTGGCCAAGGACAAATATTCCTGGATTCAACTCTCCGACCCCTCCGGGCAAGAGGTGTTGCACAAAAGCACCCATCCCCGCTACACCAATTCCATTCCTTTTACCACCTTGGTCCCGGATTTGCGTCCGGTATTGCGACTGGATCACGGCGAAATCCATGTGTTTTCCCCTCGTTTGGAAGTGTTGCGTCAGGGAATCGATCATTGCCAACTCATTTTTTCCACCCCCATCATCCCTCCCAAACCTCTGGCGCGGGGAATTTTAAGCTTAAGCCTCTCCTGCCAAAAATTATTCAAACACTCCCTGCTGGCCGTGGAACACCACCCGGAAAATATCTACCTACTGAATGAGAATGATTTAATTTTGTTCAGCTTTGGTATGGATGACAGCAAACTTCCCGAACTCACCCTGTTTGCCAACCACTACCCGGATGTTGCCCGCTTGATGGATCAAATGGGAAATGGACAGCTTCTACGTGATCAAGGCATCTTCACTTTTGGCAGCCTTTCCTTGTTGGGATTGAGTTCCAACATCACCTCTCCCGTAACACCGCCTCATCAACCTGTCCATGAATGGCGGTTGGTGACCCATTTACCCGCTCATAGCCAATTGAAAAATCACTCCCAGTTTCGGGATAACATGATCCTGTTGGCCATGGTGGTTACCCCCTTGTTGATGGTGGGAATCTGGTTGTTTGTCAACACAGTGGTCAAATGGAATCAGGCCGAGGTCAACCTGGAAGAACATGCCCATAATCTGGAAAAAATTATTCATGAACGAACCCAGCAATTGGTCCGGGCCGACCGTCTCACCACCCTGGGGGCCTTCACCAGTGGAATGACCCAAGAGATTGAGGATCCCAACAGCTATATCGCTGGCAACGTTCATTTTTTAAAGCTTTATTGGGAGAAGGCCAAGGGCATTTTGCACCGCAATCATCAAGAGGATGACAGCGGCAGAATACAGCAGTTCTTACCTGAAATTGATGGTATTTTGGATGGTATTCTCACCAGCAGCCAACGCATCACCCGTATGCTGATCAGCATGAAAAGCTTTACCAGAAATACCCCGGCGGCCATGAAACCTGAACTGTGTCATCTTTACACTCCGTTGGAAAATGCCTTGCGCATTATGCGTCAGGATATGTCCAAGGTAAGTCTGGACAATCAGGTAAGCCATGATCTGGTGGTTTTGTGCGACCCACAGGAGTTGACCCAGGCCTTTGTCCACCTTTTGCGAAATGGGGTGGAGGCAACGACGGAGAGTAAGGAAAAATCCATTGCTATTTCAGCTTGGGTGGAAGAAAAGGGTGTCTGTATTCGCTTTGCCAATAGCGGGATGACCATTCCCAATGAAGAATTGAAGACCATTTTTGATCCTTTTGCTCCCACAACCCATCGAACGCCCGGTATGGGTCTCAGTCTGCCCATTGTGCAGGGAATTGTGGTGCAACATGGTGGCTGGATCGAGGCCATTCCGGTGGCAAAAGGTACGGCCTTTCAAATCCATCTACCCATACCCGGATTGCCCGATGCCAACGTCACCACTGCTGTAGAAAGCCCCCTGACCAGTTAATCTGGTTGGGCAAAAAATGAAATTTTGGACCAAATTGGCGGCAGTCCATCAAATTTCATTGGAAATCAGTCACGGGTTAGCCATACTGTTTTGTTTGGACCTTCCGTATATAAGTTAGTGAGGATTATGCACATGGGAAAAGCCTTGGAGAATCCAAAGATTCTGATCATTGACGACGAAATGGAAATTCAGAAAAGCGTGGGACGCTTTCTGGCCTTTCTGCCCGAATTTCAGGATGTGGAAATCCTGTTTGCCTCCTCCTTTGAGGAGGGACTCAACGTGGTAGAAGCGAAAAATCCGTTGATTATTTTGCAGGATATCAACCTTCCTGATGGCAACGGGCTGCAATTTGTCCGCCAGGTCAAGAAGGCCCATCCGGTGATCCAGTTTATCATCATCACGGGAGCCAGCAATCTGGATCGGGTGATCGATGCCATGTCCTATGGTGCGGTGGATTATCTGAAAAAGCCCATGGATTTGGAAATGTTGAAGGTGGTCATTCAGGAATCCCTCAATCGGTGTCACCGCTGGGGCAGTTTGTTTGCCGAAGAGTATCGGTTGGAAGAGTCGGGGAACACCTATCTGGACGTGGATAGGGCTTGATTGACACCCCATGGCCACGCGAGGACTCTTCATAACCTTTGAGGGAGGAGAAGGGGCTGGCAAAAGCAGTCAGGTACAACTGTTGGCGCAACGTATGGGCCAATCTGGTTGGACCACTCACACCACCCGCGAGCCAGGAGGAACCCCGTTGGCGGAAAAAATTCGCCAACTGTTGGTCAGTGGCTCACCCACCGCCATGAATGGCACCACCGAACTGTTGCTCATGGAAGCCGCCCGTAGCGACCATGTGAACTTGATCCGCCAATATATGGAGGCAGGAGTCCATGTTTTGTGTGACCGCTTTGGTGACAGCTCCCTGGCCTATCAGGGGTATGGGCGCGGCATGGATGTGGATTGGATTCGGCAATTAAATCATCAAGCCACTGGAGGTTTGCAACCGGATCTCACCTTTTTATTGGATGTGGACGAAGCACTTGGACTTGGCCGTTCCAAGGGAAGCCATAAAGGGGAGGACCGTTTTGAACAGGAAAAACGGGAGTTCCACCAGCGGGTGCGTCAGGGATTTTTGAATTTGGCCGCCGCCAGCCCAGAGCGTTTTCGGGTGGTGGATGGTTCCCAATCGTTGGAGGCCATCAGCCAGAAGATTTGGCAAGAGGTGGAAGATGCCATCCGCCGTCTTTGAGGGAATCGCCGGGCATGGAGAGGTTATTCACCGCTTGTTATCCATGATGGAAGGGGAGCGATTACCCCACGCACTGCTCTTCCATGGTCCACCGGGTATCGGCAAGAATACTACGGCCATCGCCTTGATTCAAACCTTGTTTTGTCTGCAAACCATCAAGGGGAGCGGGCAGGGGTGTGGTGTCTGTGTGGGTTGTCGTAAAGTAGTTTCCGGCAACCATCCCGACTTGTTGCGGGTGGAGATGGGCGAGGATAAAACCCGCATTTTGGTAGAACAAATTCGGGAGTTAAGCCGGTTTTTCAACTTGACCCCCTTGGAAGGCAATTGGAAAATTTGTCTGTTGGACGATGCCGGGCAAATGAACGATGCGGCGGCCAACGCCCTCTTGAAAACACTTGAAGAGCCGCCGGGCAAATCGTTGCTGATACTCATCACCTCTCGCCTGGACTCCCTGCTACCCACCATACGTTCCCGTTGTCAGAGCCTGCGTTTTTCTCCCTTGTCCGATGAAGTATTGGTGGCTTTGGCCCAATCCAAGGCCAATCTGAATGGGGAGGCTGCGCGGGATTTGGCTCCCCTGGCGGAAGGAAGTGTGGCGCGACTGTTGCAGTTGGCCAATTCCGAGTTTGCCAGCTTGCGTCAGGATTTTTTGCAAACCATGGACAAGCTGCCAAGTGGGGATTTGTCCCAATTGGTGCAGGCTGCGGCCCAGTGGGCAGACAAAGAGCGATATGCCACCACCACTACCTTGCTACGTGGATGGTTTCGGCAGAAAATTCATGTTACCATGGGGGTTGAGGGTGATTCTGGTTACAAGAAAGAGTTACTCGCCCTGGCCACCCAGGTGCATGCCCTGTTGCAACGGGGACATGTTTTCAATTTGAATAAACAATTGATCCTGGAAGCCATTTTTATACGCCACTACCGACTTCATCGCCACTTATCCGGTGGTCCCAGCCAACGGTGATCGGACGAGATCCCATGACTCCTGATCCAAATACCCTACCAGAGTTGCTGGATGGGGATGATGACATTCTTTCCCAGGAGGTTGACCTCTCCTTTGACGAGGAGGCGGATGGGGAATCCATTCTTTTAGAAAAATACTCGCCGCCAGTGCTGGAAGAAGATGAGGAAGAGGAGCTGGCAGAGGATAAACTGTTTGATGCCCCCCCAGAAGAGTGGCTCTCTCCGCCTGTCTTTGCCCCGCGCACGGTGGATCCGGCGGTTACTGGCAAGCCCATTCCCTGGGTTGTGGGCATTCGCATGGGCAAATCCTGCATGACCTTTCGCCTGCACGTCACCTTGCCGGAAATTCGGGTGGGGGATGGGGTGATTCTGGACACCAAAGAGGGTGAGCAGGTGGGATGGGTGGTCTCGGCTCTGCCAAAACAGGCGGATCAAAACTATGAGCCACCCTATCCTGGCAAAATTTTGGGCATTCGCCGCCGTCTTACCCAGCAGGAACGGGAGAATGTGCGCAGCAACACGGAGAAAGAGCAAAAGACCAAACAAATTTGCTGGCGTTTGGTGGACGAACTCAAGCTGGACATGCGCATAGCAAGGGTGGAATTTTCCCTGGATGGCAACAAGGCGGTGATCTATTTCACGGCGGAAAACCGGGTAGATTTTCGTGAGTTGGTCAAATTGCTGGCCAAAGAGATTCGGGCGCGGGTGGAATTAAGACAAATTGGTGTTCGGGATGAAACCCGTTTGCTGGGGGGTTTGGGACCTTGTGGTCGGGTGTTTTGTTGCTCCATGTTTTTGACGGAATTTCGCCCGGTTTCGGTGCGCATGGCCAAGAATCAGGATTTGTCCCTCAACCCGGAGAGTATTTCCGGGCTGTGTGGCCGGTTGATGTGCTGCCTCTCCTATGAAAACGAAGCCTATCTGGAATTACGCAAAAACTTGCCCAAGCTGAACAGCCGCTTTTTGAACAAAGATGGGATTGAAGTGGTGGTGCGGGCGGTGCACCCCATGACCAACAGTTTGGAAGTGCAACTGCCCACGGGCGACAAGGTGAAGGCCACCCTGGAAGAGTTGACAGCGGTTGGGGAGTCCGTGGCACCAGAAAAACCTGCCCAAGAGGAGCCTGCTCCTGCTCCCCCTCCTCCACCGCCCGTTCGGGAACGCCCGCCCCGGCGTCAACCGCGTCCGGTCCAACAGGAGAGTGGTAGCCCGACACCAGCGGCAACCAGACCGCCATCCCCGCAGCCGCCACGCCAGGAGGGGCGCAACCAGCCCCGGCGCAATCCGCGACGACCCAACGAAGGTCAGAATGCGGCCCCCGCTCCGACACAGCAACCGGCAGTGGAAAAAACCCCGCCCGCCAGTGATGAGCGTCCGGTCAACCGTCGCCGTCGTTTTCATCGGCGGCCTTCCGGGAATCAGGGTGGCGGGACGCCACCTGCGGCCCCCCCTGCTTAAGAGGGTTCACGGATGATTTTAGCCGACAGCCATGTCCATTTGGATTTTCCTGATTTTGGCCAGGATTTGGCGCAAGTGCTCCATCGGGCACGGGCAGGCGGGGTGGATTATTTCAATGTAATCGGCACCCGCTTGAAGCAGGTGGCCGAGTTGAACCAATTGAAGCAGGAGATTGCCGGTTCCATTACCAGTCTGGGCATTCACCCCCACCATGCTGCTGAAGAGCCAACCAGTGAAAGCTACATCCAACAAGCGGTGGAGGCCTGCCAGGCCCATGCGGTGGGTGAGACGGGCTTGGATTTTCACTATGATTTCAGCCCACGGCCTATTCAGGAGGAGGTGTTTCGCTATCATTTGCGAGTGGCCCAACGGCTGAATCTGCCGGTGGTGATCCACACCCGTGAGGCGGAAGAGAGAACCCGAATGATTGTTGAAGAGGAGGGTTTGCCCGCAGCGGGTGGGGTGTTGCATTGTTTTACGGGTAGTGAGTCTATGGCACAGTGGGCCATGGAACAGGGGTTACATATTTCTTTTTCCGGTGTTTTGACCTTTCGCACCGGGGAGGATTTGCGCCGTATCGCTGCCAACCTGCCCCTGGAGCGTATTTTACTGGAGACCGATGCCCCCTATCTGGCCCCCATTCCCCATCGGGGCAAACGCAATGAACCCTCCTTTTTGGTGCATACCGCCAAAACCCTGGCCCAGGTACGTCAGATTTCTTTGGACCAGGTGGCCACCGCCACCACGGACAATTTTTTGCGCCTTTTCCGGGTAGCGGGCAACAGTATGACGGGTGACAAAGGCACCCTGGCCTATGCCATCGGTGATGCCTTGTATCTCAATATCAGCCGGGGGCAATCCAGAAAATCATGGCTGGGGTGGCCACACTGGTAAGAATCAGG
>JADFXB010000399.1 GCA_015233935.1 Magnetococcales bacterium | reverse complement strand
CGTCGGGCTCATAACCCGAAGGTCACAGGTTCAAATCCTGTTCCCGCATCCAATTTATTTGTTAAATCAGCCTCCTGCATTCCAGGAGGTTTTTTTATGCCCAATTCACCCTTGGCATGCACGCCATTTTATGGCATGATTGTCCTCTTAATAGGGGGGCGGTACTCAACACCTGGGGAGGTGGTGAAAGGAATTACTCCATGGCCGTTGCGGCTCAAGCCGTCGATTCCTCCGTGCGCCTGCGTATGGGCTTTGGACAAATCGCTTTCCTCTTGTTCTTCATCCTGCTCCTGGCTTGGCATACACAAGACGAAATCCATGATACCTGGCACTCCTTCCAGGATATACAATACCTCATGTCCGAAAGCGAATTCTCCTTAAAAGTCATGGCAATGGTCCATGAACTGCAAAGAGAACGCGGCTTCTCCATCGGTTTCCTCGCCAATAATGGCCGCCTCTTTGCCAACGAATTGGCCGAGCAACGCTATAAATCCGATCTACGCATTCAGGAGCTTTTACTCCATAGTAAATCTTTTTCCAAAAACTCCTTTTCTAAAGACCTGTTGAAAAATTTACAAAAAGTCCAAACCCTTTTGGAAGAGCTTAAAAATCACCGCCAAAATATCGATCAGGGGGGCTGTTCCAGCGTTGATATCATTGATTTCTTTCATACACTCAACCTGGATGCCATCCACTTGGTATCCTATTTAGCCAAACCCTTTTCCCATCCTATCATCAGCAATACTACCAATGCCCTCATTAATGTGGCCCAGCTTAAAGAAAGTGCCGGTATGGAACGGGCCATCCTCAACGATACCTTTAGCATCAATCGTTTTCGTCCCGGTTGGCGTCATAAATTTTTACAGTATGTCTTCGAACAACCCGTCTACGAACAATCATTTCTCCGCTTCGCAACCGAAGAGCAACAAGAGTTCTTCGATAATAAAATTCATGATCCCCTGATAGAAAAAACAGGCCAATTACGCATCCTGGCCATTAAAGGGCAGGAGCCTTTTAATATTTCACCTGTTGAATGGTTTGAAGCCGCCTCCCGCCGTATGGATGTCCTCTACGAACTGGAACATTTTTTGGCAGAAGATTTATCTTATCAAAGCCAGAAGGTCAAAAATTCTTCCCTGGAAAATATGGTTTTCCACGTCACCTTCAGTGCCGGTGTTTTGTTCATTGCCGGTTCTGCCCTGGTCATGACCTTGCTGGGATTGCATCAACGCTATCAACAAGCCCTGCAACGGCGAGCAGAAATGGATTCCCTGCTGGAAGAAAAGGAAGATTTGCTGGAAAAAATGCAGGATGTGGCCCATATGGGCGATTGGTCAATTCCAGCCAATAAAACCACTTGGAAAGTTTCACGCGGTTTTCGTCAATTGTTGGGTTTGCCCAAAGACAGGGTGGTGACTTCCGAGGTTTTATTCCAGCGTATCGTTCCCGAAGATCGCTTATCCGTTGAAGAGTCCCTCCATTCCATCATGCACAATGGGGGAGAGGTGGAAATAGAGTGTTCCATTACCACATTGACTGACAACCGAAAAAATGTCTACCTACGCATGGAACAGAAGGCCGGGAGCAGCATTTTAAAAGGGGTGATTCTGGACATTACCCGTCGCAAGGAAATGGAAGAACAATTGCGTCATCTGGCCCATCACGATGTGCTTACCACGTTGCCCAATCGAATTCTTGCCCATGATCGCCTGGAACGGGCACTGGCGGGCTGCCAACGTAAACAGTGCAAAGTGGCCATTCTTTGCCTTGACCTGGATGGCTTTAAAAAGGTCAACGATCAATTTGGGCATGATGCCGGGGACCAGTTATTGCAAGAAGTTGCCCATCGTTTGCAATCATCAGTGCGCAGAATGGATACCGTGGCGCGTATGGGAGGAGATGAATTTATGGTCATCCTGCCAGAGGTCAACCGCAAAGAAGATGTGGAACCCATTGCTCAAAAATTATTGGCTGTGTTGCAAACGCCCATTTCCTTATTGGCAGGGGAGGCCCACATTGGTGGTTCCATTGGTATAGCCCTTTATCCTGATGAAGGGGAAGATATTGCCACCCTCCTGAAAAAAGCGGATATGGCCTTGTATCGGGTCAAGGAGGAGGGAAAAAATCATTT
>JADFXB010000398.1 GCA_015233935.1 Magnetococcales bacterium | reverse complement strand
GAATATTTGTCTCAGGAAGAGACTGACCGTTTGGAAAGAATGTTCCAGGATTAAGTACGTCAGCCCTCCTTGTATCTGCCCTGGGAGGACACCCTGCGCGCTAAAGGAGAAGAGCCATGATCAATAGTGAGGTTCAGCGTTTTCGACTCTATGTCATTGGGGACAATCCTGCCAGCAGGCGGGCCAAATTCAACTTTGAAAAAATTACCAGGGATCTATTCAACAATCAGGCAGTTTTGGAAGTGATTGATATCAAACAAAACCCGAACATGGCGGAAGATAACCACATTGTCGCTGTCCCCACCTTGGTAAGACTTTCACCCCATCCTTGCGTTAAAATAATCGGTGATCTCACAGATATTCCAACCTTGCGGGCTTTTTTTGGAGTGTAATATTCTTTATTAGTTTTTATAAATATTCGCTTCAGATCAATTGGATTTACAATATTGTAAATATTCACAAAGTCTACTTGGGAACCTTTTGTATTTCTCTTTGCAGAAATACAAAAGTTGGAAATGCAGGTCTATGAGGCACCACCACGATGCAGCAGCAGCTTGACGAAGTACGCATCTCAGCCAACCAACTGGAAGACTTGGTTCAAACCCTGGCCGCCACCATGCTGAACCGGGATGCACTGCGGGACATTATTGATCACACCCACAATGCCATTCTGGTGGTCTCCCCCCAGGGAACCGTCCTGCATATCAATCAACCTGCCTGCGATTTGCTGAAATGCCAACCCCATGAGCTGGATAGCCGGGCATTTTTGCAAATTCTTGGTGGCAATCAAACCCTGTTTACCCAATCCCTGGACGAATTGATCTACCAAGGATCCATTCGCAATCGCGAAGTTTGGCTCTGCAACCTGCAAGGTCAAACCATTCCTGTGTTATTATCCGCTTCCGCCTATTATCCCTCTCCCGAAGAAGGCATCCAGGGATTTATTTTTTCTGCCCTTGATATCACCGAACATGTAAAATTGCGGGAATCCCTATCATCCAGTCAAAAAAGTTTTCAAGCCATTGTGGACAAAAGTGCGGATGGTCTCCTCATTGTTGACCAGGAGGGACGGGTGCAATTTGCCAATAAAACAGCCGAAAATTTGTTACAACGTCCCAGCCACGAAATGATCGGCCTGCCCTTTGGCTATCCTATCCTGGGGGACGATGTCACTGAAGTGGATATTATCCGCAAAAATGGGGAAATCGGCGTGGCGGAAATGCGCATGGTCACCACCCACTGGCACACCGAACACGCCCTGCTGGTCTCCTTGCGAGATGTGACAGAGAATGTCCACCTGCGTGAACAGTTGCAACAACTCTCCATGGAGGACCCCTTGACCGGCCTCAACAATCGTCGGGGTTTTATGCTGCTGGCCGAACAAGAACTCAAGGTGGCCGAACGAACAAGCTGCCGCATCTCCATGATTTTTATTGATCTGGATGGCATGAAAACCATCAACGACACCTTGGGCCATAAGTATGGGGATATGGCCCTGTTGGAAACCGCCGCCGTCATGCGCAAGGTGTTTCGCAAATCAGACCTGCTGGCCCGACTGGGTGGTGACGAATTCCTGGTTCTTTCCATCCATGAACCCCACGAAGTCCCCATGGACGTGAGCAGCCATTTAATCCACCGCCTGGAAAAAGAGGTGGCTCTTCGCAACAGTCAGGCTGGACGTGCCTACTCCCTCTCCATAAGTATGGGCGTGGTTGCGGTACTCCCTGGCGTTCCGCTTGAAGAGTCTATTCAACAAGCCGATGCCGCCATGTATCAAGCTAAACAGACTAAAAAACAAAAAACACAAGTAGAACGCCATGACTAGTCATTTCCATATTCTTCTGGTGGAAGACAATCAGGCGGAATCCGTCTTGATTCAACAAGTACTGGAAGAATCCACCAACGAAGAATTTATCCTCCAAATCTTGGGAAACCTTCAATCCACCCTAGATTGGCTGCCTAATCATCTTTGCGATGTGGTTTTGCTGGATTTAAACCTTCCCGATAGTGTGGGCCTGGCCACCCTGGAAAGTGTGTTGGCCATCGCTCCCCAAACCCCCATTGTGGTGATGACCAGTTTGGATGACCATCAAACGGCCATTCGGGCCGTCTCCCACGGCGCACAAGATTATTTG
>JADFXB010000397.1 GCA_015233935.1 Magnetococcales bacterium | reverse complement strand
CTATCAAGTCGGTGATCTGCAAGCTGCGATCCTTGACGGTAAACTGGCTGGCAAAACAATGTTTGCACTTTAAATTGCACGCATAACGATAGGCAATTTCCACCACCGGCGGCGGTGGCTCACCCCGTTTGGCCAGTTCATCCAGATACAAAAATTTTTCATACAGCAGGGGCTTTTCTGCTTTCAAGCGTTGACGGGTCTGGGTTCTGTCTTCCACATCGGCTACTTTTTCAGCATTGCACATCATATGGAAAGCCTCCAGGAGGATGGATGTTGGTACACCGGTTTCACACCAGAGTGTGTTGACATTCCATTTATGGGGGGTCCAGGGGGAATCATTCCCCCTGGTAGGGTGTGGGGCAAAGCCCCACTACTGCATATTGATTTGTGGGGCTTTGCCCCATACCCCACCAGGGGACCATGATGGTCCCCTGGACCCCTGCAAAAGTATTTATGTCAACACACCCTGGGACAAGAAAAAATCACCCTTGGTTCAATCCCACCATGGCCACTCTTTTTTCGTTGGATAACTCATCCAGATTATCCGGGGTGGTGTACAAAAAATTGCAATTGCAACAAGAGGGATTCTGGTCTCGCTGCCGGTTCAAATGCAACAACCGCAACTGCCGCAACCTTTCCCCCTGCCAGATTTCACTCAATGTGGACTCATGAATGTTGCCCACTTTGGTATCCTTGTTCCAATCCACACAACACACCGTCACATCCCCGTTGACACTCACCACCAAGGTATAAAACGGAAAGGGACACACTGCCTTGGGATAGGGAAAACTGGCGGTCAAATCCAGCTTGTTTTCCTCCCCATAGGTGGCCTTGATGAGATCATATTCCAGGCGATTGTCCCAATTCATGGGCTTTTCCAGACAAATTTCGTCCGCCACCTTTTGATACATGTGGATAAACGCCTGATTCTCCTCCTCACTCTCGGATTGCAACATTTTGACGTAGAGAAAGGGTCGGCTCATGCCCAAGCCATCCCGTAACCGGCGAAATGCCAACACATTTTGCCGGATGGTCTCCACCTTCACCTTGGTGGCCGTCACCTTGGCGTGGCGGACGGGATCCACACTGGAAATGCTGATGCGCAAATAATCCAAACCCGAATCCAACAAGGCCAACGAACGCTTTTCATCCAGCAATACCCCATTGCTGGTCAACTCCAACCGTTCCGCTACCTCCATGCGCCTGGCAAGGGCTATCATCTCCGGCAAGTGGGGATTCACCAAAGGCTCCCCCATGAAATAAAAGCGCAATACCTTGAGCCGTCCCCCCTCCTGAATATCACGACATATTTTTGTAAAATCTTCCATGGACAAGGTGAGAAATCCCCCCACCCTATCCTTGTAATCCGGTAACGAAAGAGGACAATAGGTGCAGCGCAAATTGCACCGGTTGGTGGTCTCCACATACATGCTCATGGGAAATTTCAAGGGCAACAGGTCGGCCAAGCTTGCCCGCCCGGCGGTGCGCAATTGGGAATAGAGCATTTCCGCCATGGCCTACAGGCTCCTGGCAAAAAATTGTTCCGTGGTGACGATCTCCTCTTCCCTCACCCCCATATCCAACAATTGGGCAATAATTTCAGAGGTATAACGAAAAGTTGCCACCAATATTTTCACCCCTCCACGGCCTTGCACCACTGCCAGTGGCGTCTGAACCACCTTGCCCATTACCCGACTTCCCTGCACCGTGGGAGCATTGTCACACACCGCCACCACCGCCGCCTCATCCAGATAAGGGGCAAACCAGTTTTGAAAATCCTTACCCACCCCAAAAATGATACACTGCCCCTGGAATAACTCCTGAAATCGCTGCTGAAACAGGGTCACTTTTTGCTCTGCCGTCACTGCTAATCGACTCATCACACGCAATGAATCGTTATAAGTGGCCGATTCATAACAGCCATTGACCATCTTCTCCACGGCAAATCCCCGTCCCTCCAACAAAACCGACAAGGAGGCGGTGGAAAAAAACTGACAATGCTCCCCATGACCATCCCAGGGAACCAAAAAATTGCCGGAACCATAAGGAACCTCGACCACCAGTCGCCCATTGGGAGCCAGCCGCTCCCTGCAAAATTGAATCATGGACGAGGGTTCATCAATATGTTCCAGCACATGAAAAATTAGAATCAGATCAAAATCA
>JADFXB010000396.1 GCA_015233935.1 Magnetococcales bacterium | reverse complement strand
CCTAATAGACCTCATGTCGCAGATACATTTTGACAAGAACTCCCCGTCTCCATTGGCAATCGCCCCCTCGATTTCATCCCTGGAAACCATGGAAAACGTGGAATATCGTTGCCCTACCGTAGCAGGATCATCGTAAAATTTTATTGATCCCAAGCACTCCAACAACAAGTCCGTAGCGTTATTTTGAAATGTCTCGGAAAGAACCTCGATTGCCTTTGACAATGCCATGTACTTGTTCTTGTGCCAATCGAGAGTCACTCTTACATCTTTCCCCTGAAGGTAGTTCAAAATTCCAGCCCTATTAATATCCAGCAGTTCGTCCTTGAGGATTTCCAGCAAAACGTTAGCATCTTCCCTGGAAGCCAACCCACTGCAACCAAGTATAAAATCAACAGCTTCAGAATCTGACAAGTCCTTGGTCATTTCCCTGCGTTCACGCGCACGTTGCAAAAAGTCTTCTGGTTCTCTTGTCCCGTTCATGTTTCGCTTCCTCTGCTACACCTCAAAAAAGAACCCGGCCATGGTGGTTGAGGGGCAACCTTTTCTCGCCGTTGCGGTAGGCCTGGCATTCATCAGCATGTGGTCATAATTGCCGCTGGAATGGAAGTATCTCCGCACTGCCAGCCTTCAGCCCGTCCAAGTAGTCGGCCCACGCCTGCATCATCTTCCGCCGCTCTGGAAGGTGGGTTGTCCGGTTATAGGCCCGGCCAAGAGGATCACGTACCGCATGGGCAAGCTGGTGTTCAACCAGTTCTGGCCGATACCCCAACACCTCATCCAGTAGCGTTCTTGCCGTAGCACGGAAACCATGGGCACTCATCTCCCCGGCAAATCCAAGTGACTTTAAAGCTACACTTGTTGCCATATTGGACATGGGCACACCCTGGTTCCTGGCCCCTGGAAAGACAAAGCGTCCATCTCCAGTTAGGGGGTGCAACTCCCGTAAGATGGCAATAGCCTGTGTCGATAGTGGCACAATGTGCGGTTGCTTAGTCTTCATCCTCTCCAAGGGGATGCACCACTCTGCCCGGTCAAGGTCGAACTCTACCCATTCCGCCATCCGCAATTCCCCCGGTCTCACAAATACCAAGGGAAGCAATTTCAGTGCGCACTTCACCACCAAGTGGCCAGGGTAGGCATCAATTCCCTTTAGTACGGGTACCAAGGCGGTGGGGTCGGTGATAGCAGGGAAGTGTCCCTCCTGGGGTGGTGGGATGGCCCCCTTCAAATCAGCGCACACATCATGTTCTGCCCGCCCCGTGGCGATGCCATACCGGAACACCTGGCCGCAATTTTGCTTTGCTCTGTGCGCTGTATCAATCGTTCCCCGTTCCTCAATACGTCGCAGACAGGCAAGCATTTCTGGGGCGGTTATGTCGCTTATAGGTCGGCCACCTATCCAGGGAAATACGTCTCGCTCAAGCCTTTGTATAATCTTGATGGAATGGGCGGGTGCCCACCCAGGGGAATACTTGGCGAACCACTCACGGGCAACCACTTCAAAAGAGTTGGCAGCCCGGTCGGCCTTCATTGTTTTGATTGCCTTACGAAACTCGCTGGGGTCTACCCCATCGGCCAATAACCTCCGCGCCTCATCTCTTTTTTCCCTGGCCAACTTGAGGGGAACATCCGGGTATACCCCCAAAGCCAGAATTTTTTCCTTGCCAGCGTACCGAAATTTGAGACGCCAATATTTGGAACCGTTGGGGTTAACCAGTAGGAACATACCGTCGCCGTCGGAAAGTTTGAAGGGCTTCTCCGTGGGTTTTGTTTGGCGAATTGCAGCATCAGAAAGAGGCATTGGGGGTATCTCCTGCCTGGCTATGGTATGTCTTGGGGGTATGCTTGGGGGTATCACCAGGAAGTGTATGTTGGTGGTGGAATTTCCCTAATGTGGGGTATCATCCAATAGCCTGGGGGTATTTCATCGGCAACGTGACACCTACTCCTGCCTAGATTTCACCACAGTGGGGGTACAAACTTTCCTGGGAGTCAATCTACCCCCAGTTGTACCCCCATAATGCGGTGGATGGCAATAGCTTTTTCTGGCCTGTATTGGACACAAAAAACCCCGCAAGCCTTGGTAGGTGCGGGGTTCATGGACTGCTTTAGACTGGTCTAAATTAGGTATTGGTGGAGGTGAACGGGATCGAACCGATGACCCCCTGCTTGCAAAGCAGGTGCTC
>JADFXB010000395.1 GCA_015233935.1 Magnetococcales bacterium | reverse complement strand
AGACATGTTACTTGATGGTTTATCCTATGAGGGGTTGACGGAAAGGCAAAGGTATTGGCTGGGGCCACACTTGTCCAAAATAGCTTTTTTTGAGGGTGTGCCCTCCCACGGTATGTAGCAGAATGGGGTTGCGAAGACCTTGTTCCACTACCACACCCCAGGAGGGCAATCTCATGGTAAAGACAGCCAGTCTCTTCAGTCAACTTCTTGACCATTTTCCACGCAACGAATTCGCTGCTTTGGTTTTCAAGCATGGAGCCGAGAAACACGCCAAGGGCTTCACTTGCTGGACCCAATTCGTATCCATGCTGTTTTGTCAGTTAGCCAGGGCCGACTCTCTGCGGGAAATTTGCAGTGGGTTGGCATGCTGCCTGGGCAAACTGGTCCACCTGGGCATTAATGACGCCCCCAGTCGCTCCACCCTTTCCTATGCCAATGAACACCGTCCCGCCGCCCTCTACGAAGACCTGTTTTGGGCCGTCCTAAACCGGTTCCGCCAGCAAGGAAGCATCGGTGGGTTGCGCAAAAGCACGTTCTGTTTCAAAAATAAGCTGCTTTCCTTCGATTCCACCACCATCACTCTTTGTCTGTCCTTGTTCCCCTGGGCCAAATTTCGTCAAGCCAAGGGTGGAGCCAAGATCCACGTCCTGCTGGACCATGACGATTATATGCCCGCCTTCGTCCACATATCGGAGGCCAAACCCCACGACGTCAGGGCCGCCAAACTGCTCCACCTAAATCCCGGTTCCATCATCGCCATGGACCGCGCCTACAACGACTTCCACCTTTTCGCCGAATGGACGAAGCAAGGTGTCTTCTTCGTCACCCGCATGAAGGACAATACCGTCTTCACGGTGATCGCCGAACGGCCCCTGCCTCAGCACCGCAATATCCGCGCCGATCAAGTGATCCGTCTCACCGGGACCGACGCTTTGGAAACTTGCCCACATTTTCTGCGCCGGATCGTCGTCTGGGACGCCGAGAATGAAAGGGAAATCGTCCTGCTCACCAACCACCTGGACTTCGGTTCCACCACCATTTCTGCCATCTACAAGGACCGCTGGCAGATCGAGATCTTTTTCAAGACCCTCAAACAGAACCTCAAGATCAAGACCTTTGTCGGCACCTCGGAAAACGCCCTTCGCATCCAGATTTGGACAGCTATGCTCGCCCTGCTCCTGCTGAGATGGCTTCACCACCTCTCCAAAGCAGGGTGGTCTCTTTCCAACTTGGCGGCTATGCTCCGAATGAATCTCTTCACCTACCGGGATTTGACCGAGTGGATCGACAACCCATTCGGCACACCACCGGTCGTTCCACCAGTACGGCAGCTAACGCTGCCGCTCAACTAATTTGGACAGCCACCGGCAAATAGCCAACCTCAAACGCAAAATCCGTCCCAAATCACCCCCAGCCCTTGCCGTACATGGAGGCCAAACTCGGTTTCAGATTATTTTGGACAGCAGTGGCTTGTCCAGTAATAGATTGGCGGTGATCGTGTTGCTCCTGCCTCCCCTGCGAGAGCGCACGGGGGATCTCGCCCCGCTGGTGGACCACCTTCTGGAGCAGATCAACCGGGAAAGCGAAACGGAACCCGGCTTTGAGCATAAGAAACTTTCTGTTGGTGCAAGAGATCTTCTGTTGAAACACCGTTGGCCTGGCAATGTGCGGGAGTTACAAAATACCCTGCGCCGCGCCATGGTCTGGTCATCGGGGCCAACCATTCGGGTGGAAGACATCCGGGATTCCCTGTTTCCCATTCCCAAGGGATCACAGGAATCGGATAACATCCTCGGCATGGATGTATTGCAAGGGGTTGATTTGCCAGCCATGATGGATCGTGTGGCCAGGCATTACCTGGAGCTGGCCATGGAGAAGACCGCTGGCAACAAGACCAGGGCCGCCGAACTTCTGGGCTTGGCCAGTTACCAGACTCTATCCAATTGGTTGAAGAAATATGGGGTTCAGGCATGATGGCACACTCGTTGCTTATATCCCACTTGACGTGATTGATTTTAAGGTAGAAGGAATCCTTTGATGGTCCGCAATGAAAAAATCACCTGCCGAGAGCTGATCGAACCCGCTTTGAATCCGCATCCGGCTTCACCACTACCGGCTCCACAGTTCTGGCCGACATCGAGTCATTGCCGCAGGGCATTCTGTTCTGGCGCAGCATGAGCCAATGGATAGGC
>JADFXB010000394.1 GCA_015233935.1 Magnetococcales bacterium | reverse complement strand
GTGGGGCGGGCAAAGATACCCTGGTGGGTGGAGCAGGAGATGACTGGTATGAGGTGGACAATGCAGGGGATGTGCTGGTGGAAGAGGATGGGAACGGGGTGGATACCGTCCAGGTCAATCTGACCACCGGCACCTATACCCTGGCCAGTGAATTTGAAAATGCCACTCTGCTGGGTACTTTCACCACCCATTTGACCGGTAATTCAGGCAACAACCTGCTTACCGGCAACAGTGCTGCCAATATTCTGGATGGTGGTGCCGGGGCGGATATTTTGGTGGGTGGTCTGGGTGGGGACACCTACCTGGTGGATGATGTGTTGGATCAAGTAGTGGAAAGCTCCAGCCTGGTCACAGAAATGGATACCGTTCAATCTTTTGTGGATTGGACCCTGGGTAGTAACTTGGAAAATCTCACCCTGTTGGGGAAAAATTCTTTACAAGCCACCGGCAATGGGCTTGCCAATCTCCTTACCGGCAACAGCGGTGCCAACCGGCTGGATGGGGCAGGCGGAGTGGATACCTTGCGGGGTGGGGCCGGGGATGATTTCTATGTGGTGGATTTAATCCGTAGCGGAACCACCATTCGTTTGCAGGACACCCTGGTGGAAAATGCCCATGAAGGGAGCGATACCCTTAGCCTGCGCACCGCCGATACCTTTACCTTGCCCACCCCTTGGACCTTGCAATTGGCCACCCAGTTTGAAAATGCCACCGTGGCGGATACCGGCTCCCTTGCCATTCATCTTACAGGCAATACGGCCAATAATCGATTGACGGGCAATAATGGCAACAATATTTTGAACGGTGGTGGTGGAGCGGACACCTTGGTGGGGGGTGGTGGAGCAGATCAATTTCGCATTGACCGTCCCGCTGCCCTTACCCTGGAAGATTTTAACGGATTAGAAGGGGATACCATTAGTTTGGCCAAGGCATCCTACGCTGCTTTATTCAAAGATGGACAATTAAAAAGTGGCATTTTGGCCACCAGCACCGACAACAGCTTTGCCAATTTTGTCAGTGCCCAGCTTCTCTACAACACCTTAACCGGCGGTTTGTGGTATGACCGTGATTTCTATGGAGGAAACAGTGCAGCCGTCCAGATTGCCACCTTCAACAACAAGGCTGCCCTGGAGCAAACCTATTTTACCCTGGTAGGTTGAGATTATTCCGGGACGATGATCACCCGGTTACGTCCTTCCTGCTTACCTTGATATAGTGCCAAATCCGCTTGTTTCAACAGGGCATCCGGTTCAGAGCCATGACGGGGGAAGATGGCGATCCCTGCTGTGATGGTTACCTTCAAACCATCGATGTTGGTGGCTTCCACCTTTTGCCGGAAACGATCTGCACCATAAAAAGCCCCTGGAGTATCGGTATTGGGCATGATGACACAAAATTCCTCACCCCCATAACGGCAGCACAAGTCGTTGGTGCGGAAGTGCTCTTTCATGATACGAGCCATGGCGATGAGCACCCGGTCCCCCTGGTCGTGGCCATACTGGTCGTTAAACTTTTTAAAGTGGTCCACATCCAGAAGGACGAGGGAGACTTTTTGATTATAACGAGAGGCACGGGAGAGTTCCTCTCTTAAAACCTCTTCCATACGACGGCGATTGAGCAGACCGGTCAATCCATCGGTAAAGGAGAGTTGCCGCAATTGTTCTTCAAGGCGTTTTTCATCGGTCACATCCCGGAAAAGAGCAGCGGAACCCATGATCCGATTTTCGTCATCCTGGATGGTGGAAATGTTCATGTTGATTAATTTGTTTTTATAAAAGATGGTCTCCGGCATATCCGCGCCCCAGCTTTGCAGATAGGCGTTGATATAGCTGGGGTCATCCACCAGTTGGGGAAATCCCTCACCGATAATTTGTTGAGAGGTTTTTTCCAGGATTCTTTCGGCTGCTGGGTTGACCAGCACAACCTTGCCCTCCCGGTCAGTCACCACAATGCCTTCGGTGGCACTTAAGATGATGGTGGAAAGCTTGTCCTGCTCTTTTTGCAGTCCCTGATAGGTCTCCCGCAAGCGTTTCAACATGGTATTGAAATGATCGGCCATGACGCCCACCTCATCCATACTGGGAATGGGCACCTCCTGGGAGAGATCCCCCTGGGCGGCACGGGTCATGGCAAGGGTTACAGTGCGAATGGGACGCAATACCACCCGACGCAGCATGAAGAAGGTCAAAAAACCCA
>JADFXB010000393.1 GCA_015233935.1 Magnetococcales bacterium | reverse complement strand
TTGAACAGCCTGACCAACCTGGATACGGTGGCGGAATGGTGCCGTGCCGCTGTGATCCAGGGGGGCTTTGGCACCACGGCAGCCCTCTTGGGAAGGCGGTTACCTCTGCTGATTTGTCCTCTGCAACTGGAACAATCTTTGCTGGCTTGGCGTTTGGGCAAGCGCGGATTGGCCCATGGCATGAGTCTTTCGATTCAGGAGTCGGCGGTGGACGCAAAATTAACGGAGGTGCTGGAAAACAATTCACCATTGTATGCTTTGGATGATTATGCAAACCGTTATGCTGCGCATGAGGGACAATCAACTGTCAATGTTATTGTTAAACACTGTTTGGAGAGCCTGAATTGACAGCCCCTCCACTCTACTGGGTGCGAACAGTTCCCACAGGTATGGGCCGACAGTTGGCACCTGGATGGTTTGTGCGGACTATGATGCGTGGGTGGAAGTGTATGATGGGGGTTCTTTCAGTTTATCACTCCACCCTGGAACCAGGCGCATTCCCACATTCGCCTCATGTACATGAAGAAGAAGAAATTATTGTTCTGCTGTCCGGTCAATTGGTGGTGTGGGTTGGGGAAGGACAAACACTCATTGGTCCTGGTTCTTTTTTTTACCACCCGCCTGGAGAACGGCATACCATTCAAGGTGCGGGCGACCAGTCATCACATTTTATTGTTTTGAAATGGCAATGCCAGCCACCAGATCATGAACAATATAAGCTTGAAACTTTTATTCATCAGGCAACCACCGATTCATTCCTGGATTCCCCGCTACGGGTGCTCCATACCCACCATTTACGTAATGATATTTTATTGAGGGCTGTTTTGGTCTCCTTTGATAAAAATGGCGGCTACCCGCTGCATAAACACGAACATGATGTGGTCTTGATTCTGCTATCGGGCTGTCTGCACGATATTACCCACAACACCCCTGCTCCAGCCGTCATCTATTATCCCGCCGGAGTTCCTCACTGTCACAGGTCAGACATGGCTGAAGGAGTTACTTTTCTCGCATTTGAATTTCATGCCGAATATGCTCTTAATTTGTAAATGGCAGTGGAAGCAGTCAGATTTGTTTATTCATATTTATTTGATAAAGATTGGAAAAATTCCATGGATTCTCAAACTATTTAGTGGGCTACGGCATGGATGAAGAACAACTCTTCCGTGGTCTACCCGAAATCTATACCCACCCGCCTTTGTTTAGTCGGTAGTGTAAGGCTTATCGTCTGCGTTAGAGAAAGGGGCAGGCGGTATCCCGTTACTGTGGCATCTATAAGCAGATCGGTGCGGTTCCTCAATCCACTTGGAGTCACTACTTTCTGTCCTATTTCCCTTGAAGTGCTTCAATTCATGACTGTTTGTGGAAGAATATGTAACTTTTTTCTCAGGTCTCATCCATTTCCTCAATATTGGGCGCAGAATAAGGTTACTGAAAAATTGTTATGCATGACGCATGACGGTGGAATGGCTTCCCATTTTTTCTTCCTTTCCAAAGGCCATTATGTTAGCTCAAATTGACAAAGACTTGTCAGCCTTCGGCTTAAGATTTCGCTCAGATTTGGTTTGTCCGGGTATGCGGAAGATACTGCCAAACCAGCCTCCCGACGTTCATATCAAGGTGTGCCAAGTTCCTTCTGACCTGGGGGAAGGGGCCGTTCGCGGAGCATTTTTTCAGGCCAAGCCAAGCCGTCTCTTGTTAACCACGCGTTTAACCGCCGATTATCTGATTGAAGGGGGCAACAGCATCCAAATTGCACCAAAACCAGAGTCTGACAATGCGGCCATTTGTCATCTTGCGTTTGGCTGGGCTACGGGTGGGTTGCTGATTCAACGGGGAATTCTTGCGTTACATGGCAGTACAATAGCAACGCCATCGGGTGCAGTCGTTTTTTGCGGTGATTCAGGGGTTGGCAAGTCCACCTTGGTTGGGTTGTTGCTCTCACGGGGAATGAAGATACTGGATGACAATATTGCTGCCCTTGATTTGGATTCAGGTCAGTGCCTGGTTCAACCAGGCGGAGGGAGTTTGCGTTTGATGCCAGACAGTCTGGATTTTCTCCAGATTGACTCGTCCAGATTGATCCAATTCAGCAAAAGGATGCCAAAATATTTATATGTCCTGAACGAGTTGGAATTTTGCGCCCACCCCATTCCACTGCGTAAAATTTATTTTCTCCATCGTTCAGGGGGCGTTTCTCG
>JADFXB010000392.1 GCA_015233935.1 Magnetococcales bacterium | reverse complement strand
ATCCGCCAATCTTACCGGGATACGCCCTATATGCCGGCGGAGCTGTTTCGCAAAATTGCTGATGAAACGGGTCAACACAAGGCCATGTTGCGCATCAGCGGGGGGGGGCGAACCCATGCTCCACCCGCAAGCAGTGGAACTTCTCACCTATGCCAGGCAGGTGGGGTGCAAGGTGGGGTTGATCAGCAACGGTTCCCGCTTTGATGAAGAAAGCAGCCACGCCCTTTTGCAGGCCGGGGTGGACATGATTGAACTTTCCGTGGATGCCTGCACTCCAGAAGAATATGCCATCATGCGCAAGGGGCTGGATTGGCAGGTTCTTTTGGACAATGCCAGGCGATTGCTCTCTATGCGTAAAGAACTGGCCTCCCCTTCCCGCATCGTCGCCTCCGGGGTCAATCGCAAGGGGCTGGACATTGAAAGGGTGGAAGCCTTCTGGATGCAAGAGATCGGAGTGGATTATTTCATCAAACGGAAATTTCTTACCTGGGGGGAGAATACCAGGTTGGATGCCGAAATTTCGGCGGATCCCACCCCTTATCTGGATACGGAAAATGTCCCCTGTCCCTTCATCTTTGAGCGGTTGAATATTGACTCTCGTGGCACCGTCATGGTGTGTGGTTATGATATTTCTGCCCGTACCTGTATGGGAAATGTTTGGCAGCAGAGTATTCAATCCATCTGGTTGGGTGAAGCCTTTAACCACTATCGCCAGTTGCACCTGGAAAATCGGGGCAGGGAGTTGCCTTTGTGTGCCGGATGTCCCGATTGGCAATACCGCTCCTGGTGGCATAACTATTGGAAGGTGATGCAAGAGGCGGCCAACAACCGTCATCTCTCCCTCAATACGGGTGAACAAACCACGGGAGAACAAGGGTGACTCGCCACGATTCCACGGAGGATACCCCCCTGGCCTATGCCTCCACCCTCAATACCTTTCAGGAAAACTTTCTGGCCGAACAGGAACCCAAGACCGATCAAGAAATTTTTGAGCGGTTGTGCTATTTTCCCAATCAGGTGCTCCTGGAAACCTCCTCTTAC
Source organism: Magnetococcales bacterium (assembly GCA_015233935.1). Taxonomy (GTDB): domain Bacteria; phylum Pseudomonadota; class Magnetococcia; order Magnetococcales; family JADFXB01; genus JADFXB01. The sequence goes on along the minus strand of JADFXB010000392.1, from coordinate 1,191 downwards.
TGCAATCTCAACTGCACCATGTGCGCCCGTCAGTTCCAGCCCCGCTCTTGGGGCAAAATGGAAGAATCCCTCGCCTTACGGGTGATTGATGAAGTTCTAACCGGGGCACCCTGGGTGCGTATCTGGTTTTGTTATTTTGGTGAACCCCTGGTATCCAAAAAGCTGGGTTTATATAAACGCATTCGTTATGCCAAAGACAGGGGACTCAAGCGGGCGGCGATTAATACCAATGGCACCCTGCTGGATGAACGGGCGGTGCGGGATTTACTGGATGCCGGACTGGATGAAATTTATATCGGCATCGATGCCATTACCAAGGAAACCTATGAAAGCATTCGCTTGGGGGGCAAGTTTGCCACGGTGATGGACAACATCCATCGCCTGATTCAACTGGCGGGGGACCGTATCCAGATTACGGTGCAATTTGCCGAATTGAAGGAAAACCAGCACGAACTGGAGGCCTTCAAGGAGTATTGGTCCCACCAGCCGGTGCAAGTTTATATCCGTCCCAAGGTGACCTGGCTCAACAGCTTGGAAGATGAGGTCAACGCCCCCCCTTCCTTGCGACATGCCTGTGCCTGGTTGTTCGATTCAATAAACATCAACGAAAATGGCAACGTTCCTTTCTGTATTTGCGACTGGCGCGGCCAGCAGGTACATGGCAATGTGCGGGAGGAGTCCATCTTTGCTATTTGGCAGAAAAAAATTGTCCCCTATCTGGTGGCCCATGCGGCGGGGGATTGGCCTAAGCTGCCCGATTTTTGCCGGTCTTGTCCCGATTGGCAGACCAAAAAACCCCGTAACCTGGAGGTGATCCGCCTTTTTGCCGGACGGGATCCCTTGAGTGGTGAAGCGGATGTCCAGCTTCAGTAATTCTCCCCAATGGGGGGGCGTGGCGACAGGCCGGGTACGTATTCTGGTCACCGGGGTGGGGGGCAATGTGGGCCAGGGTATCCTTAAGGCCTTGCGCGCTTCCGGTTTGGCCAGTTGGGTGGTGGGTTGTGATTGTCACCCATTGTCGGTAGGCCTGTTTGCTGTGGACCGGGGTTATGTGGTTCCGCCTGCCCCCCATTCCTCCTTTGCCCACGTCCTGGCAGAAATATTAATTCAGGAAAAGATCCAACTGGTTCTGGTGGGGGCCGATGCGGAAACCCTGGCCATCTCTCGCTTACGGGATAGCCTGCAACAACG
>JADFXB010000391.1 GCA_015233935.1 Magnetococcales bacterium | reverse complement strand
AATTTCTGTATTATTCCTTAGTTTCTCACGCCATTCATTGATAAGCCCTTCAGTTAATCTTACTTTATTAACTTGAATATAATTAGATAGTTCTGCCTCTGGATGATCATCCTTCTTAATTTCTGGTTTAAATTCTAACATCCCATTTTCTGCATCACTCTTTAGCTGTTCAAGCCACGCCTTGACAAGCTCTTCATTATCACTGGGTTTCTCAACACCAGCCAGAAGACAAGCAACCAACCCAAACTCAAAAATATTTATCGCCTTGTATTTTATGTAAGGTGAACTATTTTTTGCTAGACAACTTTCTAGAGATTCAAAATCTGGTTCTATTTGCTTCTCTTTACACCAGGATATTAAATTTTTGCGAGTGACTTTTGATTCATCCCATATGAGATGAACAAGCCTCAATACGTTTCTCCTCTGTGGATCATCCACAAGAGCAGCCATATCTGCTTTTGGATCGTCCCGGTCCACAATTTTTTGAGTAAATGGCAAATCTCCATTTGTAGCATCATGTTTTAATTGCACAAACAACGCATTGACAAACTCTTCATTATCGCTGGTTTTTTCAACACCAGCCAGAAGACAAGCAGCTTTCCTAAAAGTAAAAACATCTATATGTTTATATATATCATAAAATTTATGACTCATTTTTATCCCTTCTAAATATAACATTTCATAAAAAACCCGGTCAGGGGGTGAAAGGTTTCCCCTTTTTTTGGTGATCAGCCTAGACAGGGTTTCTCGCTAACAGGGTCAAGCCTGCTTTTTGAATGGAATTACGTTTGTGGTCCCTGCCTTCAGTCCGTCCAGGTAGTCGGCCCACCGTTGAATCATCTCTCGGCGTTCTGGTAGGAAGGATGTCCTGTTGTAAGATCTGCCGTTGGTGTCTCTCACTTGATGGGCAAGCTGGTGTTCGATCAGATCAACCCGAAAGCCCAACACCTCATCAAGGATCGTTCGCGCCGTGGCCCTAAAGCCGTGGGGTGTCTGAACACCAGCAAAGCCCATGCCTACCATGGCAAGCCTCAGTGTGGTTTCTGACATGGAATTAACAGATCCTTTTGCCCCTGGGAAGACAAACCGCCCATGGCCTGTTAAGGGGTGCAACTCTTGCAGAATAGAAACAGCCTGGGCTGGCAGTGGCACAAGGTGAGACTGTTTTGTCTTCATCCTCTCCAGGGGAATGGACCATGTAGCAGTCTCAAAGTCAAACTCTGACCATTCAGCCTGTCGGAGTTCGCTTGGTCTAGCAAGTAGCATGGGAAGCAACTTCAACGCGCATATTGTCACCATGCTGCCAGGGTAGTTGTCAATTGCTCTCAGCACCACAGCCAGTTTTGTAGGGTCAGTAATGGCTGGAAAATGCGTCCTGTTGGGTTGGGGGATTGATCCCTTCAACCCGGTGGAAATATCATTCTCGCAGCGTCCTGTAGCGATGTCAAACCGGAAGACCTGCCCGGCAACAACGCGGGTTCGGTGCGCCGCGTTCACCGCCCCTTTGACCTCGATCCTCCGTAGGCAAACCAGCAATTCTGGTGCTGTCACTTCTGCGATAGGCCGCGCTCCAATCCAGGGAAAAAGATTCACCTCCAACTTTTGGACAGTGGCCCGCAAATGGCCAGCAGACCATGTAGGGGAAAATTTGGTAATCCACTCTCGTGCCACTGCCTCGAACGAGTTTGTGGCCCGTTCCGCAATCATGGCCTTGGTCTGCTTCTTAAACTCACCAGGGTCAACCCCATTGGCCAGCAGTCGCCGCGCTTCATTCCGCTTTTCCCGTGCCTCGGACAGGCTGATAAGAATGGGTGCATTCTTTCGGCCTTCCTTGACGTTGGAGAACACCCCCAAGGCCAGCGTTTTTTCAACGCCACCAAAACGGTATTTCATCCGCCAGTATTTGGCCCCGGTTGGCTGGATCAGAAGGAATAGTCCGTCGCCGTCAAATAGTTTGTAGGGGGTGGCCCTGGGTTTGGCTTGGTTGATGGCGATGGCAGTAAGAAGCATCGGTGGTACTCCTGCATGGGGTTGGGGATGTTTGGGGTATCAACTTCCAAACACCAGAAAATACCCCTCAAAAATACCACCTGATACCCCTGGATGGCAAGGTTCTTTTGTGGCCTATTGTGGACAAATTACGTGATGTAAACATTGAAATTTTAATGTGTTATGCTCTTTTACGGCCAGTCTTAGCCTTGCTTATCGAAGAGACACCCGCTTCGATGGTCTGGGCCATCATCTGCCGCTCTGCATGATCCATAAAA
>JADFXB010000390.1 GCA_015233935.1 Magnetococcales bacterium | reverse complement strand
GATTATGAAATCTGGCGCAACAACCCTGAAAAGGTTTTCGGGGTCACCCGTGGCTGGGCAGAAAAAAATCCCAATACCCACCTGGCGGTGGTCAAGGCCCTGATTCGCGCCGCCCGCTGGTTGGATGAAAACAACAATGCCAACCGCATGGAGGCGGTGAGTATTCTGGCCCGCTCCGAATATGTGGGGGCCGATGCCAAGGTGATTGGCAACTCCATGACCGGCACCTTTGAGTATGAAAAAGGGGATAAACGGGCCATGCCCGACTTTAACGTCTTCTTTCGCCACCATGCCACCTATCCCTTCTATTCAGACGCCATTTGGTATTTAACCCAAATGCGCCGTTGGGGGCAGATCCCGGAACACAAGGCGGATGGTTGGTATCTGGAAACCGCCCGCAAGGTCTACCGGCCCGATATCTATCTGCAAGCGGCCAAAATGTTGGTGGAAGAAGGCAAGGCGGAAAAAGGAGAGTTTTTGTGGGAGAGCGACGGGTTCCGCCCGCCACAGAAAGAATTCATCGATGGCATGGCCTACGATGGCCACAAGCCCAATGAATATTTGGAAAAGTTTACTATCGGCCTCAAGTCGGGTCAAAAACTGACCGGCGATAAGATTGAAACCATTCGTTAATCAACGGGAGTCGGAAATCATGAGCACGGCAGACGCCACAACCACCCCCATGCCCGCAGTGGTTTCTCCCCTTCCCACACGGGAGGCCACCCGTGCACGGATTCAAAAGATCACCCCCACCCTCAATCTGCTGGGGATTGGCTGGCTGATTCCCCTCATGCACATGGCCAACGGGGATACCAGCCGGGCACGCTGGCTGGAATTTTGGCGGCTGCTGGTGGTCCCCATGTTGGCCATCCTGATCTTTTTGGGGGTTTGGGCCATGCTGGCCCCCAAGGTGAAAACCTCGTTGGGGGAAATTCCCGGTCCCGCCATGGTGGCCTCCCAGTTCATGGTGCTCTACGAGGAGCACCAGATAGAACGGCGCAAGGAAGAGGCCTTCATGGAGCGGCAACGGGAACGTCATCAACGCCTGTTGAGCAAGGATCCCTCTGCCCGTCTGGAGTTGCGCTCCTATGCGGGCAAGCCCACCTATTTTGATCAAATCTGGACCAGCTTGAAGACGGTTTTTACCGGCTTTTTGTTGGGAACCGTGGTGGCCATTCCCTTGGGGGTGTTGTGTGGACTTTCCCGTACCGTCAACGCAGCCCTCAACCCCTTGATCCAGGTTTTTAAACCGGTCTCACCCCTGGCCTGGTTGCCATTGGTCACCATGATTGTCAGTGCGGTATATGTGAGCGATGCCCCCATGTTTGAAAAATCGTTTCTCAACTCGGCCATCACCGTCACTCTCTGTTCGTTGTGGCCCACCTTGATAAACACGGCGGTGGGGGTCTCCTCCATCGACCGGGATTTGACCAATGTGAGCCGGGTGTTGCGCCTTTCCTGGTGGGTGCGGGTGCAAAAACTGGTACTGCCTTCCGCCCTGCCTTATATCTTCACCGGCTTGCGTCTGACCTTGGGGGTGGGGTGGATGGTGTTGATCGCGGCTGAAATGCTGGCGCAAAACCCTGGCTTGGGCAAGTTTGTCTGGGACGAATTTCAAAACGGCTCCTCCCAATCCCTGGCCAAAATCATGGTGGCGGTGTTGACCATCGGTATCATCGGATTTTTGCTGGATCGTTTGATGCAAACCCTGCAATCCCTCTTTACCCATGCAAGAGGAGTATGAGGCCATGTCCATCCTGACCTTGAAGGGAGTCCACAAATCCCATGGGGAAGGAAGCTGTCGCACCCCGGTCTTGTCCGGCATCGATCTCACCATAGAGGAGGGGGAGTTTGTCGCCATCGTGGGCTTTTCCGGTGCGGGCAAGACCACCTTGATCTCCCTGATGGCGGGCCTGACCGAACCAGATCGGGGCAGCATCACCCTGCGGGGTAAGCCCATGCAAGGGCCTGGACCCGACCGGGGAGTGGTCTTTCAAAGCTACTCCCTCATGCCCTGGATGACGGTACGGGAAAATATCGCCCTGGCGGTGGAAGTGGTGCATGGGAGCAAAAGTGGACGGGAGCAGGTGGCCATGGTGGACCACTACATGACCATGGTGGGACTCTCCCATGCGGCGGAGCGGCGTCCCAGTGAACTGTCCGGTGGCATGCGCCAACGGGTGGCCGTGGCCCGTGCCCTGGCGGTGCAACCGGATATTCTTTTGCTGGATGAACCTCTCTCTGCCCTGGATGCCCTCACCCGCGCCAAGTTGC
>JADFXB010000038.1 GCA_015233935.1 Magnetococcales bacterium | reverse complement strand
TTTGGTGGCACTAATGGGAGGCAGGATTTGGGCGGAGAGCCAAGTTGATAGTGGCAGCATTTTTCACGTTGCTTTACCACTGCGGCTTGCTACACCACCAGTACAACCCAACCCTCCCAGTCCAGAAAATAGTTTTCCGACAATTGGCGAATCTTCCTTGCGAATCTTGCTGGTGGATGATTCGGAGGATCACAACATACTCATAAACCATTTTCTGAAAGGTACCCCCCACCGGTTGACGATAGTAAGTAATGGGGAAGAAGCTGTGCAGTTAATCAAGAAGGGTACTTTTGATTTGGTGGTTATGGATGTGCAAATGCCGGAGATGGATGGCTACACCGCTACCCGATTAATCCGTCAGTGGGAACAAAAAACAAACCACTATTCTCTTCCTATCATTGCACTAACCGCACACGCGCTTAGTGGGGAGGCAGAACGGGTTCAAGATGCGGGATACGACCTTTATCTTACCAAGCCCATCAGAAAGCAGCGTTTTTTGGAAGTAATCCAGCATATGGGAGAGAAAATCGCTACGCGGGCGCAACCTGTTACTATGGAACAAAAGACTCTGAGAACTCATTCGCCCGTGATGGGCATGGGGCGGAATTGTGAAGTGTAATCTGGTTGTGGAGGCTTTTTGCAGGGCATTTGGTGAATGGAGCTAAGTGTTGACAAGAACACTCTAAAAGTAAATGTCAGACAAAGTTTAGCCTATTTCACCGGACCCCCAGGGGTGTTTCCCCCTGGGAGTTCTCGCAACGGCTGACCATAGGGGCCAGAACGTCTGTTTACTTGCCTTTGGGATTGGCCATCTCAAAAAAACGGGACAAGCTGTCACCAATCACCGCATTCAATTCGCTCTTGGAATTGTTCAATACTTCCAAAGAGGTCTTGGCATGGTTGAGCATCTTTTCACTCAATTCGCTGGCCAAATCCGCCTGGCTCGCCATGGCATCCTTCATGTCTTTGGCTTCATTCAACGTGCGCAAACGCTTCACCGCTGAACTCATGTAGTCACCCGCTGCGGCAAACTGCTTTTGCGCCAGCACATGCACGGTGCGATCATTGATCTCTTCCAGCTTCATCATGTTTTCCAACACGGTGCGGGTGGCTTCAGTAACTTTCTCGGCTATCTTGGCGTCGTCCATTTATTGTCTCCATCAAAAAGGAGGTTATTACGTTTTGTTGCAGTGCAGCATAGGTGATTCCTGGCCTCCTGTCAATCCTTTTTTCACCGTATTTTCAATTTTTTTAAAATATTGAAATATAAGAAAAAGCAATCGAGCTTTCCTGGCTTTAAGGTAGAAAAATCACTCTGTTATGGGGGTGCAAACCTTGCAATTGTTGCGGTGCAATATGCTGGTAGGCTCCAGGCCGTTCCCAGCCATCCATGACGAAGGGGATCAGGAGGGACCATATCCAGGCCTGGCAACCGACGGATGCTGGAGAATACTTTGACGCACACTCTCCTTAACGGCCAGTCCCAGAAGATCCACAGGATTGTCATTATCGGTCAAAAGCCTTGCTTCGTTCATGGCCGGACGGGGAAGGGAGGTAGGATGCGTTAAACTATGGACAACAAGATCGCGGGCCATCGGGTGAATGGGGTCGATGTTCAGGGTTGCAGGGCTGCGCGGTGGCCCCTTATGGGCGATCACCACCATGTTGCCACTCTCCTCCTTGTTGGTGTCAAAGAGTGGATACAGGACAATGCTTTCAAACACCGTTTCCAACGTTTTGAGAATGGCGTTGATTCCACGATCGCGGCCATCTACCCCGCCAATCAGGTTGATGGCCAGTACCCCCTGGGGAGTCATGCGCTTGGCCATGAGTTGGAACGCTTCCTGGCTGACCAAATGATGGGGGGTGGTATCGCCGTTGAACACATCCACCAACAGGAAGTCATAAGCACTTGTGGTGGTAGCCAGGTGGTGTCTGGCATCCTGGATGTAGACATGAACCGCATCCGGCAGTTGAAAATATTGGCGGGCGAAGGTAACCACATGGGGGTCGATATCCACAGCATCGACCGATAATCCCTGTTTGACATACCAACTGGGCACCAGTCCGGCACCCAAACCAATCATCAGTACCCGGTTACCGGCTGGATAAAGGCTGCGGGGGAGATGTTGCAGGAGATAGTGATACTCGTAAACCGGTAGCCGGTTATTCAAGTCCATGCCACCCTGGATGAGACCGTCAATCTCCATTTCCCGGACAGCGCGGTTGCCGAACCGGTAATCGACCACCTGCAAGCGGCCATAATAACTTTCCATATGTTCTATGACAGACGCCTGGGTGCCATCCGCCAGAGTGACGGTACGGCGAGAGGAGGGGAGGAACAGCGTGGAAAATGCGGCCAGCAGCATCAAAGCCAGGCCACTTCCCATGCGGCGTTGCAGCAGGAAATAACCAGCACTGCAACCCATGAGCAGGACACCAACAATCTGAAAAATACGGTCAATGCTGGCCCACTCCAGCAGAAAGAAACCTGTGAGTACCGTACCCAACACACTGCCCAGGGTGGATAGGGCATAAAGATCGCCCACCGTGCGGCCCAAATGGGTCATGCTGGTGGCAGCCAGGCGCACGACGAAAGGAGAGACGCATCCAAGCAGCAACAGGGCGGGACCAAACAGCACCGTGGCGGCTGTCAGGGCACCCAGGCGCAATCCCAGAGGTATGCTGGCATTGAGTACTGGCTCTTTCATCCAGGGAATGACCAAGCTGCACACCCCTGCGGCCAGGATCAAAAGATAGAGCACACGAGGCGATTGGTAACGATCAACCAGACCTCCTCCCAGGCGATAGCCTATGGCCAGTGCCACCATGGTGACTGTAATGAGGGAGGTCCAAACGAACAGACTTACCCCAAACACGGGTCCCATAACGCGGGAGCCTAATACCTCAATGACCATGACCAAACAACCGCATAACAAGGTAGTAAACAGCAGGTAACCGGGCGGCATATGGGGTGATGTCGAGGATTGGGTATCGGAGGTTTCCATGTATAACTCGCTGATTGGGAAGTTTTTTTCTATGCTATAGAAAAGTCAGGTAAAATACCAAGGATAGAAAAGAGGTTGCATCCACTCTTGGGAAAGATGGAGATCATCGGAAAGTCTGTTCAAAGTTTATTGAATAAGCAAAAAAAAGGGCAACCCAGGGGTTGCCCTTTTTGAAGGAAAACACTGAAAATCAGTGCTCCATGAACTGGCCACCATTGATGTGGACGTTGGCACCGGTCATGAAACCCGTGTTCTCATCGGACAGAAAGACCACCAGACGGGCAATCTCTTCCGGCTTGCCAAGACGACCCACCGGGATCTGGGCAATAATCTTGTTACGCACATCTTCGGGAATCGCCATCACCATCTTGGTGCCGATGTAACCGGGAGAGATGGTGTTGACAGTGATGTTCTTGCGGGCAACTTCCTGAGCCAGGGCCATGGTGAAGCCGTGCATACCGGCCTTGGCGGAAGAGTAGTTGCACTGACCCAACTGACCCTTGGCACCGTTGACCGAGGCAATGTTGATCACACGGCCATAGCCACGCTCCAGCATGCCATCGATGACGTTGCGGGTCATGTTGAAGACGCTGTCCAGGTTGGTGGAGAGCACTGCACGCCATTGATCCAGGGTCATCTTCTTGAGGGTGCCATCTTTGGTGATACCAGCACCATTGACCAGCACATCCACCGGACCCACTTCAGCGGTGATCTTTTGCAGGGCATCGCGGCAGGAATCAAAGCTGGCCACATCCACGCCATAAACCGGGATATCCATACCCTCGTCTTTGCGTTCCTGGGTCCAGGCAGCAAAATGTTCGGCAGCCAGGGGAGTGTCGCAAGCAACCACACGATAACCAGCTTTGGCCAACTCACGGCAAATTTCCGTGCCAATGCCACCAATACCCCCTGTTACCACAGCAACTTTTCCACTCATGCAAAATCTCCTTGATTCATTGATGCAACGATTACATGACGCCCTTGGCTTGCAGGGCAGGTTTGGGATCTACATGCAGGCGGGAGATGCCCAAACGTTTTTCATCAATGCCGAGAGCCAGTCCCAACAGTTGGGCAAAGTTCATCTCCGGCAGTTGAATGGAGAGGCCCAGGCTTTTTTCCGCCATGCCCTGTACCGATCCCATGACCATGTCACACAGGGTACAGGGGGTGACCATGATCTGGGCACCCGCCTTCTTGGCGTTTTGGCAGTTGATGGCCACCATATTGTGGACTTCCGTTTTGTCCGACAACATCACATGGAAGCCACAACAACGATCTTTGCCCCGGTAGCTGACCGGTTGGCCTCCCAACAAGGTGATGAGCCGATCCAAATGGTCGGCACTCTCTCCCGCCTTGGATTCATAAATTTCTTCCGGGCGCAGATTGTGGCAGCCATAGAAGGGGGCAACCTGAAGATCTTTCAGGGGTTTTTTCACTTTGGAGCGCAAAAGATTGGCATCCACCTGGTCGGTAATCACCCATAAAAGATGATAAACCTTGATGGTTGCCTTGTACGGACGCACCCCAGAAGCCTGCAAAACCCCATTAATCTTCTCCAACAGCTCCGGCTCGTTGGTGAGACGATAATTGGCATGGGACAGGGTTTGCAAGCAAGTATTGCATATGGTGAGTAAATTTTTACCCATGGCCTCTGCTTCCGACAAAATTCTTGCCGCAACAGCCAGGGAAAAGGCGGGTTTGGTCTCCCGCAGACTCACCGCGCCACAGCAGGAAGCCCGTGGCATGGGATGAAGGGTGATGCCCAATTCTTGACAGACCGCTTGTGCGGCCCAATCCGCCTCCCGTTGAATTTGTTTGGCGGCACAACCCGGATAGTAAGCAAATTGCAAAGACATGGTCTATTCCTCCAGCCGATGATGGCGGCTGCTGGTGGTCATTCGGGCACGGCTTCCTTGGCTTTGGTTTCCACCTCAAGGGGATTTTGCTCCAGATGCTGGTACATGCGGCGCAACTCCTCCACTCCATCGACGGCATGGGGGAAGGGGGAGGGAACCTTGCCTTTTTTCGCCAGATGGATGGCCATGTCGGTCTCCATCAGGGAACCCAAAAATCCTAGGGTGCGAAACATCAGGGTGAACTCGTTCAAACTTCCGCTCTTCTGGATATCGCCATGGAAGGCGAGGGCATGGCGTGCCCCGGCAGAGTCGGTCAAACCCTTGGCCACGCCACGGGTACGCAGTTTAACGATGGCCTCCATGGGGGCCACCTCTTTGGGACAAACTTCCACGCACATGGTGCAGCGGGAGCAGCTCCAAATTCCATGGGGTTCGCTCAACTGGTTGAGACGATCACTCTTTTTGCCTTCGCGGGGATCAGAAACAAAACGGAAGGCCTTGGCCAGGGCGGCAGGACCGATAAACTCCTTGCTCACCTCCGCCATGGTACAGTCGGAATAGCAGCAACCACACAAAATACACTGGGTAACGTGGTTGACTTGATCATAAGCGGTACTGGTCACCTTGGTGGCCGATTCGGACCCCTGTTGCAGATAGGGGGTAATACTGCGCACCTTCTGGAAAAAGTTGGAAATATCGATGGCCAAATCTTTCAGCACCGGCTGATTGTTCTGGGGTCCGATTTCCACCAATCCATCCTTGGCCACCTTGCCCACATGGGTCTTGCAAGCCAGCCGGGTGCGTCCGCCAATTCGGATGGCGCAGGAACCACAAATGGCCGAGCGGCAGGATTGGCGAAAGGTGAGGGTGCCATCCTGCTTGCGCTTGATCTCTTCCAGGCAGGTGAGAATGGTGGTACCCGGTTCGGCAGAAATTTTGAACTCTTGCCAGCGGCTGGTCATGCCGCCTTTTTCATCCGGGGTATTCCGTTGTATACGAAAGGTATATTCCTGGGTTGTCATAGGGTTCTCCTAATTCCCATCAGTAAGACCGCGCCACGGCGGCATATTCGGCCTTGCCGACGGTACGCACGGCTTCGTAGTCAAGGCGGACCACCTTGTTGTTTTCATCCCAGAAGGCCATAGTGTGTTTGCGCCAGGTTTCATCCTCCCGATTGGGGAAATCAACCCGATAGTGGGCACCACGGGACTCCTTGCGAACCAGGGCACCCTTGACGATGGTTTCGGCCAAATCCAACAGATTGCGCAACTCGATGGCGCGGATGAGATCCACATTGAAATAGTTGGATTTGTCATCCACATAGATTTTTTCATACTCCTCCCGGAATTGGGGGAACATGGCATGCAGGGTGGCCAGACCCTCTTCCTGACGGTAAACACCACAGTAGGTGTTCATGGCTTCAGCGGCCCGATGCAGCAGTTCGGGATGGCGTATACCGGTGCTGGGACGTTTTTTCAGTTGATCCACCCGATCCTGCTCTTCCTTGAGGGCGTCGGCAGGAAATTCCCGCAAGGATTGGGTTTTTACATACTGGCTGGCATGGGCACCGGTAATCTTGCCAAAGACGATGGTATCCAAAAGGGAGTTGCCTCCCAACCGGTTGGCCCCATGCACGGAAACGCATGCGGCCTCACCAGCGGCAAACAGACCTGGCACGGGTGCGGCACCATATTTGTCGGTACGAATGCCACCCATGGAATAGTGGACCGTGGGACGCACCGGAATGGGTTCATCAATGGGGTCCACCCCTTCCAGATCCAAAGCCAGTTGGCGAATCTGGGGCAGACGATCCATGATTTTTTCTTTGCCCAAATGACGCAGGTCCAGGAAAATGGCCCCGTTACGTCCACGACCTTCCAAAATTTCCGTCTGTTCTGCACGGGAGACCACATCCCGGGAGGCCAGTTCCCACTTCTTGGGGGCATATTTGCCCATGAAGCGTTCGCCTTCCGCATTGATCAAATAACCACCCTCACCCCGCGCCCCTTCCGTCACCAGAATACCGGAGGTGCGTAGGCCCGTGGGATGAAACTGCACAAACTCCATATCCGCCAGCGGGGCACCGGCCCGATAGGCCAGAGCCATGCCGTCACCCGTATTGGTGGTGGCGTTAGTAGAGGAGAGAAAGACCCGCCCGTAACCACCCGTGGCGATCAAAATGCCCTTGGCACCAATGGTGAAGAGCTGACCGGTTTTGATGTCATAGACCACCAATCCCGCCACATGACCGTCCTTGGCCAGGACCAGGCGAAAGACATGGCACTCTTCATAAACATGGACCCCAGCCTTGACCAATTGCTCCCACAAGGTATGCAGCAATACCTGACCGGTACGGTCAGCGGCATAACAGGTGCGGTCGAAACTGGCCCCGCCAAAGGGACGCTGGGCGATATCCCCGTTGTCGTTACGTGAGAAGGGAGTGCCCATGGCATCCATCTCGTGAATGATGACCGGTGCCTCCTGACACATGAGGTCGATGGCATCCTCATCCCCGATATAGTCGGAGCCTTTCACCGTGTCGTAAGCGTGGGTTTCCCATTTGTCATGGGGATTGATGGCGGCGTTGATGCCCCCCTGGGCCGCACAGGAGTGGCTGCGCAAAGGGTGCACCTTGCTCACCACTGCCACGTCGATACCGGCCTTGACTCCTTCCAGAGCGGCCCGCATACCAGACAGTCCGGCACCGACGATAACCAGATCGTGGTTCTTCATTCAATACTCTCCTCCCTGGACCCCGCTTCCCCTGACCTGCTTGGTCAGTGAGAAACTAGCTCTATTCTTAAATATAACCTTGCGGGGGTGATGGTCTTGACAATACGAGTTGACGGTTGGAGTTAGGTCTATAAAGACCGGTAAAATTAGATAAGATATAAAAGATAAATAAATTTAAATTTTTCAAAATATAAAAATACATTTCCCCTCTCCGGCTGGAGAGGGGAAAGAGGATCACATCATCCTTTGTCGCCGGTTGCTTTGGCGATAACCTTGTCGAAGGTATCTGCCAAGGTGGGGCGGAATTGTTGGTAGAAGAGGCCGATGGCGGGGGTTTCGGTATCTTGTGCCTGTTCCAGGGCGGCCATAAGATTGCTGCTGTCATGGTCTGGGGGCAACTCCCGCACCGCCTGTCCCAGATTGACATAGGTCTTGCTGGTTTTGTCGAAGGTGACGCAGGGGCTTAAAATATGGAGATAGGAGAAGCCCCGATGGGCCACTGCCTGGGTGATCATCTCCCGTAGATGATCGGGACGCCCGGCATAGGATTGACCCACCCAACTGGCTCCGTAAGTGAGAACCATCATCAAGGGGTTGAGGGGGCGTTCCGGGTTTTCAAAGGGGGTGGTGGAGGTGCGCAGACCCACCGCCGAGGTGGGGGAGGTCTGACCCTTGGTAAGTCCGTAGATGCCATTATCAAACAACAGATAGGTGATATCCACGTTGCGTTTGGCGGCATGGGGGACGTGACCGCCACCGATGGCAAAGCCGTCGCCATCGCCACCCACGGCAATAACGGTGAGTTTGTTATTGGCGGTTTTGATACCCGTTGCCACCGGCAGTACGCGACCGTGCAGGGTGTGGAAACCAAACAGGTTGACAAAGAAAGGAAAGCGGGAGGAGCAACCGATGCCGGAGACCACCACCGCATTATCTCTGTTAATCCCCATTTCATTGCAGGCAGAGGTAACCCCTTCCACAATGGAAAAGTAGCCGCAACCGGGGCACCAGGTGGGTAGAGAACGGGAGCGGTAGTCCAGGCGACCACTTTCCTTCACCTCCCGCAACTTGACATCGACAAAAACCGGTTTTTCCAGGATCGACATGGCAAAAACTCCAGCCTGTTAAATTCAGGAAGCAGCAGCTGTTACGACACCCCGTGCCAGACGGCGGATTTCATCCAAAATCATTTCCACCGGCATGGGGGAGCCGGGAACCCGACTGAGACGCACCACGGGTCTTGCCAGGGTGCCTTGTACCAGTTGGGCAAATTGGCCTTCATAGTTCAACTCCGGCACCAAGACCACGTCGCAGGAGTCCATGAAGGCTTCTACCTGTTGGGTGGGGAAGGGGGAGAGCATGACCACCTTCATGGCAGCACAGGAGATGCCTTCGGCTTGGGCTTTAAACATGGCTTCCAGGCATTCGCCGAAGGTGGAACCCCAGGAGAGAATACCCACCTTGACCTGTCCTTCATCGCCGAAGCGTTTGGTGACGTTAAAGTTGGGATAGTTGAGAGCCGCCTGTAACTTGTGGTGACGTTTGTGGCTCATCTCCTCATGCATCTCTTCCGAGTCGTTGGGACGACCGAGAGGATTATGTTCCAGACCGGTGATCACATGCATGCAGCCTGCATCGCCGGGAATGGCACGGGGGCTGACACCATCTTCAGTCAAGGCGTAGCGTTGATAGGCCTCGCCCGGTTCCAGCCGCCGCACTTCTTTGTTGACTTTGAGTTCAAAGGGAGGACCGGATTCCACCAGGGTGACGGTTTCATATCGGTTGGAAAGATAGAGATCCAGCAGAACGATGACCGGGGTTTGGTAGCGTTCGGCCATTTCAAAGGCTTTACCAGCGCAACGATAGCAGCCTTCCACGTTGGTGGGGGCGATGACAATGCGTTGGGAGTCGCCAGGGCTGCCATAGATGGCGGCATTCAGGTCCGACTGTTCGGTTTTGGTGGGCATGCCGGTGGAAGGACCGCCCCGTTGGGAGACGAAGACCACGCAGGGAACCTCCGCCATGGTGCCCAGTCCCAGCATTTCCGACATGAGGGCCAGTCCAGGACCGGATGTGGCCGTTGCTGAACGGGATCCGGCAAAACCGGCTCCGATGGTGGCGGCCATGGCGGAAATTTCGTCTTCGGTTTGCAGAAGACGGCGTCCCCGCTTGGGCATTTCCGTGGCTAAACGTTCCATGATGGAGGTTGCCGGGGTGATGGGATAGCCAAAGAAGGTATGAATGTCTGCATCCAGGCATCCTTGCACCACAGCGGCATTGCCGCTCAACATCACCACTTTGCCCTGTTTGGCAGGAGGGGGACCGTCAAACGAGACGGTGTCCAGTTTGAAGGTATTGATCCCGGCATCGTAGCCTGCCTGGAAACCTGCAAAGTTGCGGGTGACCACTGCACTGCCTTGTTTGCCGAATTTTTTCTCCACAATTTTTTGGAAGGAGTTGGGGGCCAGCCCCAACAATCCGGCAACATAGCCCAGGATGACCAGGTTGCGGGAGCGTCCGCCACCGGTGGATTTTTCCGCCAGCTCCCGAATGGGGATGGCGTAGGGAATTTGACCAGGCAGCACATGGGCACTCATGTGTTCCCCTTCGGCCAATTGTCCCACCGGTTTGGATTCGTAGATCACCGCACCATCGTTGCGTACTTCACCCACATGGGGGATGGCATGGGAGTCATCCAGGGAGACCAGCACGTCCGACTGTCTTTTGAGGGAGTAGGATTGCTCACTGGTGATCCGCAGACGGGAGATGCATTTGCCGAAGCCACGGATTTCCGGCGGGTAGACATCGAAACAGATGACCCGATAGCCAGCTTCCGCTACGGCATTGCGTAGGATATCACCGGCGGCGATGGTGCCATCGCCTGCCGAGCCGCAAATGGCAATTTGTATGTCCGTTCCCTGCATGACCGTCTTCCTGTTAGCAGGGGCCTCAATCGTAGGCCCAGAAGGGGGAGTCGATGTGGCCTTGGCTGTTGATCTTGAGGTTCTCGTCCTGGGTCGTGGAGAAGTGTTCATTGCCGCCTGTCATGTTAAGAGCTGCCACTGCGCCCATGGCGCGGACATTTTTGTAACCATAATAGAAGCGGTAGGCATGGTTTTGTGCCGACCAGATCTGGCAGACATCGCCAGCGGCATAAATATGGGGATCGTTGGTGCATAAGGTGGTACTTACCAGCAATCCTCTTTCGATGTCGGTTCCCGAACCTACCATGAACTCTACCGAGGGGGTGAGTCCCAAGAAGGGCATGACCACATCGCCATAGACATCCCCCCCTTGTCGGAAGACCACCCGACGGGCGGGCAGACCGGGCGGGCCTTTTTCAATGGCTGCAACGCCACCCATGGCATCGCCATCGATGACTTCGATGCCCATTTTTTGCAGGCTGGCGATGAAGGGTGTCCGTTCTTCCATGGCCACCTGGTGGGGCCAGAAGGTGGACTCGCCGGTGACCAGAACCACCCGGCAGTCGATGTTGAGCAGGGTGCGGGCCAGATCCAGGCCGATCATATCGCCGCCCAGCATGACCACGGTGCCTTTTTCCGGCAGTGCCTTGCCAACGGCCATAGCTTGCTCGTAGGAGCCGAAGCCGTGCAAGAGTGAACGGCACTCCACCAGTTCTTCAGGCAGATAGCAGCGTCCACCGGTGGCCACCAGCAGGGTGTCGTAGTGGACGGATTCGTTGTGGGCCAGCACCACCCGCCGTTCTTTCGGCTGGATGGAAGTCACCCAACTGTCGCGCCGGACCCGAATACGCCGCTCCTGATAATATTCGGGTGGATGGGCGAGAAATTCTCGCCAATCCCTGTGACCGCGAAACAGTTGGGGCAACAGATATCGGTTGTAAAAGGGCAACCGGCTGTTGGTGATGATGGTGATTTGGCCATCGGGATCCCGGTCACGCAGGACCTCGGCGGCCTGATTGCCGGCCACACCGTTACCAATGATCACGTAACGGTGCCCGGAAGGGTAGGATGATGGAGGGGATGAGGGGTGAGCGGTCATGGCTTTCACACATCCACGGTGACAAGTTTGTTGCGCGTGATGGAAATGCAGGCTACGGGGCACACCTTGAAACACGCTCCGCAGCGGATGCATTCGTTATTGTCGATCCAGATAGCTGCCACCCGGTTCCACTCCTTGGTCTCCTGCAAGGGGCCATAGCTGCCATCTTCCTTGATGGCCACATCGTTGACCAGTTTGATGCAGTTGCGGGGGGCGACTTCAATGCAGGCGCGGCAATAGATGCAGCGGTCCACATTGATCTGGTATCGCAAATCGCACAGATAACAGCGTTTGGCTTCCTCGGCGGTCAAATCCTTGGTGTAGCCGCATTCTGCTTCCGTGGACATGGGTTTGAAACGTTGTGCCAGCGGGACGGTGGGCATGTGCTGGCGGGGAATGAAGTCGAAGGAGTGGTCCCGCAGGGGTTTGGCCACCGGCTCCATGTTGACCACCTGCTGACGCTGTCTGCCCACCAGCCAGGTGTCGATCTTGTCGGCGATTTGCCGACCGTGACCAATGGCTTCGATGGCGGTGGAGGCTCCTTTTACGTAGTCACCAGCGGCAAACAGCTTGTTGACGGAGGTCATGCCGTTGGCACCCACCCGCACATTGCCTGCCCGATCCAGTTCAACCCGCATATCGATGAAATCGTTGACGGTGCGCTGACCGATGGCAATGATCAGGGTATCGCAAGGTTCGATGAATTCGGAACCTTCTATGGCCAAGGCCTGGCGGCGGCCACCTTCGCGCCAGCCGCCCAGGCGGTTTTGGACAAATTCAATGCCGGTGAGGCGACCGCTTTCATCCAGTTGCAACCCCACCGGGGTACGCAGACCTTTGATGCGGACGCCTTCCCGCTTGGTCTCGAACAACTCTTCCCGGCTGACCGGGATGTACTCTTCGCTGGTACGCAGATGGATGGTAACTTCCATGCTGCCCAGACGCCGGGCCACCCGTGCGCAGTCCAGGGCGGTAAAACCGGCACCCACCACGGCCACGCGCCGTCCCACCCGTTTGTTTTGACCACGGTGGAGTTCGGTGAGAAAGTCCAGTCCGTATTCCACATCTTTGGCGAAGACTGCCGGGTCTTCTCCTTCTGGCACCCCTTTCAGGGTGAGGGGGGAGGCAGCCATACAACCGGTGGCCAGCAAAACGGCGTCGAAATCGCTCAACAGGGTGGAGACCCGGACTTCGCCTTTACCGGTTCCCACGGCACTTCCGGTGCGCAGTTGCACACCCAGTCTTAAGGCGTTGTGCAGTTCGATATCCAGGACATTGCGGGGCAGACGAAATTCCGGGATGCCATAACGCAGCATGCCACCGGGGCGTTCCTCTTTTTCGAAGATTACCACATCGTGACCCAGCAGGGAGAGGTCGTGGGCAGCGGCCACCCCGGCGGGACCAGCACCCACCACGGCAATGCGTTTGCCGGTGGGGGCGTAGAGCCGTTCGGTGATGCGGTGCCCCACATCCTTCATGTCAGCGGCAGATCGTTTCAGATGACAAATAGAGACAGGATCTCCATTACCGGTCCAACCGTGGCGGCAGGCGGATTCGCAGGGGCGGGAACAGATACGTCCCAGCACCCCAGGCAGCACGTTGGCTTCCCGGTTGATTTCATAGGCCTTACCAGGATTTCCTTCAGCAATGGCGCGAATATAGGCCGGAATGTTGGTTCCGGCGGGGCAGGCGTTCTGGCAGGGCACATTTTGTTTTACCCAGCCAATATCCCGTGGATCAGCCGAGAGGTGATCTTCAGAGCATTGATCCTGCTTGGGGGGGGAGGGTTGTGGGCTTGGGACGTTACCGACCATGGTCACCATCCTGTGGTGTGAAAGGGTGAACTCCACCTTTGAGACAATCCGACAGCATTTGCTCCGGGAAATGGTGTCATGCTGCACCGCAAAAATCAAGCATTTTTTTGTTGCGCCGCAATGCATGCAAACGAATGGATGGCATCATTTTATCTATATTGATAATTGATATGTACACATGTAGCTCCCTTCTACTACCACTTTGCCTTCCAGGTGACTGGAAAAATTTTGCTGCACCGCAATAAATTTCTTGAAAATTGCTCGCCAATGGCTTATTAATTTCTCCAGCAGCAGAACCTAACCCCGTGTGATGCTCCAGGGAGCTGGATTTGGTCTATATTAGAATTTGCTAAAATTCTTTTTTACTATATTAACATTGTCTAATTTCATTGTTTTCTTATATTAGGTAATGCTGTTGAAATGTGTTTCGATGGCGTTGGCAAGTCAATGTAAGGAATTTCTAATATTTTGCGGAGTTTTTGTTCCTATTCTAGTGGAAAATGCAGCAGTCGTCGCCTAAGGGAGAAGGGCACCATGAACAACCGTTCCTGCTCAAACGTACTTCCTGCCAATGAGGGAGGAGCGGGGATTACGCTCTGCAAACCCAGCCAACGCTGGGCGGAGGCCGTGCGGCACGGTCGTCTTCAACATGATATCCGCCAGGAGGGGATGCTTCCTCTGCTGGATCAAGTGGCGGAAGAGTTGAACCAGCCGGTACAGCGCATCGCCTGGCGGGGCGTGGATGTGTGGCGGTTGGAAAGTGGCGATCCTCCTCCCCATGGGGTTTATCTTTATGGGGATGTGGGGCGGGGAAAATCCCTGCTCATGCAGATGATTTTCGACAGTGTGTCCATCCATGAAAAAAGACGGGTTCATTTTCATCCGTTCATGGAAGAACTTCATCATCGTCTATTTCATGCCAAGCCGCCGAAAAATGTGGATTTAATGTTGTATATGGCAAGCGAAATTTCGGCGCAGGCACGATTATTATGTTTTGATGAATTCTATATTACCACCATTGCCGATGGGGTATTGCTGGGAAGACTCCTGGAAGCCCTTTTTAAGTGTGGTGTTACCGTTTTTGCCACCAGCAACTGGGCACCGGATGATCTCTTCCAGGATGGCTTCAACAGAGGCCGGGTCTTGCCCTTCATCGAACTGATGAAAAAGCATGTCCATGTATGCGAATTGGGCCTGGGGGTGGATTGGCGGCGACAGAACGGGACTACCAACAGCCAGGTATTGCCCCCGGCGGATCATCTTTTTTCCCGCTTGGCGGGTTGTCCTCCCACCCCTACCTCCATTTTATTGCGCCATACACCGGTTCCTGCTCATGGCATGGAAAACGGTGTTTTCTGGTTTGGTTTTGAGGAGTTGTGCAGTCGCATGTTGGGGCGGGCGGAATACATGAATTTGTGTGGTCAGGCCAAATCGGTGATCATTTCGGGTTTGCCCCGCCTGACTGCCGATGGGGCCGATGCAGCTATGCGATTTATTGTTCTAGTGGATCTGCTGTATGAGCACCGGGTTCCTTTGCAGGTATACAGCCATGTGGATTTGGCGGAAGCCTGTCTGGATGGGCCAGCAGCCTTTGCCTGGCGACGTTCGGTTTCCAGGGTGCATGAATTGAGCCGCTACACAGCATAAATTGTTTTTAATAAAAATAGAATAAGTTCTAGAAAGGCTTTGGAAGTCAAAATAAAAAAGCTGATATCCATACCTAGGAATGAGACAACGTCGCAAGGACACTGAAAAGGAGCACGGTCGATGTCAAGTAATACTGTAACCATACGGGACAACCGCACCGGAAAGGAGGCGGAATTTCCAATTTTGCATGGCAACGAGGGGGATCCGGTCTTTGATATCAGCTCTCTCTACAGCAAACTTGGCATGTTCACCCTGGACCCCGGCTTCCGCTCCACCGCCTCCTGCGAAAGCAAAATCACCTTTATCGATGGCGATACCGGCGTGTTGCTCTATCGCGGCTATCCCATTGAACAATTGGCTGAACAGTGCGACCACCTGGAAGTGTGTTATCTCCTTCTCAACGGCGAACTGCCCAGCTCCAAACAATTGACCGACTTCAAACGGGTGATCTCCCGTCATACCATGATGCACGAGCAATTGTTGCAACTTTATCGGGGCTATCGTCGGGATGCCCATCCCATGGCCATCGTCCTGGGGGTGGTGGGTGCCCTCTCTGCCTTCTATCACGACTCCCTGGATATTCGTGATCCCCATCATCGTCAGGTCTCCGCCTACCGCATCATCGCCAAAATGCCTACCATCGCGGCGGCGGCTTATAAATATTCCACCGGCCAGCCCTTTATGTATCCGCGCAACAATTTGGGCTATGCGGAAAACTTTCTCTACATGCTGTTCGCTGTCCCCTGCGAAGAATACGTGGTCTCCCCGGTGTTGGCCCGCGCCATGGATCGCATCATGATTCTGCATGCCGACCACGAACAGAATGCCTCCACCTCCACCGTGCGTCTGGCCGGCTCTTCCCATGCCAACCCCTTCGGGGCTATCTCCGCCGGTGTGGGTTCCCTGTGGGGGCCTGCCCATGGCGGGGCCAACGAAGCCGTCCTCAAAATGTTGAAGGCCATCGGCACCGTGGAACGCATTCCCGAATTTATCAAACGGGCCAAAGATCCGGACGATCCTTTCCGTCTCATGGGCTTCGGCCATCGGGTTTATAAAAACTATGATCCACGGGCCAAAATTTTGCGGCAAACCGCCCATGAAGTGTTGCACGAAATCGGCCATCGGGATGATCCCCTGTTGCAAGTGGCCATGAAGCTGGAAGAAATCGCCCTGGAAGATGAGTATTTTGCGCGCAAAAAACTCTATCCCAACGTGGACTTTTACTCCGGCTTGATCCTGTCGGCCATGGGCATCCCCACCAATATGTTTACCGTGATCTTTGCCGTCTCCCGCTGTATCGGCTGGATCACCCAGTGGAACGAAATGATTGCCTCCAATGAGGGTATTGGTCGTCCTCGTCAGCTTTATGTGGGGGCCGGTCATCGGGATGTGGTTCCTTTGTTTGAAAGGGGTTGATCTTTAATCCGAATGTGCCGCTGACCCGTCGCTTCTCCCCGCAGTCCTCCCCAACCGGGTTGAGGAGCGCGGGTCTGGCACTGTTGTCCTGGCAGGCAGGTTGGCTTTCTTACCTACGGCATGACTTTAGGGTGTGGAACATGGAATACCGCAAACCACAAACAAATAGTCTGATGTCGCGTATGCTGGGAGTTTTTTTGGTGATCTTGGGTTTTTATCCCTTTCATCAATCTCTCAAAAGCAGCGACTGGCCCTATGTGGAAGGAAGCATCATCACCTCCCGTCCCAATGCGGATGGGAACAAGGGGGAGCGGTTTTCCCTGCTGCATCGTACCGGAATTGAATATGACTTCCAGGTGAATGGACGCCATTATCGGGGTAACCAGATTGAATTTGGTTTAGGCGATCAACTCTTTTTGATTCAAACCTTCGCCATGCGCATTCAACATCGTTACCCGGAGGATAAATTGGTGCGGATTTATTTTAATCCGGAGCGTCCTGAAGAGTCGGTGTTGGAAAAAACACCTTCTTTGGGGGGAAGTGTGATTTGGATTGTCCTTGGCATTGCCTGTCTCGGTTTTGGCTGTAGCAGATCACGGAATTAAAGGATCAAGTGACTCATTTGTGTATTTCCCAACAGAAGACCTGGAGGAAAGGCAATGAATGGCTTTGAACTGGATGGCAAATTTTACGAGACTGATGAATACGGTTATTTGATCAATCTCGCCGACTGGACGGAAAAAATCGCCTATCATATTGCCAACAACGAGGATGTCAATCTGACCGAAGCCCATTGGGAGGTCATCCACTTTTTACGTGCCTACTACGAAGATTACAAAATCGCTCCCATGATCCGCATCCTTGTGCATGCGGTGGGGAGAAAACTGGGAAAGGAGAAGGGCAACACCAAGTATCTTTATGATCTCTTCCCTGGTGGTCCCGCCAAACAGGCCTGCAAAATTGCCGGCCTTCCGAAACCCACCGGTTGCGTCTGACCGACAAGGCCCCGCCACCCCTCCTCATCTTCATCTACCTTCCTGATCGTGCCGCCGTCCGGGCGAGTTAGCCTGGACGGCGGCGTCCCTCATCAAAATCCCCTTCTGGGAAGAGTCTGGTCCGGCGGCGTAGGATCGTCGATCCATCCTTCTTGCAGGTTGAATTTAAATTGACGAACCCGTCTGGAGTAGAGTCCCTGCCAATCTGTTGCCTGAGAATGGCTTTCAAAGGTGGGGGCATAGGCTTCGGTGGCCTCGAAGGCGAGCCATTCATTGGGTTTGGTAACATCTCCCTTGCCGACAAGTTTGATCTTTTTCCATTCATAGGCCCAGGGCAGGCAGTAGACCGCCTCTCTGCCATCCTGAGCGGCCAGGGCAAAACAACGCCGATAGCGGGGGCAGAGGAAAGGCATCCCGGCACACTCCCTATCCTCCAAATCTTCATAATGGCGCAGGGAGGCGTTTTCAATGGGAATGTTTTTAAAACGGGTCATGGTGAAAAATCGGGTATAATACTCATTTCTTTGTGAATATAAGGGAATGATGGCAGAGGGGTCCGGGTGACCTTTTATGGTCATAAAGGAATTTTTCAGATTAAAATGAATTTTTCGAGTTATGGATCTCTTTTTTCCCTTGGAGTGACCCTGTTCCGTAACGTCGATATAATAATAACCATCGTAGAAAAACCATGAACCGGCTTCTTCTTCCGATTCAGAAATTTTTATTCTGTCTGGTGGTTTTGCAATGGGGGCAATCACCATGCCACGCTCCCTGGGATACATGAGGCTATCGGAGATCAAATACAGATTGTATCTCATGTTGGGAAACAGCCTGCATTGAGGATCAGCTTCCTCTGTCAGATGGATGTAAAGACGAATTTTTTCATAGTCCAGGGTATTGTTGGAAAAGAGCGTCTTGTTGGTGGCAAGAAAATGGACCATGCACGGATCGTTCACTTTCAAGAGGGGAAGATCCTCTGCACCATGGAGCTTTTCCAGGGGGAAGAGGAGCATCAACAAGAGCAACAATGGGAAGATGGTATGGATCATGGTTTCCTCTTGGCAGGGGGCTGGGAGATGCCATCCATGGGAACCAGATAAGCCTCTTTAAAATTAACGAATAGCTTATGATTTCTGGTGCGAAACCAATAGGCAATATCCTCACCATGTTTTTGCCAATGGGGATTGGGATAGACTTCCTGTACGGTATGCTCCAATAAATCACTTTCCTTACGGAATTGACTGCCGGGAAGCCGTTTGATATTTAACCACTGGTTTGACCAGGGCAGGCAATAGGCCACCTCCCGCGCCGGTTTGGGGGGCATGTTTTCCAGGAGTCCCATGCAAATGCGGTGTTGTGGACAACTGGCGGGGGTATCACCACATGGAGTGCCCTTGGTGTAGGATGTAAAATAAATTTCCTGTTTAAATGGATTTTTAAAGGTGCTTTCAATTTCAGTATTGAGATGACTATTAGTTATAAAATAATTCTTTGATCTAAAATATAATGTTTTTTCTTGCGAGACTGGAAGCAGAGGCACAATGTGATCCTCTGGTTTGGGTTTAACCCTTTGGATCGTTCCCCCATGGCTGTTGAATTGGACATTGTACTCCTTGTTACTGGGGAAGTATGGAGCAATGCGCAACCATACCTTATTACTGGTATCCTCCCTGGCAGGAAACATGTTCACTGGAACATGGACCACATCCGACCGGCCAGGCAGGTTAAAGGGAGCTTTATAAACAGTCGCATTGTCGGGATCATTTAATTTTTCTAAAAAGAAGTAGATCGTATCCTCTTTAGGTCGATTATTGCGTGAATATTCAAAATATTGATGGATATAAAAGGTGCCTAGGAGTTGTGTTTCCCCATAAATATTATCATAGATATCATATGTAGAATTGAGGCTGATTATTTTTATTGTATCTGTATCCTCAATCTTTTCAAGGTATATCCTATTCTCTCCATATCCACGCCAGGGGAGCATGCTGGTAATAATCATGCACAAGGTTTGTAGCAGGAGAGAATAGAAGAAAGTAGACATTTATTAACCTATCATCTAGGTAAATCACCATATCCTACATGAATATGATCATGGTGAGTCTTATTATAACGTCGTCTGCCTTTCCAATTATCCGTGTTTAGATCAGACCGTATTTGTGATTCATTTGGGCCAAAGACCTGTGATGTACCATCCCGATTCCTAAACCATTCCATTACTGCACGGACATCATCATTATAGCCCATAGCTTCTACTCTTCTACCATTTATCTCCGTAATATCAACAGCATTTCCCCCAGGATGAAGTCCTCTGTTGCCATGTCCTCCAGTAGTGCTGCTGATTTCAAGACGCTTTCCCAGTTCCCTGGCAGCATCTTCTACCGCCTGAGCCAGTTCTCGATTGATCGGCTGGTCAATGTTGGGGCGTTGAAAACTGACATCATCACTCTGAATTCTTCGGGGACCGGAATCATTTGAATTATTTTCAGAAGGTTGGTTTCCCCCTTCACCGGATGAATTGGAGTCACCAGGAGGATTATTCCCACCTTCGGGAGAACGATCATCCTCTTTGGGAGAATTTCCACCATCTTCATTTGAAGTATCCCCGCCATTGGGAGAATCCTGGTCAGAAGAAGGTTCGTCTTTAGGATTTTTATCCCCTTGATTACCTCCTTCTCCTCCACTTCCGTTCTCCCCCAAACAGGTTACATAAGTGCTTCCATCCTTTCTGTGAAGGGTTACAAAAGCACAATTTGCACCACCACCGCCACCTCTATTGTCACCATCACCACCATCCTGGGACGCCTCTGAAGATTCAGAAAAAGACAGACCAGAACCTTCTAAAGCCTCACAAAAACCCATTTCTCCCCAGGATGAAATATCCTCCTCCGAAAAGGGGGAAATGGGGCGGGAGGTGGTAAGAAATTGGTTGAGCTTGACCTCCTCATCAGGCCATAAGGCAAAAAATGCAGCGCATTCCCAGGTGGAGCTGTTAAGAGTATGACAAATCGGATGATTACAGTGAATGATAACAACCTTCTGCCAGATATTCAACTCCAAACTTCCAGTTACTTCCAGCAACAGGTCATTGGAGGATAAACACTTCTTTAATGCTTTGCTCATCCGCTGGTGGAGAAATTCCAAGGCTTGCAGACCAATCCAACCCAACCTGTCATAGGAATGTTGATCTGGATTTTGAATGGTGATGCCAATTGTCATATGGTCGGCAGAGGGATTGGTCAGGATACGCAAAGATGGCTTGGGCATGGGGAACCTCATGGCAGGGGTGGTTTACAATGAATGCTCTACCCCACCATTACATCTGAAAAAATAAAAGTCATTATGAAGTCGTTCAGTAAAATTCTGATGGCTGACCATGAATGTGGACTATTTTGTAGACCAACGCATTGTCATATCGATCTTCTCTGCCTGGTTATGATGGATAAACGAATATACATCATGGCCGTCATCAAGGCGTCGCCCATGGCATCGTGGGGATCCAGCAGGGGCACGCCCAAGTCCCGGCGAATGGCCTCAAAGCTTAAGTCCACATAGGGGGTGGCCATGGAGGTGAGGTCCAGTTTGTGGCGATAATAAACTTCTGATACTTCAATCCGTCGGTTGGGCAGGCGAACACCGCACATGGGTTCCAAATATTTGTCCACCATGGCCATGTCAAATTCCAGATAATAACCCAACAAGGGGCGACTGCCCATAAAGTTGGTCAGGATGCGCACCGCCTCATCAGCAGGCAGACCGTTTTCCACATCGATAGGGCGCAAACCGTGGATGCGGATGGTCTCCGGGTCGATCTCCCCCTCCGGTTTGACCAATAGGCGCAGGGCGCGACTGGTCAAAATTTTATCCCCCACCACCGGCACCGCCCCAATGGATAGAATCTCAGCACGGGAAGGGTTCAAGCCCGTGGTCTCCAAATCCAGGCAGATCATATGATCATCCGGCGGCGGATCAAAAAGAAAGGCGTAGCTGGGATCCCGCAGGTTGCGCATGCGCCAGGCACGCTGCCATGTGTGAAGAAGTTTCATCCCAACAAGTTCAGCCGGAAATGTTGAACCACCAATTTTTTCAGGCGGTCCACCGTGCGGAAGGATTCTTTCAATAACTCCCTTTCCCGATTGGAATATTGGCTGGGATCGATCAGGCTGGTGTCATCGGTGCAGGTTGCCCCCTTGGCCAGCATGGCGCGAAAGCGGATGCCAGAGATAAAATCAAAGGCTTCACTCAAATCTTCCGCAAAGGTATGGTCAAAGACACCCACATGGGCCAGAGCGTAAATGCGCTTGATGGTATTCACCTCCTTGAGATGTTTTTCCAATGCCAGGCTGCGCACACCATGCACAATGGGAAAAATGCCCCCTTTTTTCACATCCAGGGTTTCACTGGTGCCTCTTTTTTCCACCACAAATTGGGAAAAGAGACTCAACGGGGTGTCAAAAGCCACCGAAGGTTGGGCAAATCGGGAAAAGAAGGGCAAATTATCCGGCAGACTGTTATAGAGATTGCGCTTTAATTGCAATAAAATTCGGGTATCTCCTGCCGAAGGAGAGGCATCATAAAGAATGGCCAAATTCATCAAAGAAGCCGCATCCGCCTCCTGAATCCAGTGATTGAGGGTGTCGATAAAAAATTTTAAAGAACCACACCATCCCTCTTCCGAGAGCATCAACTTGCCAGGACAAGGGGGAATATTTAATAAGTGCATGGCCTCGGCAAAATTTTTGCGAAATTCATTTAATTGGGGATAGGAGAAGCCATCACGTAGGATCAGGGCGTTGTCTTGATCGGTCTTCACCAGTTGCTCGCCACGACCTTCACTCCCCATCACCACCAACACGCTGTTGGCAATGAGTTCAGGAGGGGCCAGGATGGAAAACAGTTTGGCCAACAAACGGCGGTTTAACTCCCGCATCATCCGGGCGACAAAACGCACCTTCACCCCCTTGAGAAACAGGGTTTGAATGGCAAAAGGAATGCGCTCGGCAGCCTCCCGCAACTGTTGCAGGTTTTCCGCCCGTTCAATGCGCGCCCCCACCAGGTGGGATTGGTTGGACCAGTAGCCCAACAGATCGGCCAGTTCCAAAAATCCTTCCGGCCCATTGGCCTGTTTGACCAGCAGGCGGTTGACCTGATGGCGGGTCATGGTCAACAGGGCATCGAAGAGATAGTCGTTGCCATCGGCAACCACCGGATTGCGCTGGGCAATGCTGGCCACCGGGGATTTGGGATCGATACCCTCTCCCGCCACCGCATCCCGTATATTGACATCCTCCACCAGACCGGTACGCTCTCCTCCCATCTTCACCAGCAAAGCGTGGACTTTGCGATCTTTCATCAGCAGGGCGGCCTGCTGGATGCTCTCCTGGCCATCGATCATCAGGGCAGGGTGGAGATCAATGTTTTTCACATGGGCGGTGACCAGAAAGTTGAAATCCCGATAGCCACTGATTTCCCGCAGCTCTTCCACCTTCTGACTTAAATTTTGAAAATAATAATCCTGAAAGGCCCGATTGCCTCTGGCCAGTTCCAGAAAAATGGAACGATGCAGGGTATAACAAATGACCTCTTCCGCCACCACAAAATCATGACGACAAATGCCGGAAATGAGGGAACCAGCATCGAAGGCATCCCCCGGACCATGATAAGCCAACACACTTTCCGTCTCTTCTTCCCGCACCGCTCCCTTGAATAAAATATGCAAGACTTCCGGGGAATCCCCGGCCTTCATCAGCAACTTACCTTCCGGGAAAAACTGAATATCCAAGGCCGCAACGACCCGTTCCATTTCCTCGTTGGAAATGCGATCAAAGGGCCGAATAGCGTGGATAAACTCCTTGCGATTATGAATGTTCATGTGGAAAAATCATCTCCGAAAAAGAGGAAAAAATAGTTTGCCACAAAAGCGGTTTATGTTCATACTCTTTTTCTTGGTTATGTTCCTATTGACCCCTCGGTCGAGGTCGTATCGGGCATGAAGAGTACATCTTCCCCTCCCTCCCGCATTTCCCAATCCGCCGTTTATATGATCCGTAGCCATGCCCCCTTCAATCGCATGGACGAGGAGCATTTGCAGTTTATTGCCAACCATCTCAAGCTTGCCTACTTTACCCGTGGTGAGGTGATCTTAGCACCTGGTCAAGGGGTGGTGGATAAATTTTATATTATTCGTCAGGGCATGGTGGCCAGCAATGAGGAGCAGTCCACCTCCCAGCAGCTTTCCACCGTGGTGCAATTGATGGAAGGGGAGTGTTTTCCCCTGGGTGCACTCCTGAGCCAACGCGCAGTGACCACCCATTTTCGTGCGGTTGGCGATGTCTTTCTTTTAGAGATGGACGTGATTCATTTTAATACATTATTAGAATTGAGCCAGCCTTTTCGTGACTTTTGCAATCGACCCTTTGGGACTCTGCTGGAAATTTCCCTCAAAAATGCCCAAGCCGACTTTTATCTGGGAGGGTATGGACAAGTGACCATGGAAACTCCCCTGCATCAGGTGATTGGTCGCCCCCCCGCCACCTGTTCTCCCGCTACGCCGGTAGGCGAAGCCATGCAGACCATGCAAAAGCTGGGGGTTGGCTGTATGGTGGCGGTGGATGCATCCCATGGAGTGGTAGGCGTTTTTACCCTGCGAGATGCCATGGAGCGCATTACCCTGCCGGGGCGTGACCTCTCCACCCCCATGTCCGAGGTGATGACTGCCAATCCTTTCACCCTGCCCCATGATGCCAAGGTGCGGGATGCTGCCCTGGCCCTGGCCCGTCTGGGCTTGCGCCGGGTGGTGGTGACCGATGAAAACAAAGCCCTCCTGGGGGTGGTGGCGGAACGAGAAATTTTTCCTTTGCAACGAGTCAGTCTCAGTCAACTGCACGATTCCATCCGCCAGGCAAGCCAACCGGCTCAACTAAAAGAGGCTGGGGAGGAAATTACCCGTTTGATCAAAAATCTCCTCTCCCAGGGCATCGGTGTGGAATTGGTGGGGGAGGTGGTTACCAATCTGAGACAGAGCCTGGTATGCCGCATCATTCAACTGGAGCATGAGCAGGCCCAGCAACGGGGGGATTTTTCCCCAGAGATCCAGTTTTGCTGGCTCACCATGGGCAGCGATGGGCGCAGAGAACTCTCCCTGGGGGGTGACCAGGACAATGGCCTCATCTTCCAGGTGGCGGAAGGGATGGACCCCCGTTCGGTGCGGGATCAATTGGCCAACATGACCTTGCGCATCAATAATCAATTGGATTATTGCGGCATCCCCTTGTGTGAGGGCAAAATTATGGCAGGCAATCCCAAATGGCGATTGCCCCTGGCGGACTGGCAAAATTTATTTCAAGGCTGGATCGACTCCGGCACCCCCCAAGCCTTGCTCAATGCCGCCACCTTGTTTGATTTTCGTCCCATCTATGGCAATTTCAGTTTGGCCGAGCAATTGCGTCAATGGTTGAGCAAGGCCGTCGTCAATAAACGGTTTCTCAATCAAATGACCGGCAACGCCCTGCGCAATCAGCCGCCTTTGGGTCTCTTCCGGGATTTCAAACTCAATGAAGAGGGCGGGGTGGATATCAAACTCCACGGCACCATGCCCTTCATCGATGCCGCACGCATTTTTGCCCTCTCTTGCGGGGTGGAGGAAACCCATACTCTGGATCGTTTGCAACTCTCTGATGAAAAAGTCAAATTGGGCAGCCAGGATGTGGAAGCCTGGCGGGATGCCTTTGGCTTTTTGCAATTGTTGCGGCTGCGTTGCAACCTGGATCGGTTGGACAAGGGACAACCTTTAAGCCATGTGATTTTGCCCCGCCAGTTGAACGAATTGGATCATCGTATCTTGAAAGAAGTCTTTCGCCAGGCACGCAAATTGCAATCAAGATTGG
The DNA here is from genome assembly GCA_015233935.1 of Magnetococcales bacterium. GTDB lineage: Bacteria > Pseudomonadota > Magnetococcia > Magnetococcales > JADFXB01 > JADFXB01. The sequence continues at coordinate 3,414 of JADFXB010000038.1, read as the reverse complement.
CCATGGAGTTTCAGCGATGATTCCTTTGCGACTCTGGCAAAGCCTGTGCCGCAGCATGCGTTGTGGTCTTTTCAAACGAGAGACCACCGGCTTGGGTGCGCCCCTGGATAGCCGTCGCATGGTGGTCCTGGATGTGGAAACCACCGGCATTCGCCCGGAGCATGATCAAGTGATCTCCATCGGTGCTGTGGTGATTGAAGAATTGCGTATTAATTTTTCCGAATGTTTCGACGTGGTCCTCAAACAGGAAAAGGCCAGTCCCAAGGAGAACATTCTTTTTCACGGCATTGGAGCCGAGACCCAGTTGCAGGGGGTACCCCCGGAAGAGGGGTTGCGGGATCTGCTGGAGTTTATCGGCCAGGATCCCCTGGTGGCCTTCCATGCCGCCTTTGATGAATTCATGATCGGCAAGGCGTTGAAGCAGCATATGCAAACCTGTCTCACCAACCCTTGGCTGGATCTTTCCCGCATCGCCACGGCCCTCTATCCCGATAAGGCGGGGCGATTGCGAAGTCTGGATGAATGGAGCCGTTTTTTTTCCATCCAGAACCATCAGCGGCACCATGCGGTGGATGATGCCTTTACCACCGCACAAATCGGTTTGATTCTTATCAAGGCGGCCATCCGGCAGGGCAACCATAATTTTGCCGACCTGATGGCTCTCGATCGGGATCAACGCTGGCTTTCGGCACGGGTATGACCCCCTGGGGAGGGAGCAGCATCATGGATCAGCCCTTTTATTATTCACTCTACGAACAAGCCCCTGCCAAGGTGGTCATCACCGACCGCCATCGCGCCTATTGGCGGCAAACGAAACTACTGACCGCCATCCTTACCCTGATCTGGGCAGTAGTCAGTTTTGTGATTCCCTTCTTTGCCAGCGAGTTGAATGAATACTCCTTCCTGGCCTTTCCCGTTGGTTTCTTTATGGCATCCTTGGGTTCTTTGATCCTCTTTGTGCTTTTGACCGGCTATTATGCCTGGGCCATGGATCGTCTGGATCGCAAGTATGGGGTGGATGAAGATGACTCGGAGGATATGCCATGACCACCTCCACCGCTCTGGGCTATTTTCAGGTTCTTCGTCGTTATTTTGGTTGGTATACGGGCGGTTTCATCGTTTTTGTCCTCCTCCTGGCCGTGGCCGAGCAGTTGGGTTTGCCCCATGTATGGATCGGCTATACCTTCATGGCCTTCACCATCTTGATCTATGCGACCATCGGCATCATCAGCCGCACGGCGGATATTGTGGAATATTATGTGGCGGGACGACGCATTCCTGCCATTTTCAATGGCATGGCCACCGGCTCCGACTGGATGAGTGCGGCCTCCTTTATTGGCATGGCGGGGGCACTCTATTTTTCCGGCTTTGATGGTCTGGCCTATGTCATGGGATGGACGGGAGGTTATGTCCTGGTGGGGCTTTATCTGGCCCCTTACTTGAGAAAATTTGGTCAATTCACCATTCCTGACTTTCTTGGCACCCGTTATGAGGGCAATTTTGTGCGGGTGGTTGGGGCGGTGACGGTGGTGTTGGTCTCTTTTGTCTATGTGGTGGCGCAAATTTATGGGGTGGGGTTGATCTCCAGCCGCTTTTTGGGGGTGGACCTGTCCACCGGGGTTTTTGCCGGTCTGGTGGGCATTCTGGTTTGCTCCTTTTTGGGCGGCATGCGGGCGGTCACCTGGACCCAGGTGGCCCAGTATGTGGTGCTCATCATCGCCTATGTGGTACCGGTGGTGATGCTCTCCATCCACATTACCGGTGCGCCCATTCCGCAAATTGCCTACGGCCAGGCTTTGCGGGAGGTCACCCAGCAGGAACAGAAAATATTCAACGATCCCAAGCAGCAGCAGGTGTTGCAACACTATGCCCAACGGGCGAAGGAGATCGAAACCCGCATTCAGCGACTGCCTGCCTCATTGACCGAAGAGCGGCAGAGATTAAAGGACAATCCGCAACTGTTGCAGGAGCTGCCTGAATCACCGGAAGAGGCTCGTGAGGTATGGGGGCGGGATTTGGCTACAGCCAAGGCCAAGGCTCAATCGCCTATCTCCCATGCAGCCCCTTTCAAGGGGGAGGTGGGGGAAAAGCGGGATGCCTCCCGCAACAATTTTTTGGCTCTCGTTTTTTGTCTGATGGTGGGGACGGCGGCCCTTCCCCATATTTTGATCCGTTACTACACCACCCCCAGTGTGCGTGAGGCGCGGGCTTCTGTTTTTTGGTCGGTGGTGGCCATCTTTCTGCTTTATGTGACTGCGCCAGCCTTGGCGGTCTTGGCCAAACATGCGGTTTATTTCACTTTGGTGGGGGCACCCATTGCGGATTTGCCCGCCTGGATCACCGCCTGGAGCAAGGTAGGTTTGGTGCGCATTGAGGACATCAACAGCGATGGCTTGTTGCAACTGGCGGAATTGACTTTGGATCCAGACATTATCGTCCTGGCTGCCCCGGAGATGGCGGGCTTGCCTTATGTAATTTCTGGTCTGGTGGCGGCGGGTGGTTTGGCGGCGGCTCTTTCCACGGCTGATGGTTTGTTGTTGACCATTGCCAACGCCCTTGCCCATGACATTTATTTCAAGATTATCTCGCCGGCGGCCTCCACCTCCAAGCGGGTGGCCATTTCCAAGGGCATGTTGGTATTGGTGGCGGTTTCGGCTGCTTATGTGGCCACTTTCAAGCCTGGACACATTCTTTCCATCGTCGCCTGGGCCTTTTCCATCGCCGCCTCCGGCTTTTTCCCGGCCTTGGTATTGGGTATTTTCTGGAAGCGGGCCAATAAATGGGGTGCGGTGGCGGGCATGACCACTGGTATAACCGCTTGTTTGTTCTATTTAATCAGTGTGCGCTTTTTCGACATGACCCCCTGGTTTGGCATCAAGGATATCGCCTCCGGCGTCTTTGGGGTGCCGATTGGATTTATCACCATTATTCTGGTGAGCCTGGTGACCCCATCTCCCAGTCGGGAAATCTATGATTTGGTGGATCGGGTGCGTTATCCCAATTTGAAGGGGGAGTAGATGACCATGAAGGTAGTGGTTTCTTCGAAAAAATTTTATGCTTTAATAAGTCACAGTATACTCCGTTCTTGGAGATCACTCTTCACTCTCAGCAGCTTGTCGCAGTGCAAGAAATGCCTCTTTCAATGTTTGGCTAACTGCTGAATCTGTTTCATTCAAGACCAGTGTTTGATAGGCATTCAGGTAGTTCGCACGGATTCTATGAAACAGATGCAGGAAGTGGCGTAAGAAGCCTATGCAGTCGAGAACAGCAATCTCGGTGCCATCCATTTTTTCATAGAACGTCGCAGAGTACTCAGCCACAATAGGGTCGATCACATCAGTAGTGACAAATAAGTAGTTGTGGATTTTATTCTGGGATCTACTTATCTTGGCCACAGCGGCATCAATGTCGTCC
>JADFXB010000389.1 GCA_015233935.1 Magnetococcales bacterium | reverse complement strand
TAATTTTAAATGTTTTCAAGCTCAAGAGCTTACCAGTCGTCCATTGACGGTACTGAGTGGCGTCAATGGGGCAGGGAAAAGCACTATTATTCAAGCCCTTTTGTTGATGCGAACGGCACTGCAACAACATGTGCAGGGAATGAAAGAGCTCCCGCTCAATGGACCCCACGGTCTTGCACTGGGACAGGTGATGGACATTCTTCCTCATAACATGGAAAATGTCCCGGTTGTCCTGGGGCTGTCCCAAGAGGCATCCGATCTCCAGATTACTTTGACCGGCCAATCCCCGGGTGCCCGCTACCTTGGAATGGATGTTATAGAACAAGGAGACTTTTCCACCAGTCCAATGCATGGCAAAGGATTTGAATGGTTTACTTTTTTATCGGCCAACCGAACAGGCCCACAGGATTATCAACCAATGCAATCCACCTCACCAGAATTTCTGGAAATGGGTGAGAATGGCCAGTTTGTGGCAGAAATCCTGGAGGCAATGGGGCAGAAAAGAGTCGATCCTCGTCGTTCACATACAAATAATCCTGATGGTTTATTTCATGTTCAGGTTGGCCACTGGCTTAATCAACTGCTGCCGGGTTGGGCTGTCAAGGTGGAGCGATCACCAAATTTTGATGTTTTGGGCTTGCGCTTCAAGAAACAGCAACACTTTGGTGACGAATGGTTACGCCCCACCAATACCGGATTTGGAATCACCTACGCCTTTCCCATTCTGGTGGCGGCATTGGCTATGCAAGCCGGGGGCGTGTTGATCATTGATTCGCCAGAAGCCCACCTTCATCCGGCGGGACAATCGGCCATGGGGCAATTTTTGGCGCATATGGCGGCGGGTGGGGTGCAAATTTTCCTGGAAACCCACAGCGACCATATTATCAATGGCATTCGTTTGGCGGTGTTGGATGATCGTCACCCTCTGCAAAAGGAGCAATTGATCATCCACCATTTGGAAAATACCCCGGATGGAACCGTAGTGCATGAGATCGGCATCAACGAACGGGGAGGCTTGACACAACATCCCGCCGATTTTTTTGATCAAGCAGAAAAAGATTTGGCCAACATTGTCCGTCGCCGTTTTCCAACCCAGGGTAATAATTAAAGGGAAAATGAAAGATGGAAGTATGCCTGGTGGTGGATGAAGAGGGGTTCGCATGCAATCCCAATGATTGGACCGGCTTGGAAAATACTTTAAAAATATTGAGTGATCTGCTGGAACATGTCAGAATCCAACGGATCATGCGTCGAAAATCATCTTTGCTGTGGGAGGCCGAGCTTTGGCCGGAGACCTGTTTATACAATATTCTCTTTGATAATAATTGCACGGTTGACAAAGACATTCTGTCGGCTCTGGGACAGCAACTGGATCGTGTGCAGGATTGGAATACAGAAGGGCAAGCCATCACCAGTCGCCAATGGGCAAAGGCGCGGTTAAACGAAAAACAGGCCACAGGATGCGTGGTCCTTTCCCATCACGAGGACAGGCAGAGTGATCTGCACCTGGTTGGTACGGAATGCGGGCTACTGGGCTTTTACCGGGATGCCCCCCGTCTTGGTGACATGGATGCCGTGGCCTTGATTCAAAATGGTCGTCTGGCCTATCCCAACTTGCATTTCAAAGCGGATATAGATAAAGAAGTCAGGAAATTTTCAAAAAGTTATAACATTATACGTTCTTCTTTAATGCAGGCTTTGGCCGATCTGGATTCCTTCCTGCCCGATCTTCTACGAACCTATACCAGAGAACCCGAAGATCTGATAAGGAATTTTCAAGCAAAATCTACATTTGAAATCTCCCCCGAATCTCCCAGCACCCATGCCAATAAAACGGCCATGAATAACCGGGAGATCACCCATAATGGAAAAAACATGAGCTGCCAATGGCATCTGAAACTGGAGCGACATCGCGACCGCATCCATTTTTGCTGGGAAACCAACGCCAGGGGGGAAAATAACATCATCATCGGCATTTTTACCGAACACCTGCCAACCTGACCATTTAATAAGGAAAGAGGCTACCCAAGCAAAAATTTGAAATGGTTTTCTTTGCGGCCAAAAGGTAGAATAATCGGCAGAATTAAAGATTGGTTTGCAGAGGGTATGGGTCATTTGGAGCGGGTGCGGTGGACGGCAGCGGGAGTGTTTTCTGAAAAGATCCTGGCAATGTAGGCCGTGATCCTAATTTAATTCAGGTAGATTGCTCCTGCGAATCGTGGGGATGGGGCATGAAAATTTCTGGTAAGCAGATCTATAAAAAAATTTTATTTATAGTTATG
>JADFXB010000388.1 GCA_015233935.1 Magnetococcales bacterium | reverse complement strand
TGCGTTTTGTCCGCAAAGTGCGCCTTTTTTACGATATTCTTGAGAAAAAAGATGAGAATATTGTGGTGAAGAACAATGCGGAACTCTTTCGTCGGGCCTCCCTTGGTCTGCCCACCCCCAGTCCTGATTGGGATGACTGGCAGGGCATGGTGGGTGTCATGAGTGAGGGCAACGAGCGTCTTTCCCTGCGTTCCCAAACCGGCAACAAATCCGCCGATGGTAGCCAACCGCCGGTGGCGGAACCTGGTATCAATGAGTTGACCGATCCTCCCCAGGTGGACGCCATGGGCAGTGGCGATGAAACCCCACCCCCACTTCCGCATACGCCCAAACTGGGACTGAATCAACCGTAAACATGGCATGCTCTTGCTAACTTCCATTGACTTCTCATGCGTCAATAATTACTATCCTTTATAAAAATAAATGTTGTGTTTCAGTAGCTAAATTCAACGCCTATTATGAAGGAGAAATTACCCATGTTGCAACGTTTATCCTTTTTCATGGCTGTCGTCTGGCTGCTCTCTTCACCTGCTTGGGCCAGTGTATCTGTCAGTGGTACGCTTACTGCCAAGGAGGCGTGTCCCGCCTATCTTTCCACCAAAAAAGAGAACAATCCGGACCGTTTCAAGTTGACGGTTGGCTCCAAGTATCCTATTTTTGAGTTGAACACACCTGCCCCGGCAGAGTGGCTACGCATCCGTATTGTGGATGGCACCCAATATCCTGAACGTTGGGTGAAGGCGTCTTGTGGCACCACCGATTTGTCTGGGGTCAAGGATGACACCCCCAGCCAACCGCCCAGTGATTCTACCTGCAAAACCACCAATTGTAATCGCCCCGATCAAGAGGATAGTTTTGTTCTCTCTTTGAGTTGGCAACCCTCCTTTTGTGCCTCCAACAGTGGTCGCAGCAAACCAGAATGTGTGAACATGAAACCCACGGACTATGGAGCCAGCCATTTCACCTTGCATGGCCTGTGGCCCAATAAAAGTTCATGTGGAATCAATTATGGCTATTGTGGTAGCGTCTGCCAGGATCCCCCTCGCAATCCGGGTGACCCTTTATGGATGTGTACTGCTTATCCTGAAGTGCCGTGGAATGGTCCGATACCAGCCAGTGTAAATCAGGTGATGCCAAGCATTGATGCTGGTTCCTGTTTGGATCGTCACGAATGGTTCAAGCATGGCACCTGTGCAGCATCGTGGAAACCGACCGAATATTTTGGTTTTGCCGCCGCACTTGTGCAGGAGTTCAATCAATCAGCCCCTGGTCAGATGATTACCAACAGTGCAGGCAAACAGGTGAGCAGGGCTGCGTTGATGGCCAGCATCGATGATGTCTTTGGTCAAGGGGCATCCAAACGGGTGAGTTTGGAATGTTCCAACGATCAATTGACCGGGATTTCTTTTGAGCTTCCTCCAAATGTTGACAGAACGGAGACCCTGAAAGAACTGTTGCAACAAGGCCCCGCCATCAGCCGTTCAAAGTGTGATGACAGCTTTTCGGTTCAACAAATGCCATAACCTGCCCGTGGGGGGGATGGTATAAAAAAAGGGGGAAGACATCATGTCTTCCCCCTTTTTTGATTCAATGGGCAAATTTACCCTATCATCTACCGCGCTGCTTTTGTTGCCACGCCACAGCATCCTCTAAGGGCCAGTTGATGGTCCCAGCAAATTCCATCAATTTCCTAGAGTCATCAGAACCTGTTTTTCTCTCTTCGCTATTCTCTGGCACCATAACAATCACCCGCACTCGACGACCAAAAGCGGCTTGAAATTCTGCGGGCAATTTGCCGTCAGCAGGCAGCAGCAATTCACTTTCGATGGTGTGCAGAATATTACCCCTCATCTGATGGTGAGTTACCAAATAGTTAACATCTATTTTATCCGCCTCGAACTTCACAGGCCATACCCTGGCGGGGGGTGTTCTGTGGCTCAACCAGTCAGACACCACCCGCCAAAGAGCCACTAGCACCAGGGATTATTTAATCCGCATACCCGGTTGTGCCCCTTGATCGGGGGAGAGGAGGAACAGTTCTTTGCCGCCGGGACCAGCGGCCAAAACCATGCCTTCGGAAAGGCCGAATTTCATCTTGCGGGGTTGCAAATTGGCGACAACCACGGTCAGACGGCCTACCAGAGTGGCGGGATCATAGGCACTCTTGATGCCCGCAAAGACGGTACGTTGGCCAAGGCCGCCCAGGTCCAGAGTCAATTTTAACAGCTTGTCCGCACCTTCCACCCCTTCAGCCTGGATAATTTTGGCCACCCGTAAATCCATTTGAC
>JADFXB010000387.1 GCA_015233935.1 Magnetococcales bacterium | reverse complement strand
ATTCCATTCGTGCCCAATGGCTGGAGTCGGGGATTGAACGGGTTTTTATCCGGCGGGAAAATTTTGTGGATTTCCTTGCCTGGGCCATGAAAAAATCCCTGCCAGAGGGCCATCCCAATATTCAACTGGTCTATCTGCAAGAGCGACTCTATCCGGTGGATCGCAATTTGTTGGTTGACGGCTTGGAGCCGCAATTTTCCCTCTATGCCTTTCACGATGGCCAACTAATGCCGGTCATGTTTCCCGATGCACCCAATCTGCCAACCCGGGTGGATCAACGCTATTTGCGACAATTTTCACAAATTTACATTCATCTGCGGGATTTGGGACTCTTTTTAGAATATTTGCATAAACAGTGGGGGGCCGGGGCCACCAAAATTCCCATGAACAAACGAGGGGCGGTCATTGTGCGGGAAAAAATGCGCATGGCCGCCCTTTCGGTCTTTTGCAGCACCAAGGTGGGGGATGCCATCGGTCGTGCCCGTCGCACGGTGGATGATATCATCCATATGATCACCGGCAACCCGGATACTTTCCACTCCATGCTGGCGGTTTCCGATCTGGACGCCAACACCTATATCCATTCCGCCAACGTCATGGTGATGTCGGTGGGATTGGGGGTGGCCATGGGGTGGAGCAAGGAGCAGTTGCACATTTTGGGCCTGGGTGCCCTTCTGCATGATATTGGCAAACGGGAGATCCCCAGAGAGTTGTTGTTGAAAAAAGGGGCCATTTCTTCCCAGGAATACGAGGCCCTCAAGGAACATGTGCTGTTGGGCATCCAGTTTTGTCGTTTACACCCTGAAATTCCCGATCAGGTGACTCGTATTGTCGCTGAGCACCATGAAAAACTGGATGGCAGCGGCTATCCCCGTGGTATTACCGGCAGGGCCATTTGGGAACCAAGCCAGGTGGTGGCCATCATGGAAGTCTATGATGCCTTGACCACCCATCAACCCTTCCGCAAGGCCATGCTCCCCGCCTATGCCTTTCGCAAATTACGCAGTTATGAAAAAACCTATAATCAGGAATTTGTGGAAAAATTTTTCCAGCAGGTGGGACCAACCCTGCCTAGATAAAATTGCCGCAAAAAGTGTTTGAAAAAAAGTTTTGATTAACATATGCTATCAGGGTCCAGTTTGCGTCTGTCATCCCATTTTAAGGAGGAATCAAGATGACAACCCTGCAAACCAATTATGATTCCTCCGATCTGCAAGCTAATTTCACATCCCTCTCAACTTACTTAGACCAACTTAAAAATCTTGGGAGTAGGGTTGTTGACTCCTTAGATGATTTCAGTTCTATAGAACCCCTCTCATATGATAATACAAGAATGTATTTTGATATAGGCGATTATTATTTAACTATTACAGGTGCAGGCTTTACCACCTCCCTGAATGGTTCCATCACCGGTCTGGTGATGGAGAATTGGACGGAAACCTTCCGGGCCTCTGGTTCTATCAGTTATTCCTTCAACGGTTACGATGTTGCCCTGGATGGAGCCTTTACCAATATCAGTTACAGTTCTGCCGATTTGTCCATGGCGATAAGCGGTTCCTTTCCTGTAGTGGATAGTTATACCTCGGTTTTTCGTACTTCCCGTGAATCCATCACCTTCAATGGTCCCAAAGGCAAGAGAGTCACCTTCACCTTAACCGGTAACTTTACCACCACCCTGTATTATCTTTCCGCCACCACCACTTATACAGGCACTATTAACAGCATTACCATTGTGGATGATCAAGGTGGGCGTTATGCCATAAGCGGCTCCATCCCTGTCATCAACATCTTGATGGAAACGACTGATTTTGAGGTATTATTGCCCATTGTTTTTGTAGGCAATGACAACCTCACCGGCAATACAGGCAGCGATTCGCTTTTGGGCTACAGCGGCAACGATACCATCAATGGTGCTGGCAACAATGACAGCTTATGGGGAGGAGCCGGAAATGACTCCCTGCAAGGTGGCAGTGGTAACGATGGGTTGGATCCAGGGGAGGGCAACAACTCGGTGGATGGTGGGGAAGGGGAGGATGATCTTTTCCTTGCCGGGGAGCTTGCCAACTATGTGTTTTCCCGCCCCAGCGGAACCACCGTGCGCATTGCCTGGGCAGGCAGTGACAAGAGCGAAGTTCATCTGGTCTCCAATGTGGAATATGTGAATGGTTTGCAGGATGGATCACCCACCCGGCGTGCTTTAACGGTGCAAGACCTGCTGGCCAATACTGCCAGTGCCTTCA
>JADFXB010000386.1 GCA_015233935.1 Magnetococcales bacterium | reverse complement strand
AGAGTTTTTTCTCGGCAAGCTCCCGCGCCCCTTTCAACTCCTTCTCCACCAGTTCAATTTCTTTCCCTCTGGCAAAATGTTGGGATTGCAAGGCGGGAATCTCTTGTCGCAACTGTTCTATTTTTCTCTCCAACTGTTTTTCCAGGTTGCGTCTGGCTAATTTGCGGCTTTCATACATGGATCGTTCATTGGCCATCACCTGGGCAACAACCGGATCTTCTGCCCGTTTCGACAATCTATCGGGAAATATCGGAGCGGGCCAATTTTCCCGTTCCGCTTCCAAGCGGGCACGTTTGGCATCCAGCTCATCCAATGCCTTGCTGGCAACCAACATATTGGCACGAGCCACCGTATCGTCCAGACGCGCCAGTAATTCACCTGCCTCAACCCAATCGCCATTATGTTTATGGATGGCCGTCACCACCCCACCTTGGGGATGTTGCACTTTTTTTACATGGCTTTCCACCACCAGACTTCCCTGGGTGATCACGGCCCCTGCAATGGGGGTTACAACCGCCCAGCCCCCCACCCCCATAAATATTACTGCCAACACGGCAAACCCCATAAGCGTCAATCCACGCAATTCCTGACGGGGAGAAAGATGCGGATTCATGGTGGTATCTCCTATTGGCCAACTGCGGCTGGACGGGAAAGCAGGGTGATATTACCCGTTCGCTTTGTTTCCTGGGGCACGGGCGTCTGGCGGGCAGGGGTAAAGAGTTGTCCGCTCCCCTGGTTCATCATGAGGACCAAATCCATACCAGACAGCACACTGGAACGATGGGCACTCACAATCACCATGCCACCCCGCGCCTTGATCCCCTGAATCGCCTGCATTAAGGCTTGTTCCCCTTCCGGGTCCAAATGGGCATTGGGTTCATCCAACACCACCAGAAAGGGTTCACCATAGAGGGCACGGGCCAGACCGATGCGTTGCCGTTGTCCACCAGAAAGGGCCATACCCGCCGGACCTATGGGGGTATCATAACCCTGGGGAAGGCGAACAATGAGATCATGGGCGGCAGCCGCCTTGGCCGCCTTGACCACCGTATCCGGGTCTGGATTTAAAGCAAAACGGGCAATGTTTTCTGCCACTGTACCACTGAACAAGGCGGTTTCCTGGGCCATCCAACCAACATGATGTCCCAAATCTTCCCGACTCCACTGGGAGAGATCGGCACCATCCAAACGAATTTTTCCCTGTAAGGGAGTCCATGCCCCCACCAAAGCACGCAACAAGCTGGACTTGCCCGAAGCACTGGCCCCGGCCACGCCCAATCCTTGTCCTGCATATAAGGTAAAGGAGAGTTCCTTCACCACCGGCTTTTTCTCGCCAGGAGGAGCCACCGCCAAACCTTCCACTTCCAAGCCAGTCACAGGGGCTGGCAGGGGCAACGGGGCTGGCAGAGTCGGTAGTAGCGTGAGAAATCCACTCAATCGATTCCAGGCTTGTCGTGCGGCCACAAAGCTTTTCCAATGGGCCAGGGCACCATCCACCGGAGCCAGGGCGCGTCCGCCAATGATGGAGGCGGCAATCATGACCCCCGCCGTGGCCTGTTGTTCAATCACCAACAAGGCACCCACCCCCAACAAGGCCGACTGAAGAAACAAACGGAACACTTTGGAAAGAGCCGCAAATCCCACCGCAATATCCGCAGCCCTGGCATGCTGGCTGTTGCTTTCCAAACCAAGAGCGCGCCAACGTTGGTAGAGAGAGGGGGTTAAATTCATGCTGGCAGCGGTGTCTGAATGGGCAAGCAAGGCGGCTACCACCTGATCCCGCGCCTCATCCTGCCGGGAGGCGGCAGCCATGGGTTGGCGGCTTTTGAAATCAGCCACAATGGTCAGGATGGCCAATACCACAGCTCCAGCCAGTGCCGTCCAACCCAAGGCAGGGTGCAGCAAAAAAATAATGGCTAAATAAAAAGGGGTCCAGGGCAGGTCCATCCAGGCAGCAGGGCCTGCCCCGGCCATAAACCCCCGCACACTGTCCAGATCCCGCAAAGGCTGGGAACCACCTTTACTGGCACCGATAAGAAGAGGAATGCGTGCCGTTGCCTCGAAGGCCAAGCGGTTCAACTCTTCATCCAATACCGCACCCATGCGATTCAACATGCGTCCACGTACCGATTCCAGCAGGGCATGGGCAGCCATGAGCAGGAGAACCAATAAAAACAAGCCGGTCAAGGTGGGAATACTGCGGCTGGGAAGCACCCGGTCATAAACTTCCAACATGAACAGGGCACCGGTTAAGGTCAGCACATTGATGCCACCACTGAAGATCATCACACTCCCCACC
>JADFXB010000385.1 GCA_015233935.1 Magnetococcales bacterium | reverse complement strand
GGCACCATTGAGTCTCTCGGTGCCAATAAAATATTTTGGCCGCAGGATCCCAGAAAAACTGTCTCTTATTGGAAGGTGATTCAAGGCCGCCTCGGTGTGAACCCCATGTGGGCAGGAGGAATGGCACGGATCCATCCAGGAACCTTTTCCGATTATTACGTTGAAAAGGTTGATGGCCGTGTTGGTTTCACCTACCCTATGAAATATCCTTTTAGTGGATTCTATCGAGAGTTCATAGAGGGGAGTGCAGAGGGGACGCAAAACGTTACCTATGAGCCAGGTGCTGTGACCTGGGATGAAGCTTACAAAAGAGCTTGCGATCAAGCTCTTTCCGCAACATCTATGCCGTGCGAAAATAATTCTATTGGTCTTATAGCCAATCTATTATATAGAGACGAAAACGATAAACTATTTTACATTGTTATATTACGTCGTCGAGAGACACCAATTACAAGTAACAAATCTTCGGTAGATTATGAGTATTTGACATACATGGTAAATTCCCATAATGGAGAGATCGTTTTGACAGAACGTTCGCCAGTAATGCCAAACAATCAGAAATGGTTGAAAAAGATGGAAAATCCATCCACGCTTGACCAAAAAAATACTCTGAAGGTGCCTCCTCCCAAATATTGAGACAAAATGGGTCGCTCATACATTAAATTATTTGTGGAATTCCCAAGGAGATGCGCCCCAGGAAAAACCCGATTTCTTTATGGGTAAAATTTGGGGGGAGTTGACCGTTTTCCCGAATGGCCCTAAATTGGCAAGATGGGCAACTCCGAGAATCCCTACTTTTCCCTTTGCTCGCACTACACCGTAAACGGTTTCATAAGAGGGGAGGGGGAATGGACCCCTCCCGGTCTGCAAGAGGAAATTTGAGCCACCCGTTCATATATGTCCCAGGGATGTGCCGAACGCTTGCCCCTTGCAAAATGTGGTGAGGCAAGATGACCCCAGAATTTCCCAGGCTCCACACCCCCTGGAGCCACCATCCACCGGACCATGGTTCACGCTGCCTTGGTCATGATGCCCTTATTCACCAAGGCATTCACGCACTGTTCCATCATCATCTGCGGCGTGGCGTTGTTCCCATCCAGAATAAGATCATAGGTGATGGGTTCGAAGTAGGCTTCCTCAAACAAATCGTGAAGAAATTGGTTACGCTCTTCCTCCATGCGATGATAGACATGAATGGCTTCCTCAAGGGAACCCCCCCGGAGCGTCGCCAACCGTTGGGCACAAGTCTCCGGCGTCGCGCTCACCCGGATGCGGAACAGCGTCTCGCCACCGATCATTAGGTGGGGGCAAACGCCAGCGATCACCCCCCCCTCTCGAACTACCAATGCCATGGTTTCCGCCAGGTACACCAGATGCTCACTGCGGCGCATCCCTGGTTTTTCGTGCAGATGGCTCAACCAGTAATCAAAAAAGTTCCCTACCCCTTGTTTCAATCGCTCCCAGGCTCCGTCGTGAATCTCCCGATCCCAGGCCAAGCTCTCCAGCTTATGGGGATCGTAACAGGGGACTCCCAAACGTTGAGCCAGCAAAGCTGACAGTTCCTCTACGCCCGATCCGAATGGCCCCGCCACCATCACCACCGGTGCTGCTACGGTGATATCCCTTGTTCCTGTAAACCCGACTTGCCCTTGCGTATTCATGGTTCTGCCTCCTCGTGCTGATTTCAACCCAACGCACGACTCACTTGCATGACAAAGCTGCCACCCCACTTTGGCCAAGGTCATCCCCCCTGGGGGGCTGATCACGATCCATAAACACTTTTGAATTTGGCTGATTTAATCAGTGGAAAGTTCAAAAATATTTTGCAATATTCCAGTAAATATAAGAGTAAATGGGCGCGTCACCAAAATTCATACGGTAATGGATGTTTACAACACCACACCAGATCTCTGTGACTGGGAGCAAAGATTCCAACGTCCCCCTACGGTCATCATCGCCTTGCCTGCCCACGCCTTCAACACCCAAAAAAGGACAGCTTGTCTGTTAGGAATTTCCAGGCAAGGAAATTTCCTGAACATCCTTCTCCTTAAAGGGGCGTATTACTGAAATTTACCGACCTTTAGCCAACCCCCTAAAAAAGACGACTCTCTTTAATTATTTTATGTGTCATGAAATAAAAGTGAACACCCTCCCGTGAGGTAAAAAGGCTACTCCACCCCCCACATTTATCCACCCGTCACCGCAATTTGTTGAAAACCATTGAAAGACGCTTTGCCTTACACCTCGGCCTTGCTGTAACCTGTTCCCGTTACCAATCACACCTCCCCAGGGAGTCGGAGCG
>JADFXB010000384.1 GCA_015233935.1 Magnetococcales bacterium | reverse complement strand
TCTCTTATCCCTATCATTTTCAATATTTAAAGTTAAAGATTAAGCAGTATATAAGTGAAAATACTGTACCTTCCAACACCTATCCACTGGGCAGACCAAAAAATCAGGACTTAATTGAACCCATAGATGAAATTCGCCCAGCCACCTTAGAAGATCTTTGGACAGACGCCCCAGACATGCTTCCAATAGAGGACGATCAAACCACCTGGTGGGAAGTCTGGTTGTTGCGCCTGGAGCATGGAGAAGACACCCTGGGTGAGTTTCTTAAACATGCAAAAGAAACCGGGTTGGAAACCAACGGCCAGACACTTCAATTTCCAGACCGCTTTGTCTTGCTCGTAAAGAGCAGTAAACGGCTGCTCACAAACTCCCTACCCAAATTCAATACAATTGCCGAACTTCGGTGCCCCAAAGAATCTGCTCATTTTTTTATGAATGATCTAAAATCTGGGGAACAGGCTGAATGGGTCGATGATTTACTCAAGCGAACCCATTATCGCGCTACCGAAAATTCTCCCCATATTGCGATTTTGGACACAGGCGTCAATAGAGAACACCCTCTCCTGAAGAATGCACTGACTTCCCAAGATCTCCATGGTATTCATCAACCAGGTGACGTAGCCGACAAAGATGGCCACGGCACCGAAATGGCCGGTTTGGCTCTATGGGGTGATCTTGCGGATCCTTTAGCCGGAACAATCCCGATTGCCATCCGTCACAGGCTTGAATCTGTAAAAATATTATCCAAAGATAACGCCAATCAGGATCCTACCTTGTATGGGTTATTGACGATGGAGGCCGTATCCCGTCCAGAAATTACCCATCCGCAACGTTCTCGTGTTTTTTCCATGGCTGTTACAGCGGATGATGATCGCGACCATGGCAAACCCTCCTCCTGGTCTTCTACCTTGGATAGTCTGGCCTCTGATTCTGATTATTACGGGAAAAATCCCAGACTCATGATCGTCTCGGCGGGTAATGTAAATATTGAGGACTGGCCCTATTATCCTGCCATCAATTCAAGGCGGGGAATACATGATCCAGGGCAGGCGTGGAACATTTTGACCGTTGGTGCCTACACAGAAAAGACCAACATTGTTGAACGTGGTGGTCCCTACAGGCCTGTTGCCTCGGCAGGTGCGCTCAGCCCCTTTAGTACCACCTCCGCAACTTGGGAAAGGCCCTGGCCTTTAAAACCCGATATTCTTTTTGAGGGCGGTAATATTGGCAAGGATGCCTACCATACCCTTACCTTTGACAGCTTGTCACTCCTGACCACCCATCACGAACCACATCGTCATTTATTGTCTTTAAGCAATATGACCAGTGCAGCCACGGCCCTGGCCGCCCGTATGGCCGCCCAACTGATGGCGCAATATCCCCATTTTTGGCCGGAAACCATTCGCGGTTTAATGATACACTCCGCCGAATGGACCGAAGTCATGAAACAAATGTATAAACAGGGCAATCTCAAAGGGGATTATGAAAATTTAATCCGCCATTGTGGTTATGGGGTTCCAAACCTGGACCGGGCACGATGGAGTGCCTCCAACGCCTTGACCATGATTGCACAGGACGAGTTAAAACCTTTTAAGCAAGGCCCAAGCAGTATTGTCTATAATGAAATGAATTATTATAAACTGCCATGGCCACACCAAGAACTCCAACAGCTTGGCCCAACCCTGGTGGAAATGAGGGTAACCCTTTCCTATTTTATTGAACCCAATCCTGCCCAAGGTAACTATGTTTCCCGCTACAGCTATTGTTCCCACGGATTACGTTTTGATGTGATACGACCCGGAGAAAGCGAAAGACAATTTCGTGCACGCATCAACAAACTGGCAAAGGAAGAGGAGGAAGACAACATCACCACTGCCCCTGATGCAGGATGGCAAATTGGACCCAAATTGAGAAGTTTAGGCTCCATTCATTCCGATCGCTGGCAGGGAACCGCCGCCGATCTGGCCAGTCTGGGGGTTATCGCTGTTTATCCTGTGAGTGGCTGGTGGAAGAATAGGAAGGTTCCTGGTAAATTCGACTCGATGGCCCGTTATACCCTGTTGGTATCCATCCACGCACCAGAGTTGGAGTTGGATTTGTACAACGTGGTAAAAAACCAGATCACAACTCAAATTGCTGTCTAGCGGCTGGACAGAACCCCCTCGTCAAAACCATAATCTGCTGCAATATCAACAAGGCCCACCCAAGACATTGTCATTCACCTTATACTGAGTTTGGTGGTACTGTCACTTCCCCATTTGCAAAACACCTGGAAATTCCTTCTGCAGAAAGTTGAGAAGG
>JADFXB010000383.1 GCA_015233935.1 Magnetococcales bacterium | reverse complement strand
TTTTTCCTGGAAAGGCAAAATTCCTCTTGCAACTGGGGAGGGGTCCATATATGTCACCAGATTCCACGCCTCAACGAGGCACTGGACGAGGAGAGCCAACGGGCTGTTCGGGAAGGATTGGATGAGGAGTCCCTGGCCATGTTTGACCTGTTGGCCAAACCAAATATTTCCACCACAGAACGGGATCAGGTAAAACAGGTGGCCAAACAACTACTCACCAGAGTCCAGGACGAAGTGGCCCGCATCCACGATTGGCGCAAACTCCCCCGCAATCGGGACAGTGTGCGGGGGATTATCCATGATATTCTTTTCGCCGACCCAACTGGACTGCCTGTAGATTGCTATGATGAGGATGAGGTAAACCACCGAACCGATCTGGCCTTTCGCCATGTGTTCCAATTCATGCCAGAACCTTTGCGAACGGGCCTCATGATGATGTAATGTTTACTTGAATCGCCAAACAGTTGGTTTTTCCAGTTGCAGACGAAACTTGCAAGCACCTTTTTCCTGGAAAGCATTCATGGCTATAAATCTGAAAAGCACCGTTATGACCTTCCTGCGGGATCGTCCCGACGAAAAATTTACCACCCGGCAAATTGCGGATTGGATCTTTGCCCACTACCCTGCCGAGTGTCAGGCAAAAAAACAAAAAAGCCTCGCCTTGAAAACCGATGAAGATTTGGTTCGGCAACTGACAGCCGAGATCAGCTCTCTGTTGGGAAAACCCCTGGAAAAGGGGCTGGACATTAAAAGCACCGAGGGCCGCCCCCGCAAATATTATTTCACCCATAAATCCGACGAGGATGAAGTGGCCTTGGCGGAAGCCCCTTCCACCAGCACCGATGCCTCCACCCCCCAGTCCACCGCCTGGAAAGAAGCAGACCTGTATCCCTTGTTAATTAATTATCTGCGTGACGAACTTAAAATTCACGCCTGGCGCGTGGATGAAAAAAGTTCGTCAAACAAACGGGGGCCGGGGGGAAACAAGTGGCTCTATCCCGACATGGTGGCCATGGAGGATCTCAGTGAAGGCTGGGACCGGGAAATCAAGGACTGCGTCCTTCACTATTCCGACAAAAAAACCCGCCTATGGTCCTTCGAGGTCAAGCGATTGATCAACCGTTCCAATGTTCGAGAGACCTATTTTCAGGCGGTTTCCAACTCATCCTGGGCCAATTTTGGCTATCTGGTGGCCGCAGAAATCCAAGGCAAGGATACCCTGGAGGAACTGCGCCTCCTGTTTGGCCTGCACGGAATTGGCGTAATCCAGTTCGATCCAGAAAATGTGGCAGACAGCCAACTTCTCATCCCCGCACAAGAAAAAACAAAAATCGACTGGAATACATGCAACCGCCTGGCAACCGAGAACAAAGATTTCATGGAGTTCATCCGCAAGGTAAGACGATTCTGCCAAACCGGAGACCAACCAAAATAGTCATGAAATATACCTAAGAGATTTTAATAATTAAAAGCAATCATGGGGTCTTCCTTGTCCTTTCAGGTCTGCTCTCCAACGACCAAGTGCACTGAAACAGCCAGTCAAACCAACAATACATGATCCTCCCACCAGAAAGTTATTTCATGTTTACTTTCCAACCAGAATAGGTTAATATATAATGGACCGGGGTGGCTACAGCATCCAGGCCAGGAAAAAATTTTGGCGACATGCACAGGCTGGCAACCACTCTCCTCCGCATAATCTGGCCCATCATCATCCCAGATTCAAATTTCAACCAGACATCAACCATACCATTCATATTTTCTTGAACAAACATTGGGAGGTTATGGCTATGAATGAATTCTGTGATAAACCCATGCTGTCCACCCGTTGGAATTCTAAGAGAAAATTATTCTTCATAGTCATCATCAGTTTCTTCATTCAAATATTAACAGGATGTGGTACTGCTCCTGACGACAGTAGAGCAATGTTGGCTCCTCCGCCAAACGCCCCAGCAATGGCTTATGGGGGCGTGCAGGGTCAGAATCTGGAATTGCCCCCCCCCCAAAGATTAGCCCGAGAGCATTTCCCCATGAGGAGAGCAACCCGACTCATCAGGTGGCCCAGGCGCCGGTCTCGACCTTTTCGGTAGACGTGGACACGGCCTCCTATTCCTTTGTTCGTTCCCAAATCAATGCAGGCCGCCTCCCCCCCGCCGAT
Source organism: Magnetococcales bacterium (assembly GCA_015233935.1). GTDB lineage: Bacteria > Pseudomonadota > Magnetococcia > Magnetococcales > JADFXB01 > JADFXB01. Next base: position 168 of record JADFXB010000383.1, on the reverse strand, counting down.
GCGGTGCGGGTTGAGGAGTTGATCAACTATTTCGACTATGACTACCGGCTGCCACAAAAGCGTAAAACACCCTTTTCCACCCATGTCAAAGTCTATCCCACCCCGTGGAACCCGGATACCCGACTGTTGCATATCGGCATTCAGGGTTACGATCTGCCCAGGGGGGAG
>JADFXB010000382.1 GCA_015233935.1 Magnetococcales bacterium | reverse complement strand
TTTCCTTTCACCAGTGGGGCCAAACTGCTGCTGGGATTTGTCACTTTCGGCTTTTTTGCTGCCCTGGATGTGGCCTTGGCACGGGAACGCCGGGTAGCCAACCATCTTGCCCAAGCGGGCCAACAGCTTATTCCCGACCAGAACTATTTTCCCCTCTCTGCTCGCCTGGCCATTTTCGCCAGCTTATGCCTGTTTTATACCGGGGCTATCCTGTTTTTGGTCATTCTCAAGGATATGGATTGGCTGATTGGCGAAGGGGCTGCCATGGAGCGGGGACAAGCCTCCCTGTCCATTTTGAAAGAGGTGGCCTTTGTCAGTCTGGTGATGGCGGCACAAATTGTTAATCTTATCTTCGCCTACAGTCGCAACCTGGGTATGTTTTTCCACAATGAAAATTCGGTATTGATGGAAGCCTCTCAGGGCAGGCTACAACGGCAGGTGGTCATTGCCAGCAACGATGAATTTGGTGTCATGGCCTTTCACACCAACCAAATGATCCAAAGCCTGGCCCAGCACCTGCAAACCATTCAGACCACCCAGGATGTGACCATCCATGCCCTGGCCTCCCTGGCAGAAACCAGGGATAACGAGACCGGTGCCCATATTTTGCGCACCCAACGTTATGTGTTGGTCTTGGCCCGCCATTTACGCCATCATCCCAGGTATGCCCACTATTTGGATGCGGCCACCATCGACCTGCTTTACAAATCCGCCCCCTTGCACGATGTGGGCAAGGTGGGTATTCCCGATCATATTCTGTTGAAGCCGGGCAAACACACCGATGAAGAGTTTGCCATCATGAAAACCCATGCCCAACTGGGGGAGGAGGCGTTACGGCGGGCTGAAGTGCAACTGGGGCCTACCTCTTTTCTGCGATTTGCCCGGGAAATTGCTGGGGGTCACCATGAAAAGTGGGATGGCAGTGGGTATCCCCGCGCCCTTGCCGGGGAAGAAATTCCCCTCTCTGCCCGTTTGATGGCGGTGGCGGATGTCTATGATGCGTTGATCAGCAAGCGGGTCTACAAGCCTGCCTTTCCCCATGAGAAAGCCAAGGCTATCATCCTGGAAGGCAACGGTCGCTATTTTGATCCGGCGGTGGTGGAAGCCTTTCTAGCGGTGGAGGAGGAAATTCAGGAAATCGCCCGCCAATATCATGAATAGGACGGAACGGATCCCTATAAAAATTCGAGGATCCCCCCATCCCATAGAGGCATCCCCGAAGGTTATCAATCCACCTGCCGGTGGTTCTTTATTGGTCTGTTCCACTCAAAAAGAGTGCTCTTTCTGCGGCTCTGCGTGTAACTAAACCGGGAAGGGTTTGCTTGACACCATTGACGGTGCCCTTGCACCAAACGGTGAATTGATCTGCCGCCGCCAGATAATCTCCCCCATTTAAATCTTTGAGGAGGGTGCTGGCCGCTAAATTTCCGGTGCCGATATTGAAGGCTAAACTAACCAACGCCCCGAATTGATCATCGGAGACAGTGACCTTCACGAGTTTGGCAACCTGATCGCCAAAGCTGGCCAGATCACTGGCCAGCATTTGGTCCGCTTCATCCTGGGTGATGGTGCGACCATTGGCCACATCGGCGGCTGTAACCCCTTTCGTATGTCCATAACCAATGGTTGGGATATGGGCAGGGCAATAATAGGCCGTCAGCCGACAACCCTCGGCATTCTTTACCAGATCAATGGCGGCTTCGCAGATTTGACGGGACATTGTTGTTCTCCTATTGAAAGATCATTGTTGTTTGAAAAAATATAAAATTTAATAATTTGGAGCATTATTGCTTCCAAACGGGTTCTCATTTCATAAAATATTTTTAAATAAACATCAAGGTATTTTCAATCGCCATTTTCATCCTACAGAATTTTTTCATATTTTATCATCTTGCTGATGTTTGACAACCCGGACAAAAATAACCACTCCGCCCCCCCTGCTTGAACTGCTCCACCAGGGCATTACACCGGTAACACGGTTGTCCCCCCCGGCCATAAACCTGCAACTGTTGCTGAAAATAGCCTGGTCTGCCCTCCTGGTTACGGTAATCTTTCAAAGTGGTTCCCCCTTGCTGAATGGCCGCCAACAACACCTGGCGGATACCCACCTCCACCCGGTGCCAGCAAGATAAATCCAATCCGGCAACCGGTTGCCTGGGATGCAAGGAGGCATGAAAACAAATTTCCGATGCATAAATGTTGCCGATGCCCACCACCCGGTGGCTGTCCATGAGAAATTCCCGTAAAGAAACCCGACGACCTGCCGCCATGGCCAGCAAGGTCTGCCCATTGCACCCCTCCGACAGCGGCTCTACCCCCAAATGGGCCAGCAAGGGGTGATCCGACAAGGGATGAACAGGCC
>JADFXB010000381.1 GCA_015233935.1 Magnetococcales bacterium | reverse complement strand
CGCCAGACCAACCCAACCCGCAACCCCTGCTGCGGTAAAAAGTTACTCCAACGGGTCAGACGATCCGCTGGTGCACTCAGGTAGGGAATCTTAGCAGGAATGTTTGCCAGCGTGGTTCCAATGTGGAGTGGAATCGAGAGGAAAAAGGTCCAATAATCATGCGGGAGATCGTCACCCATTTGCTCACTTACCAATACCCTGTCCACCCCCGCCAGGGATGCGAATAATGATTTAAGGGACTTATCGCAAACCAAGGTAATCTGTCTAGCCCCTCTTGATCTCAATTCCGCAGTATAACGGCAAAACTGGATTTGATCACCGAATCCTTGTTCCGGGATAATCAACAAAGATTTGCCCATTAGATCCTCACCTCGCCACATGGGGAAAGGAACTTGGATGGGAATTGAGGACCGTTCTTTTCTATCCGGGTTATAGCGTTCCTCATACAGGAGCCACCCCTCCTGGAAACGTCCCAGAGAAAGGTAGAGCAAACTCAAATTCCAGTTGGCATCGGCAAAGTCTGGCTTGAGACACAGGGCTTGGCGGTAGGCAGCCTCGGCCTCATTGAAGCGTTTTAATTCTTTCAGGAGGGTGCCCAGATTGGAGTAGGCATCGGCAAAGTCTGGCTTGACATGCAGGGCATACCGGTAAGCCTCCTCGGCTTCCTCGAAGCGTTTCAGGTCTTTCAGAAGGTTGCCCAGATTGGTGTGCAACTCGGCATAATCGGGCTTGATACGTAACGCCTGCCGGTACGCCGCCTCGGCCTCCAGGAAACGATTCTGATCCTGTAGAAGAATACCCAGGTTAAAATGGGCCTCCACAAAATCGGGTACTAATGCCAACGCACGGTGATAACAGTGAATTGCCTCTTCCTGACGATTTAACGTTTTGAGGACAATGCCCATATTGAGATGAATAGGTGCCAAGTCCGGAGCCAAGGTCGCTCCTATTTGTAACTGCTGAAGAGATTCTTCTAGGCAATTCATGGCACGCAATATGTTGCCAAGAGAGCTTCGATAGCCAGCGTTGTTTGGGGCAAATGCCACGGCCTTGCGTAGCAAAGATACGGCTTTTTCAAACACCTTTTGATGAAAGGCAATGATGCCCAGAAAGTGCAAAAGATCTGGATAATTGGGATAAAGCTCTAACAGTCGCCAGCAGAGGTTTTCGGCTTCCTTAAGTTGATTGGCTTGAATATGCCCCCATACCTTTGTTACCAGGCTGTTAAAAACATTGATTGGGTTCTTCTCACGGGCACAGCAATGCCTGAAATTCTTTCTGCTATCACAAGGACAGGGACCATTGAAGTTGCCTCCAGAATTTAAATGAGATTTTCGCAGTTTCATAATTCCACTTTATCACATTTTTATAGACCCTGGGCAAGGGCATCGGCTTTCCTGGTGTAGGCTAACTGGCTAACAGTTCGCCTTGCCGAGCCTGTAGAGGACTTGCACCTCCAAATGCATGCGCCCTGCCGGGCACACACAAAAAAACGGCTAGCATTTTAACGCTAACCGTTTAATTAATCACAAAAAAATGGTGGGCGGTACTGGGATTGAACCAGTGACCCCTACCGTGTCAAGGTAGTGCTCTCCCGCTGAGCTAACCGCCCCCTGTGGGGAACTGCATGTTTAATCGTATTGGATCGATTTGTCAAGAAGCCACAAGAAGCCTGGGCAAAAAATCGTCCAATTTGTATCCAGCCAAAATCAGGCTTCGCCTTCAGTTTCCACCATGGAGGCAGCCACCGCCTCGGCAGGGGATTTTCCTCCCCAGATGACCCACTGGAAGGCTGGGAAAAACCGTTCCGCCTCCTGAACAATGGTATTCATGATGTCTTCCACCTGTTCAGGGGTCAAATCCGCTCCTCGCAAAGGAACCACCACCCGAAAGACTGGAACCATCTCTTCTGACCAAATTTCAAAATGTCCCAGCCAGATACGTTCATTCATAAGGGTAATGGCCTCAGCCACCACCCGCACCAAACGATCTGGAATTTTCAAGGTAAGATAGGTGCTGAATTGCAAAAATTCGGTATCATCATGAAAAACTACCCATAAACGATGACCGCCCCACTGGGAAGGAATCTCCGACCACAACTCAAACTCGCTGGAACGCTCTGAATTCCAGTTATTATCAATAGTATAATCTTCCACCAGTCCAATGGGATCCTTGGGGAAGGTGCTCTTTTCGGGATTCAACCGATCATGCAGACGATTCATGGTCCTGGTAACCGCCACTGGTTGGACTTGCCGGTTCAATCATGAGTAAAACCAAGGCCCTGGCAAGACAAGTCGCTGAACGTTAAACGACTATAATGCACCTTTCCCAATCATACGGCAAGATCAATCCTTACAGGAACCATTTCACGCCTT
>JADFXB010000380.1 GCA_015233935.1 Magnetococcales bacterium | reverse complement strand
GGAGGAACGGTTGGCGGTGGAAAAGGAGATGCAAAAACTCTCCCAGGCGGTGGAACAAAATCCCGCTGCCGTCCTGATTACCGATTTGAACGGCACCATTCAATATGTCAATTCACAATTCAGCCATTTGACCGGTTATTCCGCAGAAGAGGCCCTGGGCAAAAAATCGGGCTTCCTCAAAAGCGGGGAGACCCCAGAGACCACCTATGCCGAATTGTGGGAAACCATTCAACGGGGTAAGGTATGGTCGGGTACGTTGCGCAATCGACGCAAGGATGGTTCCAGTTACTGGGAAAACAACACCATTTCCGCTGTGCGCAATGAAAAGGGGGAGATCAGCCACTATTTAGCCGTCAAAGAGGATATCTCCCCCCGTATCGAGATGGAAAATGCCTTGCAGGAGGCAAAAAATGTGGCCGAGACCGCCAATCAGGTAAAAAACGAATTTCTCGCCAACATCACCCACGAGTTACGCACACCCTTGAATGGCATTACCGGCATTACCCATCTTCTTATGGATGAAGATTTGGGATTCCTTAACAAGAGTCAGAAAAAGCATTTAAAAAATTTAGGTGATTGCACCAATCAACTATCAGGTTTGATCAACGATCTTTTGGACATATCCCGCCTGGATACGGATGAATTTACTTTAGAAAACAGAGCATTCCATCTTCATGAGGTGGTGGCTCAATCTGTTGTGACCATGACCGATCAAGCCAAGATGAAGGGGTTGACCATCAGCAACCAGATCGATCCCTTAACCCCGGTGGAAGTGGTGGGGGATGCCTTTCGTTTGCGGCAAATTATGCTCAACCTGTTGCGCAATGCGGTTAAATTTACGGAAAAAGGGAGTATCGTCCTGGCCATTGGCCCAGATGACACCACCTCACAACAAGCCGGACGCCTGCACATTCAGGTTCGGGATACGGGTATTGGCATTCCGCCGGAAAAAAAGGCTGCCATTTTTGATCTTTTCACCCAGGTTAACACCTCTGCCAACCGACAATTTGGCGGTTCCGGGGTGGGATTGTTTATTGCCAAACGTTTGACTGAATTGATGCATGGTCATATTTGGGTAGAGAGTGTTTTGGGGGAGGGAAGTGTCTTTCATGTGGTCATACCCTTTACCCTGCCCAACCAGAACCTCTCCCCTTTGCTACCAGTCCCGGTTCAGGTGGAAGAGGATTTAACGGGTATGGCTGTGCTCATTGCGGGTCGCAATCCGTTAAACCGCATGATTTTGAAAAAATTACTGCACAACATGTCCTTATTGGTCTCCGAGGCCGACGATTGCCAACGGGCCATGGAAAATCTTGCCCTTACACCGTCTCCCGATTATCGCATGGTCTTCCTTGATTGTTACCAATGGGAAAATGACCAGGAGACCATTTTGCGTCAATTATCCGCCATCCCTTCCCAGCAGAGGATTCCCATTATTTTGGTGGCCAGTGAGGGAAATCGTTCATCCGCCCCCCCGACCACCCCGCCTGGCATCTATATTTTGGGAAAACCACTGAATCGTTCAGAAGCTTATCAAACCATCCATGTGGCTCTCGCTTATCAGAGCAGTTTACGTCCCACTATTTACCATACGGCACAATAATTGCACCCTATAAATATATAGGTATTGTCCAACTCCCCGATGGCCGAATACACATGGGTGGAAAGTCCGGGATCGTTCCTTATGCAATACGTACCCGTTTACATTGACGACCTGCCAGAGGTGGATCCCTTTCCATTTGTCCTCTTTTCCACCATGAATGGCCGCTTTTTCCCCATGCTGGACCATGGCCAAGCCATGGATATGGCCAAACGCCTGCAACTCAAACAAAACGAACAAATCTGGGCCTACCTTGCCCCTGAAGACTTTTCCGGCTATTTGCGCCTTTTGTATGGACAAAACACCCAAGACCGGCACATCCCCCGTCTGCGCTATCTGCATGACCATTTTTTTCCGGTGGAAGGGATCTCCCTGCGGGCGGGAACCCTCTTTCCCTGCCATCTTTTTACCCTCAATGATCAACTGGAACCCAGCCTGATTCTTGCCAACCAACTGCGCGCCATTAATAATCAGGTGGAGCCAGAGCATTTGGAAATCTATCCGCTGTGGATTCACCGCAACGATATCGAGGCCTATGAAACTTATCTGCACCAATGCTGGGAGGGAGAGGCCAACGAAAAGCAGTTGAACCCGGAGGGTGGTATTCTGCTTCGCATGTCCGCCTGCCGGGCCACCTACGACCTGTTTCGCAATGAAGAAGTCCCCAAGGCCATAGAAACCGCCAAACAAGTGGTGAAACGCTTATGTCGGGCCATCCTCTATAATCCCAACAACTATTATTCTCTACTCAAAGTATCCGACTTGTGGTTCAATAC
>JADFXB010000037.1 GCA_015233935.1 Magnetococcales bacterium | reverse complement strand
AATCATTGGTATCAAGAAGACCCAGGCCACTGTCTGCACCGGCGTTGAAATGTTCCGCAAGATGTTGGATCAAGGCCAGGCTGGTGACAATGTGGGTGTGCTGTTGCGCGGTACCAAGCGTACTGATGTGCAGCGTGGCCAGGTGTTGGCCAAGCCCAAGTCCATCACCCCCCACACCAAGTTCAAGAGTGAATGCTACATCTTGACCAAGGAAGAGGGTGGGCGTCATACCGCTTTCTTTGCCAACTACCGTCCCCAGTTTTACTTCCGCACCACCGACGTAACCGGTGTGGTGACCTTGCCCGAAGGGGTGGAGATGGTTATGCCTGGGGATAACGTGGCGTTGACGGTAGAGTTGATTGCTCCCATCGCCATGGAACAAGGACTGCGCTTCGCCATTCGCGAAGGCGGCAGAACCGTGGGTGCCGGTGTGGTGTCGCAGGTTATTGAATGACAACCCGGTTTTGCTGACCGACCAGAGGTAGGGTGGGATGGAAAATCAGAAAATTCGTATTCGACTGAAAGCCTATGATCATAGGATTCTGGATCAGTCCACCGGAGAAATCGTACAGACTGCCCGGCGTACCGGTGCAGAAATCCGGGGACCAATCCCTTTGCCCACCATGATCAATCGCTATACGGTGTTGCGGTCGCCACATGTGGACAAAAAGTCCCGTGAACAGTTTGAGATTCGGACGCACAAACGTCTTATCGACATCATCAATCCGACGCCGCAAACGGTGGACGCGCTGATGAAGTTGGATTTGGCGGCTGGCGTCAATGTGGAGATCAAGCTGTAAAACTTGACCTGACAGGTCAAGGCAGGGTAGAGGAAAGGGAATAAACAATGCGCGCAGGGCTGGTAGGACGCAAACTGGGAATGACCCAGATCTTCACGGAGGATGGCCGCCGTATTCCGGTGACCGTTCTCAAGGTTGGTCCCTGTCCCGTGGTGGCCCGCATGGAAACCGGCAAGAACGGCTACGATGCGGTGCAACTGGGCTTTGAGGAGATGAAACCCTCCCGCGTCAGCAAACCGGAAAAGGGCCATTTTGCCAAAGTCAACGTGGTGCCCCACCGGGTTTTGAAAGAGTTCCGGGTTGATGATCCGGCAGGCTATGAGATTGGTCAGAGCCTTACCGTGGAGCAATTTCAGGTTGGGCAGTTTGTGGATGTCACCGGAACCAGTGTTGGTAAGGGTTTTGCCGGTGTGATGAAACGGCATGGATTTGGTGGCGGTCGTGCCTCCCACGGTGCTCATAAGGTGCATCGTTCGGCAGGTTCGATTGGTCAGTGCCAAAGCCCCAGCCGGGTTTTTCGCAACAAGAAAATGGCCGGTCATATGGGTGATATCACCGTCTCGGTGCAGAATCTCAAAGTGACGGTTGTGGATGTTGAAAATCATCTCTTGGTGGTCAAGGGAAGCGTTCCCGGTTCCGAAAACGGCCTGGTGGTCGTTCGGGATGCGGTGAAGAAGAGCTGACGGTTTGAAGGGACCGACGATGATGGAACTTTCGGTGAGAGACGCCAGCAACCGTGAAGTGCGGACGGTCCGCCTGAGCGAGGCGATATTTGGACGGGCACCCCGTCCCGATCTCGTCGCCATGACGGTCAACTACCAGCTTGCCAAACGGCGTAGCGGCACCGCGGATACCAAACGGCGCAGTGAAGTTTCGGGTGGTGGGCGCAAGCCTTACCGTCAGAAGGGAACCGGTCATGCCCGTCAGGGTACGACCCGTGCACCTCAGTTTCGCCACGGTGGAATTGTATTTGGTCCCCATCCCAGGGACTATACCAGCAAGCTGAACAAAAAGGTTCGCAAGCTGGCCCTGTTGTCGGCATTGTCCGCCAAAGCTGCTGCCATGGAAATTATTGTGGTGGAGAGTTTCGGGATTACCGAGGCCAAGACCAAGACCATGGTACAGGTTTTGAATGGTTGGGGTGCAGATCGTTCCGCCCTTGTTGTATTGGCGGAAGATGATGCCACCATCATGTTGTCGGCCCGCAACATTCCGCGGGTGACTGTGATGCGCCATGAAGGGGTCAATGTGTATGATCTCCTGGCCCACGATAAGGTGGTGATTACCGAGGAAGCCTTGCAGAAACTCGAGGAGCGGTTGGCATGAGCGTTTCAGGCGAGCTTTATAATGTCCTCTTGGGGCCAGTGATTACGGAAAAGAGCACCCTTTGCCAGCAGACGGCCAATCAGGTGGTCTTTGAAGTGGCTACCTGGGCCAATAAGTACCAAATCAAGGCCGCGGTGGAGAAGATGTTCTCCGTGCAGGTTCTCGATGTTCAGACGGTCAATATGAAGGGCAAGAACAAACGGTTCGGTCGCTTCAAAGGACGTCGCAGGGACTGGAGAAAGGCTTTTGTCCGCCTCCAGGATGGCCAAAACATCGATTTCTATGCCAAGAATTCGTAAGCAATCGTTGGAGGCTCGACTCCCATGGCACTGAAGAAATACAAGCCTACTTCTCCCGGCAAACGGTTGCTGGTCACCGTTGATTATAGCCACCTTTCCAAGGTGGAACCGGAACGCAGTCTGTTGGAACCGTTGTCCTCCAAAGGTGGGCGCAACAATATGGGTCGTATGACCATCCGTCATCAAGGCGGTGGGCATCGTCGTCACTATCGGATCATCGACTTCCGTCGTAACAAGTTCGATATTCCCGCCAAAGTGGCCACCCTTGAGTATGATCCCAACCGTACTGCATTTATTGCATTGTTGCACTATGCGGATGGTGAAAAACGGTATATCCTGGCTCCCCAGCGTTTGAACGTGGGAGACACGGTGATCTCGACCAAGGAAGTTGGCAAAGCCGAAGTGAAACCAGGCAATGCCATGATGTTGCGCAATATCCCGGTGGGGACCATAGTTCACAATGTTGAACTGCAACCCGAAGGGGGTGGGCAAATGGCCCGCTCCGCCGGTGCCTATATTCAATTGATGGGTAAAGAAGGCAAATACGCACAATTGAAGCTGCCCTCTGGTGAAATGAGATTGGTTTTGTTGGAATGCATGGCCACCATTGGTTATGTTTCCAACCCGGACCATGGCAACATCAAGATTGGCAAGGCAGGGCGGAAAAGATGGATGGGTGTGCGTCCGACGGTTCGTGGTGTGGCCATGAACCCGGTGGATCATCCCCACGGTGGTGGTGAGGGTAAGACCTCTGGTGGACGCAACCCGGTTACTCCTTGGGGTGTACCCACCAAAGGTAAGAAGACCCGTAACCCCAACAAACCGTCCGGTCGTCTCATCATGAAGAGACGTAAGGCCTAAATTTAGAAGTGTGCGAGGTGGCGCGTGGCACGGTCCATTAAGAAGGGTCCTTTTTTTGACGATTACCTTCTCAAGAAGGTAGAGCGTCTGCGGAGCGATGGACGCAAAGAGGTGATCAAAACTTGGTCCCGGCGTTCAACCATACTTCCCGACTTTGTTGGGTTTACCTTCGGTGTCCACAACGGTAAAAAGTTTGTGCCGGTGTTGGTCACGGAGAATATGGTGGGGCATAAGTTGGGCGAGTTTTCCCCCACCCGTACCTACCCGCGTCATGGCGCGGATAAGAAGGCACAGCGTCGTTAAAGTCGGCGTTTATTTGGGGGTGAGGGATGGAAGCCATTGCCAAACGTAGCTATCTCCGAGTTTCGCCGCTAAAGGCGAGGCTGGTGATTGACCAAATCCGTGGCCAGGATGTGGAAAAAGCTTTGCGTATTCTTCAGTTTTCCGAAAAGCGGATTTCCGCTGATGTGATGGAAGTTCTGAAGTCGGCTATCGCCAACGCAGAGAACAACCACGGAATGGATGTGGACACCTTGTACGTGTCCAAGGCCACGGTGGATCAGGGATCGGTCATGAAGCGCATTCAACCGCGTGCTCGTGGTCGTTCCTTTCGGATCTTGAAGCGCAGCTCCCACATCATTGTGGGTGTGAGTGCAAGAGAATAAGCGATTCGATCTTGTGGAGATTTAGATGGGTCAGAAGGTACATCCGACAGGCTTCAGACTGGGGGTCACCAAAACCTGGGATACCCGTTGGTACGCAGACAAATCCTACCGGGATCTGTTGTACGAGGATATCAAGCTGCGGGAGTGGCTGACCAAACGTCTGGCAAATGCCAGTGTGGCCAAGGTCGTCATCGAGCGGCCTGCCAAGAAAGCCCGAATCAATATCCACACCGCCCGTCCCGGCATTATCATTGGTAAAAAGGGCGCGGATATCGAAAAGCTGAAGGAAGATATCCAGCGGGTCACCAAATCCGAGGTGCAGCTCAACATTGTTGAGGTGCGCAAGCCGGAAGCGGAAGCCCAACTGGTGGCCGAAAATGTGGCCCAGCAATTGGAACGTCGTGTGGGATTTCGGCGGGCCATGAAACGGGCGGTCACCTCAGCCATTCGTCTTGGTGCACTTGGTATTCGTATCAACTGCGCGGGTCGTCTGGGTGGTGCTGAAATTGCACGGACCGAGTGGTATCGTGAAGGCCGGGTGCCCTTGCATACCCTGCGTGCCGATATTGACCTGGGATTTGCCACCGCCAACACCACCTACGGTGTGATCGGAGTCAAGGTCTGGGTCTTCAAGGGTGAGATCATCGACAGAAGGTAGCGGACCATGCTGCTTCAGCCTAAAAAAACCAAGTTTCGCAAGGCCCACAAAGGCCGGGTGCATGGATTGGCCGTTCGCGGCAGTGATTTAGACTATGGGCAGTTCGGCATGAAAGCCGTGAGTGCTGGTCGTATCACCGCCCGTCAGATTGAATCTGCACGTCGTGCCATGACCCGTAGTATCCGCCGTGGTGGGCGTATTTGGATTCGTGTGTTCCCCGACGTGCCGGTTTCCAAGAAGCCTGCAGAAGTGCGTCAAGGTAAAGGTAAGGGGAACCCGGAGTATTGGATGTGCCGTATCAAAGCAGGACGCATCCTTTATGAAATCGGTGGGGTAAGTGAGGAAGCGGCGCGCACGGCCATTCGGCTGGCGGGTGCCAAGCTGCCCATTGAGATCAAATTTGTCATGCGCACGGGAGATTTGTGATGAAAGCCTCCGAAATCAGGTCGCTTCCCGATGCGGCGTTAGAGAATAAGCTCAAGGAACTGCACCAGGAGTCCTTCAACTTGCGTTTCCAAGCCGCTACCCACCAGTTGCAAAACTCGGCGCGGGTGAGGGACGTTCGTAGGGATATTGCCCGGATTGGCACGATCTTGAACGAGCGTAAGCGCACCAGTAAGGAGGGATGAAGAGATGGCCAAGCGGGTTTTGCAAGGGGTGGTGGTCAGTGACAAGATGGATAAAACCATCGTGATTCGTGTGGACCGCAAAGTGAGTCATCCCCTCTACGGGAAGATCGAGACCCGTTCCAAAAAATACAAAGCCCACGATGAGAATAATCTGTGCAAAGTGGGCCAGGTTGTTCAGATTCAAGAATGCCGCCCGTTGAGCAAAGATAAGTGCTGGGTGGTGATTGAAGGGGAGAAACCGGCATGATTCAGACAGAGAGCATGCTTGAGGTAGCGGACAATTCCGGTGCCAAAAAAGTACAGTGTATCAAAGTGCTGGGTGGCTCCAAGCGGAAATATGCCTCAGTTGGTGACGTGGTCATTGTCGCCATCAAAACGGCGATTCCCCGTGGCAAGGTCAAGAAGGGTGATGTTGCCCGCGCTGTTGTGGTGCGGACCAAAAAGGAAGTAGGGCGTGAAGATGGCTCTTACATCCGTTTTGACAGCAACGCCGCTGTTTTGATCAACACGGCAGGGGAACCCATAGGCACCCGCATCTTCGGACCTGTTACCCGCGAACTGCGTGGTCGCAACTACATGAAAATTATTTCACTGGCACCTGAAGTGCTCTGAGAGTGGAGTCGGCGATGGACAACCAACCCCAAGAGCAATTTCATACCAACCTGAAAAAGGGCGATCAGGTGGTGGTGATTGCGGGCAAGGATAAGGGCAAAAAAGGCAGAATTCTGCAGGTGGTGACCAAGAAAGAGACCGTGTTGATTGAAAAAGTCAACATGATCAAACGGCATACCAAGCCCAACCGCAACCAGGCTGGCGGCATTGTTGAAAAAGAGGCCCCCATCCATATTTCCAACGTGATGATCTTGGACCCGGCCACTGGTCGCGGCACCAGGATTGCTCACAAGGTGCTTGCCGATGGCCGCAAAGTGCGGGTCGCCGTTCGGTCGGGCGAAGTTTTGGACAAGTGACGATCTGAGGTAACGGCATGGCCAGGCTCAAGGAAGTATACAAGAACGAGATCATCCCAATGCTGCAAAAGCAGTTCGGCTACAAGAACCCGATGCAGGTTCCCCGGCTGGAAAAGATCGTCCTTAATATGGGCGTCGGTGAAGCCAACCTGGACCGCAAAGTTCTTGATAATGCCATCGGGGATTTGACAAAAATCGCCGGTCAGAAGGTGGTGATCACCCGGGCCAAGAAGTCTTTGGCAGGCTTTAAAATTCGTAAGGGTGCCGCCATTGGTTGTGCAGTCACCCTGCGCAATGATCGCATGTACGAATTTTTGGACAGACTGATCAACATTGCTCTGCCCCGTGTGCGTGACTTTCGGGGTGTGGGTGCCAAGTCTTTTGATGGTCGTGGCAACTATGCCATGGGTATCAAGGAGCAGATCATCTTTCCTGAAATCGACTATGACAAGGTGGACACCATTCGCGGTCTGGATATCGTGATTGTCACCACCGCCCGCACCGACGACGAGGCACGGGCCTTGTTGAAGGGCTACAGCATGCCCTTCAGGACTTGAGTGGGAGCGTAACAGACCATGGCTAAGAAATCCCTTATCGCGAAGTGTGCGCGTAAGCCCAAATTTGAAGTGCGGAACTACCATCGGTGCAATCGTTGCGCCAGACCGCGTGGATATCTGCGTAAGTTTGGCCTGTGTCGTATCTGCCTGCGTCAGTTGGCCTTACGGGGCGAAGTGCCGGGTGTGATCAAGGCGTCTTGGTAGGAAGATCCCCTCTGTGCTCCTTTCGGGGAGGGCAGGGATTCAAGTGGATAAAGTTTTATCCGGTAGTTGGAAGCAAGGCGATTGGGCCTTGCCGAGTGTAACGGTCAGTTCAGCCTTTCTGGCTTCGATGGAGTTTTGCCATGACCATGAGTGATCCCATCAGCGACATGCTCACCCGCATCCGTAATGGACAAAGGTCGCGTAAGCACGTTGTTGAGATGCCTTCTTCCAAGATGAAAGTGGCCGTGGCCAAGATTCTCAAAGAGGAAGGTTATCTGGAAAGTGTGGAAGTCGTGCAGGAAGAGGGCGGTTTTCCCACCTTGAAGTTGGGCCTGCGCTACCATGCCAATCGTCCGGTGATTGAGGAGATTCATCGCTCCTCCCGTCCGGGCTGCCGCAAATATGTGGCCAAGGATGCCATACCCCGTGTTTATCAGGGGTTGGGCATTGCGGTCCTCTCCACCAGCCAGGGCATGATGTCCAGTCGCAAGGCGCGTAAATTGGGCGTTGGCGGTGAATTGATCTGTACCGTGTTCTGAGAGAAGGGAAGCAACCCATGTCCAGGATTGGCAAAAAATCCATCACCATCCCCGCTGGCGTGGATGTTCGCATCGAGAATCAGACCGTCACCGTCAAGGGCAAACTGGGTGAAATGCAGCGTGAGTTCCACCCGGACATTCAGATTGAGCGGGAAGGTAATGTGATCTCCGTTCGTCCCAGTGGAAACCGTTCCATTTTGGCTCCCGCCCTGTGGGGGATGACCCGTACCTTGGTTTCCAACATGATTGCCGGGGTATCCACCGGATTTTCCAAAAATTTGGAGATCACGGGTGTGGGTTACAAGGCGTCAGTGGCGGGTTCGGAATTGAAGTTGGCTTTGGGCTTTTCCCATGATGTGTTGTTGCCCATTCCTGCCGGTTTGACGGTGGAAGTGGACAAAAACGTGAGCATTGTGGTGAAGGGTGCCGACAAGGAAAAGATAGGTGCATTGTGCGCCGTGATCCGTTCCTATCGTAAACCTGAACCCTACAAGGGTAAGGGTGTTCGCTACTCCTTTGAAAAGGTGTTGCGCAAGGCTGGCAAGAAGAAGTAATCCTTGCTGGTGGCAGTTTGGGAGCGGTTTTTCCCAGCAAAACAAAGAGCAGGATAATCATCATCCTTTTTTTGTCGTCGTGGAAAGAATCCTTGAAAGACGACAGAGAAATGGGTATAATGGACTATTTTCTCAAGAAGGCGTGAGGGTGGTCGGATGGCAAAGGATGCGCAAGAAGCCAGAAAGATCCGCGCAGCACGGGTTCGGTATAAACTTCGGCAGGTTAGCAGTGGACGGCTCCGTCTGTCCATCTTCCGTTCCTCCAAGCATACCTATGCCCAAGTGATCGATGATTCCACGGGCACAACCCTGGTATCCGCTTCCACGTTGGAAATGAAAGAGTTGCGTAATGGTGGCAATATCCAAGCCGCCATCGCCGTGGGTAAAAAGATTGCTGAAAAGGCCATCGCGGCCAATATCACCCAGGTCGTCTTCGACCGGGGTGGCTATCTCTACCATGGTCGCACAAAAGCTTTGGCCGATGCCGCCCGCGAAGGCGGACTTGAATTCTGAGCACTGTAAGGGGAAGCACTATGTCCAAAGGCCGCCGCGAAGCCTACGGGGATGCCCCCGTCGAGATGGAAAGCGACGATAACGTTGAAAAGCTTGTCGCCATCAAGCGTACTGCTAAGGTGGTGAAAGGTGGTAGCCGGTTCTCCTTCTCCGCCATGGTGGTGGTGGGAGACGGCAAAGGCTCCGTCGGCTTCGGTCTCGGTAAAGCCAAAGAGGTTCCGGAAAGCATCCGTAAGGCTACCGAACAAGCCCGTAAGTCCATGGTGCTGGTTCCTCTGAAAGAATCTCGTACCATCCACCACGAAATGGTGGGTTCCTATGGTGCTGGTTGTGTGCTGCTGCGCCCTGCGGCTCCCGGTACTGGAATCATTGCCGGTGGCTCCATGCGCCCCATCTTTGAAGCCCTGGGCATCAAAGACGTGCTGGCTAAATCCCATGGCACCTCCAATCCCCACAATCTGATCAAAGCCACCATGGCCGCACTGCAAAGCATCCGCAGCCCGGAAGACGTTGCTGCCAAGCGTAATCTGGTCGTGGAACGTATTCGGGCCTAACAGGTGACAAGATGACTAACGCCGTGATCAAAGTCAAACTGGTGCGATCCTTGATCGGCCAGATGGAAAAACATCGTAAGGTCATTGATGGTATGGGCCTTCGTAAAATCAACCAGGTCAAAGAGCTGCAAGATATTCCCGAAATCCGGGGTATGGTGGCTAAAGTCGGACACCTGGTACGCATCGTGGAATAGTCCACCTTCCTGTCCGGTTGACGATCTACAGATCCTATGAGGCTTTACGATGAAATTGAATGAATTACCCCAAGTCCCCGCCGGACGCCAGGAACCCAAACGCAAGGGGCAGGGTATCGGTAGCGGTAATGGAAAAACAGCAGGACGCGGTACCAAGGGTCAGCATGCCCGTTCCGGTGGCTTCCACCGTGTCGGGTTTGAAGGCGGTCAGATGCCTTTGCAAATGCGTCTGCCCAAACGCGGCTTCAAAAACCACTTCAAAAAGGTTTTCGCCCTGATCTCTGTGGGGCAGTTGGAAGCCAAGTTTGCCGCTGGTAGCGAAGTCACCGTGGATACCCTGTTGGCCGCCGGTATGGTCAATAAAACCCTGGATGGGGTGAAGCTGTTGGCCGATGGCGAACTGACCAAGGCCCTCAACATTCAGGTGGATCGTGCTTCCAAAGCTGCCATCGCCAAGGTTGAAGCTGCGGGTGGTAAAATTACCCTCAGCCAGGTTGCCGAGGACAGTGCTGCCTGATGACTACCGCCGTCAATCCTAACCCTCTTGGTGGTATCGCCAATCTCGGTCGCATTCCTGAATTGCGGCAAAGGTTGATGTTTACCCTGGGGATGCTGATTGTCTACCGGATTGGAGCGCATGTGCCGACGCCGGGGATTGACCCCAACGCGCTGGCCGCCTTCTTCCAACAGCAACAAGGCACTCTGCTTGGCATGTTTAACATGTTTTCCGGCGGTGCTTTGTCCCGATTGACGGTATTCGCCCTTGGTATTATGCCCTATATTTCCTCTTCGATCATCATCCAGTTGATGACGGCTGTGGTGCCTCACCTGGAAGCTTTGAAGAAGGAAGGGGAGTTTGGGCGGCGCAAGATTAATCAGTATACCCGTTATGGGACGGTGATCCTCTCCTTGTTCCAAGGTCTGGGTATCGCCTACGGGTTGGAGTCCATGAGTGCAGGTGGTATGCCGGTGGTGATCGAGCCAGGTATGCACTTTCGGTTGATGACCGTGATTACCCTAACCGCTGGTACCGCTTTTATCATGTGGGTGGGTGAACAGATCACGGCACGGGGTATCGGTAATGGTATCTCGTTGATCATCTTCAGCGGTATCGTTGCCAATCTTCCGGTTGCCCTTGCCAACACTTTGCAGTTGGCCAGAACGGGAGATTTGCAGCCCTTGTTTGTTTTGTTCCTGTTTGTCATGTCCATTGGTGTCACCGCTTTCATCATCTTCATGGAGCGTGCCCAACGGCGCATTGCCATTCAGTACGCCAAGCGGCAAATCAGCGGTCGGCAAATGGTGGGCGGGGAAACGACGCATCTTCCCCTTAAGGTGAATACGGCTGGGGTTATCCCACCCATTTTCGCCAGCTCCATCATCCTGTTCCCGGTCACCCTGGCCAACTTTGCCCCTTGGGATTTTATGAAGAGCCTGGCTTCCATGCTCTCACCTGGTAACATTCTCTACATGTTGATCTACGCGGCGGCGATTATCTTCTTCTGCTTTTTCTATACCGCCATCGTGTTCAACCCGGAAGAGACGGCTGAAAATTTGCGTAAATACGGTGCCTTTGTCCCTGGTATCCGCCCTGGTCGCAATACCGCCGAATTTATGGATAAAGTCTTGACTCGTCTGACCTTGGTGGGGGCTGTTTATGTGGCTGCTGTTTGTCTCTTGCCAGAGATACTCATTGCCAACTATAATGTCCCCTTTTACTTCGGTGGAACGTCAATCTTGATCGTGGTGGGTGTCACCATGGATACCGCCGCTCAAATCCAATCTTTCTTGATCACCCGTCAATACGAAGGTTTGATCAACAAAGCCAAGATTCGCGGCAGAACGGGTTGATCCACTTGCAACCACGTGTGTTGAGAGGCTTAAAATGAAGGTACGGGCGTCTGTGAAGACCATTTGCAAGGATTGCAAGGTGATTCGCCGGGGTGGTGTCATCCGGGTGATTTGCACCAAACATCCAAAACATAAACAACGGCAAGGTTAATCCATCCCGGTTGACCTTTGATCAGTCAGGCGCAGTAAAGTCTCCTGGAGGTAAGTAAGGTGGCGCGTATTGCAGGCGTAAATATTCCGGTCAACAAGCGAATCGAAATCGCCCTGACCTACATCTATGGCATCGGTCGGCATACCGCTAACCTGATTCTTCAGGAAGCGGATATCTCCCCCGATACCCGGACCCACCAATTGACCGAAACCGAAGTCGCCAAACTTCGTAACATCATCGACAACGGTTACATGGTGGAAGGTGACCTGCGTCGCCAGGTAGCCATGAGCACCAAACGTCTGATGGATCTCGGTTGCTACCGTGGTCTGCGCCACCGCCGGGGCTTGCCCGTGCGCGGCCAGAGAACGCATACCAACGCACGTACCCGCAAAGGCCCGCGCAGACCCATCGCCGGGAAACAGCAGGCTAAGCGTAAGAAGTAGTATCTATCGCTGTTGTTGCCAGACCTGTATTTCACCGGTCCGGCTGATGACCTGTTCTAATCGAGTTGAGGAGGGACAATGGCCAAAGGCCAACAAACCGTCACGCGGATCAAGAAACGCGAAAGAAAGAACATCGCCAGCGGCGTGGCCCATATCCGCTCGACGTTCAATAACACCCTGGTCACCATCTCCGACACCTTCGGAAATGTGGTATCCTGGTCTTCGGCCGGTGCCCAAGGTTTTAAAGGTTCACGCAAATCTACCCCCTTTGCTGCCCAAATAGCCGCTGAAAACGCAGGGCGTAAAGCAATGGAACATGGTATGCGTAACCTGGAAGTCCAACTCAAAGGCCCTGGTTCCGGTCGCGAATCAGCCTTGCGTGCTCTCGCAAGTTTGGGTTTCGCCATCTCTATCGTGCGGGATGTTACTCCTATCCCCCACAATGGATGCCGCCCACCCAAACGGCGCAGAGTTTGACCGTTTCATTCCCTTGCAGTCGGGAGACCAACTGAGACATGGCTCGCTATATCGGACCCAAATGCCGCCTGTGCCGTCGCGAAGGCAGCAAACTCTTTCTTAAAGGCGATAAATGCTACTCCAACAAATGCGCCATGGAACGTCGCGCCTATATTCCTGGGCAACACGGTCAACGCCGACGCAAAGTGTCTGACTACGGAGTGCATCTTCGCGAAAAACAACGCGTTAAACGTATTTACGGCCTGGTTGAAAAACAATTCCGTAACTACTTTGAACTGGCCGAACGGCTGGATGGCGCAACCGGTGAAAACCTGTTGGTCCTCCTGGAACGCCGCCTGGATAACGTGGTTTACCGCCTTGGCATGGCCGCCTCTCGTACAGAGGCCCGGCAAATCGTCAGCCACAAACAAATCCAGGTCAACGGTCGCTGGGTTAATATCCCCTCTTATCTGGTGAAACCAGGGGATACCATCAGCGTCGTTCCCTCTGCACAGGATCACCTGCGCATTAAAGCCGCCCTGAGTACCGCAAGTCAAAAAGGCGTTCCTACCTGGATGAGCCTGGATGCCGTTAAAATGTCCGGCGTCTTTAACTCTTATCCCAATCGTAGCGACCTGCCCGCTGACTACAACGAAAACCTCATCGTTGAGCTTTATTCCAAATAATCCTGTTCTCCCAGACCGTAATCTTTACCTGCGGTCTGGGAACCAGACACAATCGGCACGGTGGGCTGCCGTTGGTCTTGCTAACCGGTCCCTCTTTTTAACGACCGGCGCAATTAAACCCCGCCGCTTCTCTATCCTGATGAGAGGACTCGGATGTACAGGAATTGGACCGAACTCATAAAACCCCGTACTATCGAAATGATCGGATCCGGGGATGTGAAACGCAAGGCTACCCTGATCGCCGAACCCCTCGAAAGGGGCTTCGGAATTACTCTGGGTAATTCCTTGCGCCGTGTTTTGCTCTCCTCCCTGCAAGGAGCCGCTGTTACCTCCGTGCGCATCGAGGGCGTTCTGCACGAATTTTCCACCATTCCCGGCGTGTTGGAGGATGTGACCGATATCATCCTCAACATTAAAGGCTTGGCCCTGCGCTATCATGGAAATGGAACCAAAGTCATCTCCCTTACCAGCAATAAGGAAGGGCCAGTGACTGCGGGTATGATCGAGACCGGACCCGATATCGAAGTCCTCAATCCCGATCACCTGATTGCCACCCTGAATAAATCCGGTAAGCTGGACATCCTGATGACCGTGAATTCAGGCAAAGGCTATCTGCGCGCTGCTCAAGCCCCCGAAGAAGGGGCCGCCATCGGCGAAATTTCCGTGGACGCCAGCTACAGCCCGGTAAAACGTGTTGCATACCGGGTGGAAAGTGCTCGCGTAGGACAACAAACCGACTATGACAAGTTGATCATGGAAGTGGAAACCAACGGCGTCGTCTCCCCAGAAGATGCCCTTGCCTACGCTGCCAAAATTTTGCAAGATCAACTCAATCCCTTCATCAATTTCGAGGATGTTCCCATCCAGGAAATGCGTGGAGAAGATGCCGCTCCCAAGTGGAATCCTTACCTCTTCCGCAAAGTTGATGAATTGGAACTCTCTGTTCGGTCAGCCAATTGCCTTAAAAACGATGATATCGTTTATATCGGCGACTTGGTGCAGAAAACCGAAGCTGAAATGCTCAAGACTCCCAATTTCGGACGCAAATCGCTCAACGAAATCAAGGAAGTCCTCGAGGAGATGTCTCTTTCTCTGGGCATGAAGTTGGAAGGCTGGCCGCCTGAAAACATTGAAGAATTGGCCAAGCAGTTCGAAGAAGAAAATTTCTGAGGATGGATCCATGAGACATCAGGTCAGTGGTCGTAAATTTAGTCGGGATACCAGCCATCGCCAGGCCATGATCAGCAACATGCTGGTCAGCTTGCTGCGTCATGAGCGTATCGAAACCACCACCCCCAAAGCCAAAGAGATCAAAAGCTATGCGGATAAAATGATCACCCTTGGCAAACGGGGAGATCTGCATGCCCGTCGGCAAGCTTTGTCCGCCCTAAAGGACAAGGATGTGGTGGCCAAATTGTTTGATGATTTGGCACAGCGCAACCGTGACCGTGCTGGTGGTTATACCCGTATTATCCACACCCGCAATCGTTACGGTGACTGGGCACCCATGTCCTTCATCGAACTGGTGGAACGGGTAGCTCCTGCTGCTGCGGAAAAATCCGCCGAGTAAGGATGCTCCTCTCTATGTTTAGTGAAAAGGACGTGGCGACACGTCCTTTTTTATTTGGAGGGTAGGGAATGGGTTTACCGATTGTTTTAATTAGCGATTTTGGCTCCACAGACCCCTATATTGGTCAAGTCAAGGGGGTTTTATTGCAACGCTTGGGACAAGTTCAGTGGATTGACCTTTATCATGATTTGCCCCCGTTTGCTATTTCTAGTGGATCTTTTTTAATTGAAAAGACCTTCCATTACATGCCCAGCAGTGTTTGGTTTTGTGTGGTGGATCCTGGGGTAGGGACTTCTCGTCGTATGTTGGTAGTTCAGTATCGGGAGAGTTGGTTTGTTTCCCCAGACAATGGCTTGTTGACTCCGATATTGTCTTGTCCCGGCGCAAAGGCTTGGCAACTAAAAGTGGATTCTTCCTGGCTGGTTACCTCTTCCAACACATTTCATGGACGTGATCTATTTGCCCCGGCAGTAGCTCAAATTGTTTCCGGTCAAGTGGATACTATACTCGGTGAAGAACTTAGAGATCCTGTTATGTTGTCTGAACCTTTCTGGTGGTCTACCGCCAATGGTTGGAAGGCGAGAGTTAAGTTGGTTGACCGCTATGGTAATCTTATTACTGGTTTGCCTGGAAAAGTTGTGGAGGGGCCTGTTGTAGGTTGGTTAAAATCCAAGTCTTGCGGGGTTTTGTCTACCACCTTTGGCAATCTGGGGGTAGGGGAGGGGGGATTGGTGGTAGGTGGGTTCGGTACGGTGGAAGTGGTGATCAATCAGGGGAGTGCGGCAGCCTGTTATGGATGTGGGGTGGGTGAAGTGGTGGAGTTTATACGTACTCCAGTCAGTTCTTCGGTTTAAAGGTCCTATCCAGTAAATCTGGATCGTCAAAATGGCGGTAGCCAAAAAAGGCGGTGGCATGATGGCCCCATTGCCGCATCTCCCCTGGATGGGGAACCCCGGTTGTCCAGAAGATATACCGTTCCCCTCTTTCCGTTCCTGGAACAATGCCATTTTCATCATATAAAGAGCGAAATCCCTCCCCGGTGGGCAGGGAGCGCAAGGTGTGATCTTCCATCATGGTGTAGTTGGTGGCGGTATTCTCTGATTGAACGGGTAGGATCCTGTCCACCATATGGGCCAAGGAAGAAACCCGAATTTTCATGCGTTCCCCGGCTTGCAAAGGGGGTGCCTGTTGGGGAGCGAAGGGTGGTTCCCGATCTTCGTCTTCTTCTTTGACCTGTAACCGGGCGGTGGGAAAGAAAAGATGGTAACAGCCGCAATTGTGGATGGTGTCATAAAGGAGTGGTGTACCATCTTCCTGCAAGGTTACCCGCCACAGGATGCCATCCACCTCTCCTCCCAATAAATCCATACCAGATTGCAAGGGACGGCGGGGAAACCAAACTTGATAGGAAAGTTGCAACAAAGGTCGGCCTTGCCACCAGGTATGGGAAAGGTGGTGATAGACAACCGGGCGACTGGTATCCACCCTTGGGGCGGTACGGTGGGGAAACCAGGTGGGTGCACCAATCCGATCATCATTGCTCGCCGTATCCACCTCCCAAACCGGGGCAAAGGTTGCAAAGAGTTGTTCCTGCTCCACTGGGGTTGGCAGTGGAATATTTAAAGGATTACGGCTGGCTTGTTGCAGGATGCCAGCCACTTGTTGAGCCTTGGTTACCCCCTTTTTTTCGGGAAGGTAACGGATCAACTCCCCTTTGATGGCTAGTTGATGCAAGGGTTGGGCATAAAGGGCATGGGTTTCCTCATGCCAGCGTTTTACCCCCATTTTGATGCCCAGCGAGGTCAACGGGGCCACTCCCAAAATTCGTTTCCATTGTTGATATTCGGGGGCTACCTGTTGGCTTTGGATCCGCTTTTTGGCTGGTTTATCCTGTTGGCGCAAGAGCTGACCACACTGGTTCACTTTATGCTGAAGGGTGTCTTGTTGGGGGGCGAGGGTAGGGGTGTTGGCAATTTCAATCCCTCTGGCCTTTTGGTCTCGCTCTTGGGCCAAGTCCAACCAGGCTTGCCATGCTGGGGAGTTTTCTGGAGTTTTGGCCAGTAGAGAAAGATCAAATCGGTTGACCCGTAAATAAGGAAAATCTGCAAGCCGTGCTTCCTGGCTGTCACCCGTTCCTGCCTTGGCCACGGTATCATCCAAAGAGGCAAAAAAACTCCGACAGCTTTTGCTCTGCTCATCCCCATCCTTACGGGCATAAGTTTGGGAGGCGCAGCCTGTCAAAGTAATAGCCAGAAGCATTACACAGAGGGATTGTTTCACCCGTCAACCCAGCTTGATAAAAAGGTTGGAAGGTCAGGAAGCGTGTAACAGGGTGGTGTGGCGAGATAGATTTTCTAAATTATGCACCATTTCTAAAGCGCGATTTTTCATATGCTCCGCCACTAGAGCAGGACCTACCAGGGGTGGAATCCATACATTGGGGGCCATGGTGGCATCCACCCGCAACAAGAGGGAACCATCCGCCATATTTTCCAAATGCCACAAGGAACCACCCTGGCTGTAATCGCTTTCATTGGGAAGAATGGTTACCTGTAAATCACCATTGATCAAATGCCGCAATTCCTGCACCTGCACCAGACGGGTGCAGAAAAGGATAATGCAATCTTCCGCCACCAGACGCGCCTTGACCACCTCCGGCTGGCCTGAAGAGAGGGTTTCGCTTTCCCGAATAATTGGATTATAGCGGGATACCTGGCTGTAGTCGCTCAATAAATCTCTGATGGAGGCAAGATCGCCCTGCATGCGCACCACCAGTTGCAGGTGATATACACCATCCTGGTGGTCTGCTTGTGCCTCAATCACCTCTCCAGCCCAGGTGATGGGTATTCCCAACAGGCAAAGGAAAAGGAAACAAAGATACAAGTGATCTTTCATGGATATTCCATTACAGGGGGGGACAACCAGGGGGGAGTTACTCTTGTTGATTACCATAAAGAATGGGGCTTAACCCTTCATTAATACCTTCTTTTTTAGGAAAATTTTTTGCTTTGCGGGAAGCCTTCCACCCTTAAAAGGCAGCAGCCACCCGTAAGGCTTGTCGGGCACCCACCACATCATGCACCCGCACAATATCGGCTCCCCAACCATATCCCAGGGCGGCCAGGGTGTGGCTGCCCATGTCCCGTTTATGGGCTTGGGGTTCCCCCGTTAGTTCCCCCACCAATCGTTTCCGAGAGACCCCCAGGAGAATAGGAACCCCAAGACCACGGAAGGATCGCAAATGGCGTATGAGGGCCATGTTATGGTTGCTGTTTTTACCAAAGCCGATACCCGGATCCACCACCACCTGTTGAATACCCGCCTCCCTTGCCATGGTCAATCGTTTTTCCAGAAAGTCGTAGACCTCCACCACCACCTGTTGATAGCAAGGGCTTACTTGCATGGTTTGCGGGTTGCCCTGTTTGTGCATGAGGATCACCGGGCATGCTCGTTGGGCTGCCAATTGGGTCATGCCAGGGGTGGCCAGGGCGGCCACATCGTTGAGGATGGTGGCTCCTGCCTGCAAAGCGGCCTTGGCCACGGTTACCTTGGTGGTATCAATGGATATGGGAATGCTCACATATTTAGTCAGGGCAGCAATTACCGGAACCACCCTGGCCAACTCCTCTTCTTCCGACACGGGAGCCGCTCCAGGGCGGGTGGACTCACCGCCGATGTCCAAAATATCCGCTCCTGCCTCTACCAGGGAGAGGGCGTGTTCCAGCGCGGACTGTTGGTTGAGATAACGCCCCCCATCGGAGAAAGAGTCCGGGGTAACATTGACCACTCCCATAATTTGGGGGCGTTCAAAGGTCAGTTCCCCTTGGGACCAGCGTAAAGCAGGGGAGGGGGTCAACTGGGCCACCCGTTGTTTTTCTATCTGCTGAACCAAGGCCGTTTCGCCTTGTTGTTGCAACACACCTAACCAGCGTTGCAGGGAGCCAAAGGTCATTTGCCCCACCAGGGCACCCTCCTGCCGCAAAATTTGCCCTTCTGGCCAAGGGAGGGAGTCCGGGTAGGGAGATAGATAAACCCCCCACAAACATCCCTCATGGGCAAAAGTGGGCAAGGGACCAAACGGTGCCTGTTCCAAAAACAAATGGGGGACCCACGGTGGATCCCCCATTAAAGGTTGCAAGAGCACGGACATGAATTAAATCAGCCTTTACCGCCGGGAATAACCGAAGGCTCGCCAAATTCATCCTTGTCCGGATCGTGTTCATGCTGGTCCCAGGGAGAAGGACCAGAGGGTGGTGGCGGAGCACTGGGCTTGCTGGGTATTTTGCTCAAAGGCTTGAGGGCCGCTTCCAAGGGAATACCTTGCACCAGCCGCTCCACTTCGTCCCCATCCAGGGTTTCCCGCTCCAACAAGGCATTGGCCATATTATGCAGACAGGCCAATTGCTCGGTGAGTATGTTTTTGGCCCGATGGTAGTTATAATCCACCACCGCACGAATTTCCGCATCAATCTGGCGGGTCATCTCTTCCGATACATTTTTATGCTGGGTGATTTCCCGCCCAAGGAAGATTTCCTCTTCCTTGTCACCGTAGGTCAACGGACCCAATTTGACACTCATGCCCCAAGTGCAGACCATATTGCGGGCCAAATCGGTGGCCCGTTTAATATCATTGCTGGCCCCAGTGGTCAGTTGGTTGAAGACCAACTCTTCTGCCAGCCGTCCACCCATGAGAATGGCAATATTGTTGTCCAGTTGTTCCTTGGAGTAGCTGAAGCGATCTTCCGTGGGCAATTGCATGGTGAGGCCCAGGGCGCGACCACGGGGAATAATGGTCACCTTATGCACTGGATCCGTACCGGGTAGCATTTTGGCAACGATGGCGTGACCTGCTTCATGGTAGGCGGTGTTGCGCCGTTCATGCTCCGGGATGAAGGCGGAACGACGGGGTTTGCCCATCATCACCTTATCCTTGGCCTCTTCAAAATCTTCCATTTCCACCGATTGCTTGTCAGTGCGGGCGGCACCAAGGGCGGCTTCGTTGACCAGATTGGCCAAATCGGCACCGGAAAAGCCGGGTGTGCCACGGGCAATCACTTCCACATCCACGGAAGGGGCGAGGGGCACTTTGGCCATGTGCACTGCCAAAATTTGCTGACGACCCCGAATATCCGGATTGGGAACCGTCACTTGCCGGTCAAAACGACCGGGACGTAACAAGGCGGGATCCAGCACGTCGGGACGGTTGGTGGCGGCAACTAAAATCACCCCTTCAGTGGATTCAAAGCCATCCATCTCCACCAACAGTTGGTTGAGGGTTTGCTCCCGTTCGTCGTGCCCACCACCCAGACCGGCTCCCCGATGGCGACCCACAGCGTCGATTTCATCGATGAAGATGATGCAGGGGGCATTCTTTTTGCCCTGTTCAAACATGTCGCGAACCCGGGCCGCACCCACACCCACAAACATTTCCACAAAATCCGAACCGGAAAGGCTGAAGAAGGGCACGTTGGCTTCCCCGGCGATGGCACGGGCAAGCAGGGTTTTACCGGTTCCAGGCGGGCCAACCAGCAGTACGCCTTTGGGAATTTTGCCGCCCAGCCGTTGAAATTTGGCAGGGCTTTTCAAAAATTCCACAATCTCCTGCAACTCCTCTTTGGCCTCATCAATGCCTGCCACATCAGCAAAGGTTACCTTGCCGGACAATTCATTCATCAACTTGGCTTTGGATTTGCCAAAGGACATGGCTCCCCGTCCACCACCACCCTGCATCTGGCGCATGAAAAAGACCCAGACGCCGATCAACAAGAGCATGGGGAACCAGGAGATGAGGATGGTCAAAAAGAGGGGGGTCTCTTCTGGCGGTTTGGCAACGATATTGACCTTTTTCTCCCGTAGAAGACGCATCAGATCCGGGTCTTCCGGCAGGTAGGTGGTAAAGGTGCTGCCATCGTTGAGAATACCGGACAATATCCTGCCCTGGATGGCCACGTCGGTCACATTGCCCTGGTCCAGATACTGGATAAATTCGGAAAAGGCGATGGCCTGTTTATCCCGGCTGATAGGCTGATTGAACAGGTTAAAGAGCATCACCAGCAAAAAGCCAACCACCAGCCACATGGAAAGATTTTTATAGAAACCGTTCAACCACGTCTCCCGGAAAGTTCAAAGGTCAAGGTTCTAGTAGCATACCCCTCAACAGCCCAAATTCATACCAGAAAAGATAAGAATTCCAGGAAAAAAGTTCAACCATTCATGGTCTTCTTTCTTCTGCGTCCTTTAAAAATGGTTATTTTTTCACCCTCTCTGCAAAGGGTTATTCCGTTGACCTCTACCAGCCAATGGGGTTGGCTGCTGTAGAGTTGCCGGATGATCCCGGTTGCCCCCCGCTGGCCAATGGGGTGGGGAGCCTCCAGCACCAGGGAACGACACCTTTCCACCACCCGCTTGACCAATTCGGCAGGCAAACGGGCCAGCGGGGCGGCTTGCAGGACGAGACAATCTTCCTGCTTATCCACCTGAAGCTGGGGCCAAATTTCTTCCACCATCCATTCCAGTGCCGCATCTGCCTGGTGCAGGCGGCTGCTGGTGGCCATCAGGGCGGGAATGGGATCTTTTTGCAGTGTCTGTTCCAGCCCCGGAATCACCTGGTGGCGCAACCATCCCCGTTGGCGTTGGATGGAATCGTTACCGGGATCGTGGCACCAAGTCAAATTTCGTGCCGTCAGCCACGCTTCAATTTCGCCTCTTCGCCAGTGCAGCAGGGGACGCAATAACTGGACTCCCTGGGCAAGCCTGCGGCTGGGAGATATGCCAGTGAGTCCCCGCAAACCGCTTCCCCGCAACAAATGTTGGAGAAAAGTTTCTCCCTGATCATCCCCGTGGTGGGCCACCGCCACGGCAGGTGCCCCCCATTGCAAGGCAAGCCGGGTTAAAAATTCATATCTTGCCAGCCTGGCTTCTTCATAAAGGTTGCCTGTCTGGCAGGGGGTCCAATGTGCAATTTGGCAGTGCACACCCAGTCTTTGACAAGTCAAACGAACAAACTGTTCATCCTCGTGGGAATTTTCCCGTACATGGTGGTTAAAATGGCCAACCACCACTTGTTCCGGCTGCCGGGCGGCGGATTCCAGGGTGTGATACAGCAAAGCCATGGAATCGGCCCCGCCTGAAACCCCCAACACCATGGGGTTCTCCCCCTGAAACCAGGCACGGCAATCGGGGTGGACCCAATCCAGGGAGGTGTTCATGCAGGGTGCGGGCGGGCCGGATCGGCGATACCCAACTGGGCAAAACCTTGTTCTCGCAGCCGACAGGCATCGCAGGCTCCGCAGGCCGCGCCCTCTTCCTGGGGATCATAACAGGAGTGGGTTTGGCTAAAATCCACCCCCAGGGAGAGGCCAAGTTGAATGATCCCGGCCTTGTCCAAATGTTGCAGGGGGGCATGAATCTGGAAGGAGCGTCCTTCCACCCCTTCACGAGTGGCCAAATTGGCCAGTTGGTTGAAGGTTTGGATGAAGGCCGGGCGGCAGTCCGGGTAGCCGGAATAATCCACCGAATTGACCCCGATGACCAGATCATGAGCCTGCAAGGTTTCTGCCCAGGCCAGGGCCAGGGACAAAAAGACGGTGTTGCGGGCAGGCACATAGGTTATGGGAATGGCATCGCTGGCGGGGGTGTTTTTCGGTACGGGAATGGTATCGGTTAAGGCCGATCCTCCCATGGACCGCAAATCCAAATCCAGAATAAGGTGGCGAGTGGCCTCAGACTGGTTGGCTATTTTACTGGCGCATTGCAACTCCCAGGAGTGACGTTGCCCGTAACGGATGGAGAGGGCGTAGGGAATCATCCCCTGAGCTTTGGCCCAGGCTAAACAGACAGCCGAATCCATCCCGCCGGAGAGCAGGACCACCGCTTTGGGTCTAAACACAAGATCATTCGCTTCCATGGTCAATAAATACGTCTGACTGCTGGGGCAGTCAGACGTTGCAAAATCAGGGATTGGCCTGTTTTTGATGGATCAATTTCAACCGTTGCTTGGCAGGGGTGACGGCAGAATTGTCGGGGTATTCCTTGACCAGTCGTTCCAAACTGGATTTGGCATTGGCGTTGTCTTCCAGTTCATAGAAGGAAAAGCCAATCTTCAAGAGGCTGGCGGGCACTTTATCCGAATTGGGCCAGTCCACCAGGACTTTATTGAAGGCCACCAGGGCTTCCGGGAAGCGGCGTTGCACATAGTGCATCTCCCCAATCCAATATTGGCTGTTGTCGGCCAAATCGTGTTGGGGATGTTGTTTGACGAAGGCTTCAAAAGCGGGCATGGCTTTGTCGTATTGGCCACTTTTCAAAAGGACAAAGGCTTCGTCGTAGCTTTTTTCCGGGCTAAGATTTTCTTTGTTCGCAGTTGCAGGGACGGCGGCCACGGGTGAGGCTGGTGGCGGTGCGCTGCTGCTGGCTGCGGGGGGTGGTGTGTTGGGTGGCGTCAACTTGGTGGAGAGAGCCGGTTGGGTGGCGGTCGGCGGTGTTGGTTGTGTAGCAGGAGGTGGTGTTGCCACACCCTTGGAGTCCACCACAATTCTGACTGGAGCGGTGCTGTCTGCATGGGAAGCAGCAGAAGCGGCTGCGGCAGGCGAGGGGGCAGAGGGTGCACCTGGGGGGACAGAGGGTGGAACGTTTGCCGGACCGCTTACCGAAGTTATGGGCGGCGGTACGGGAGCGGCGGAGGATGCTTGGTCACGCAAGCGGCTGTTCTCATGCCGCAGCTCATCCACGGTTCCCCGTAGTTGCCGGATTTCTCCTTCCAGCATGGCCATGCGCTGGTTCATATCGGCTGCCACCATCCGATCCCGTTGGGCATTCTGGTTCATTTCGTCCACCACCCGCGACATGCGGTAGACCTCCCGGTTGGGATCCTGGGGTGGGGAACCGTCGTGTAATGAGGGACCGGTGTTGCAACCCGCCAGGGTCAACATGGCCACCATGGCCAGCAAAGACGGAATCTTAGAGCCAATTTTGTCAGTCATCATGGATTATCCACCAAAATGCAAATCAACTCTCCCGCTGCCGTCATGGGCAGCGGGAGAAGAGGACCTTATTGGAACAACAGTTCGGCGCGGCGATTTTTGGTCCAGGCGAATTCATCGTGACCATCCACCAACGGACGCTCTTTGCCGTAAGAGATGGTTTTGATCTTGCCTGCGTTCACTCCTTGCAGGATGAGAAACTGTTTGACCGCTTCTGCCCGCTGTTGGGCGAGGGCCAGGTTGTACTCACGGGTTCCCCGTTCGTCGGCGTGGCCTTCCACGGTAACGACACCACCGCCAGATTTAATCTTGGGAATGTTGCGTTGCAGGAGTTGGCGGGCTTCGTCGCTGATCAAGGCCGAATCATAGCCAAAATAGACACGACGGTCGGATTCGGTGAAGCCGCCAGCACCAGCCCCGCCGGCACCGCCTGCGCCACCATAGAGGGAGCCGTCTCCGCCGCCAGGGCGACCCAGACCGGCACCGCCATCCATGCCACCAGGACCGATTCCGCCCAGGCCAGCGTTTGCCCCTTCATCCGGGGTGGTGCCGCAACCGGCCAAACCAAGGGTTACTGCCGTCATCAATACCAAGGCCAAACGTTTCATGTGTACCTCACACCGGATAAAGTGCTGATTGTGATCATTGTTTCCCTAAAGGGTATCCACCCTGGTTGCCAACACCAGGAACGATTATCGCAATAACGGCGACCAGGAGGGGTCGGAAGCGTCTTGCTCCCCCTCCATCACCACTTGCTGTTCATTATGACCTGTCAGATCAATTGTGTAAAGCCGCGTCTGACTACCATTTTGTCGGGAAAAGAGAATCACCCGTCCGTTGGGAGACCAGGTGGGGGATTCATCCATCCAGGAGCGGGTCAGGGAGCGGGTGCGTTTGCCGTCAGGATCGATCAAGGCAATATGAAAGCCGCCTTCGCCACGCACATAGGCGATCTGGTCACCACGGGGGGACCAGGAGGGGGCGGCGTTATAACGGCCTTCGTAGGTGATGCGTTTGGGTTCGCCGCCTCCTGCATCCACGATATAGAGTTGTGGTGAACCGCCCCGGTTGGAGTTAAAGACCAGACGACGCCCATCCGGTGACCAGGAGGGGGAGGTGTCGATGGCAGAATTATTGGTGATCCGGGTCATGGTTCCGCTGGTGATATCCCGCACATAGATTTCCGGGTTGCCATCCTTGGTGAGGGTCAGGGCCATGCGGCGACCATCCGGTGACCAGGAGGGGCTGCTGTTGAGTCCGGGAAAGTCGGCGATTTGATACTTACGACCGGTATAAAGTTCCCAACTGAAAATACGGGGTTCGCCGGTTTCGTAGGAGAGGAAGAAGAGGTTTTCCCCTTTGGGTGAAAAACTGGGGGTGAGGACGATGGATTGACCTTTGGTCAAATCGGTGCGACTGGCTCCATCCTGGTCCATCACTGACAGCCATTTGGTTTTGCCCCGTTGGGCGATGAAGGCGATGCGGCTGGTGAAATAGCCCTGTTCACCGGTCAAGCGACTGTAGATTTCATCCGCCACCCGATGGGCCAGATAACGCCATTCTTCCACCCGTGGGGAGGTGAGGCGTTTGCCTTCCCCCATTTGTTTGCCCTGGGGGACATCGTACAGGTACATGTCTACTGTTAGACGCCCGCCGCTTTGATTGAGGGAGCTGCGCACCACGGCGTCCGCATTGATCACCCGCCAATCCCGAAAGTTGGGATTGTTTTGCCACAGGGAGACCGGATCCTGTAAAAATGCTTTGCTGTCAATGGGGGCGAACAGGCCGGAGCGTTTGAGGTCGTTGGTCACCA
The DNA here is from genome assembly GCA_015233935.1 of Magnetococcales bacterium. Classification (GTDB taxonomy): domain Bacteria; phylum Pseudomonadota; class Magnetococcia; order Magnetococcales; family JADFXB01; genus JADFXB01. Next base: position 5,609 of record JADFXB010000037.1, on the reverse strand, counting down.
CCTGTTGAATACGTAAGCTCAAGTCGCTGGGGGCAGAGGCTTGACCAGCGGCATTCACCTCGGCCATGGCGGGGACCGCTATGGGCATGGGTTGCAAGCCACCTTTGCTGATATCGATATTCAACGACGCTGCCTGTGAAAGGGATGGCAAAATAACAGCGGCCATCACCAGCAGGCGTTTCACGGATTTGAACAAATTCATGGTTGCACCCATCCTGCATTCATCCTTGTTCGGCCTCTGGCAAGGCCGGAATTAAAAATCATCCGGTCGGAAACTCAACCGCAATTCCTGACACTCGGTACACCCGGACGGGGGTGTGGGGAGGTTGTCGGTTTTTTGCAGTGCGCGCAAGACCGAAGTATCAAAAACTTGTGACCCGGATGGTTTTTCCACCCGAATATCGGTCAATCGCCCATCGGGACCGCGTTTGGCCATAATGATGACCACCAGATTGGCTTCGTTGACCATGCCTCCTGGTTTGGTCCAGTTGAGGCTGATCTTGTCCCGTACCTCCTGGCTGTACCGTTGAATTTCCAGGCTGGTGGCCCGTCTTTCATCGGTAGCTTTGGGGGCTTCGGTATTTTTTTCCTCCGACTTGCTGAGATGTTTGGAAATCTCTTTACTGAAGTCGAGGGGTTTTTTGTCATCCTTGGGTTTTTCAGGAGTCTTGCTTGTCTCCTTGGTTTCCGGTTTGGTCTCCGGCTTGGTCTCCGGCTTGGTTTCCGGTTTGGCTTTAGGATCTTGTTTTGGTTCTGGTTTGACCTTCGGCTCTGGTTTCGGTTCCGGCTTAGGCTCTGGTTTCGGTTCCGGCTTAGGTTCTGGTTTCGGTTCCGGCTTAGGTTCTGGTTTCGGTTTAGGCTCAGGCTTTGGCTCAGGCTTTGGCTCAGGCTTGGGTTCCGGCTTTGGTTTAGGCTCCGGCTTAGGCTCCGGCTTAGGCTCCGGCTTGGCCTCAGGCTTGGGTTCCGGTTTTTTGGGTTCGGGTTTATCCTCCGGTTTGCTCACCGGCTTCTCCTGCTTGGGAGGCAGGGCGGGTTTGCTTTCCGGGGTAGTTAAAATTTGTACCGGAATGGGAGGTTCCGGTTCCATGGGTTTTTTCCACAAATTTTCTGGCATGAAGACGGCGGCGAGCACCAAAATCAGGTGAAGGAGGGCCGACCATGCCAGGTATTTACGAGGAGCCATGGTATCAACGTGGCTCCGTTTGCAGTCCTATCTGGTCCACTCCAGACTGTTGCAGCTTGGCCATGACAGCCATCATCTTGCCATAATCGGTGGTTTTATCCCCCTTGATGATGACGGATAACTTGCTGTTGGCTTTTTTCATGGCCGCCATCATGGCTCCCAGTTGATCCAGGGTTACCGCTTTTTTCTCCACGTAGATGGAGCCGTCGGGTTTGACGGTCACCTCTGGAGTTTCATCGTTTTTTTGCAGGGCTTTGGCATCCACGTTGGGCAGGTTGACCTCAACCCCTGGGTTGATCAGGGGGGCGGTCACCATAAAAATGATGAGAAGAACCAGCATGATGTCAACCATGGGGGTGACGTTGATATCACTCATGGGGCCGCCGCGACGACCACCTCCCCCTTGTGCGGACATGCCCATCAGGCACCTCCCTTGATCTTGGCCACCCGCCGTTCAAGAATATTGAGAAATTCCGCGCCAAAGTCGTCCATTTTTTGGTGGAGGCGGCGCAATTCGGTGGAATATTTATTATAGGCGATCACCGCTGGAATGGCAGCCACCAGACCGATGGCGGTGGCAATCAGGGCTTCTGCAATACCGGGGGCCACCATGGTTAAGGTGGCGGATTTGGCTCCCGCCAGTCCCATGAAGGAGTTCATGATGCCCCAGACGGTTCCGAACAGACCGATAAAGGGGCTGGTGGAACCCACGGTAGCAAGAAAGGTGAGGCCATTTTCCAGCCGGTCCACCTCACGGTTGAGGGCCACGGTCATGGCACGGCGCACGATGGTGACCAGATCGGTCATCTCCGAGATATCCCGTTGGGCGGAGGGGTCGCGTTGTCTTTCCGTGCCTTCCCAACGTTTCCATTCTTTATAACCTGCCAGGAAGACGGTCACCATGGGGTTATCCGGCCATTCTTCCTGAGCGGACTGGGAGAGTTTGGCCACGTTGCCACCGCTCCAGAAACGCTCCTCAAATTCCACCGATTCACGACTGATGCGTTTAAAGCGGCGATATTTGTCAATAATGATGCCCCAGGAGACCACCGATGCCACCAATAGAGCCAGCATGACCAGCTTAACCACCGGCCCTGCCTGGGAGACCAAACTAAGAACTGAATGTGAGGTGAGTGCTTCGTTCATTGGAATAGAATCACATGCCCTTCAAGGCGGATTAAAGACAATCTTCAGATAATCTCCCACCCAAACCGGCAATTGGAGAATTATCGAAACCATCCTATACTATCGCATATTTTTGACCACTTGCGAACCCCTTCTGATAAAATAATTAATCTTTCTCCCATTTCAACCGTTACAAAGAAATTTGGGGAAAATTTTTATCTTGCTGCCATCCTGCTGCCTGGTCATATTTCAATCTATAGCATCGGGGTAGATAACGCGCTACAATGAGGCGAAGAGGATTTGTTTGTATGAACATGGGATAGCGGGAGGAGAAAAATGACTGCCAACTCATTGACCATTCGTGACAATCGCAACGGAAAAGAAGTAGAACTGCCCATTATCGATGGCACCATGGGGCCGGGTGTGGTGGATATCACCAATTTTTACAAGGAGTTCGGCCTCTTTACACTGGACCCCGGTTTTCGTTCCACCGCCTCCTGTAACAGTAAAATCACCTTTATCGATGGCGACAAGGGCATCCTTCTCTATCGCGGCTATCCCATCGACCAACTTGCCGAACAAAGCTCCCACCTGGAAGTTTGTTATCTGCTTCTCAATGGTGAATTGCCCAACAAAAAGCAATTTGAAGAGTTTTCCCACACCGTCACCCACCATACCATGTTGCATGAGCAAATGGCCTTTCTCTTCCGTGGCTATCGGCGGGATGCCCACCCCATGGCCATCATGGTGGGGGTGGTGGGTGCCCTCTCCGCCTTCTATCACGACTCCCTGGATCTGCGAAATCCCCGTCATCGGGAGGTCTCCGCTTTTCGCCTGATCGCAAAAATGCCCACCATCGCCGCCTTCTCTTATAAATATTCGGTGGGCCAACCCTTCGTTTATCCTTGCAACCGGCTGGGCTACTCGGAAAATTTGTTGCATATGCTCTTTTCCGTCCCCTGCGATAATTATGTGGTATCGCCGGTACTGGCCAAAGCCTTGGACCAGGTTCTCATCCTCCACGCCGATCACGAACAAAACGCCTCCACCTCCACCGTGCGTTTGGCTGGCTCCTCCCAGGCCAATCCCTTCGCCGCCGCCTCCGCTGGCATCGGTGCCTTGTGGGGTCCCGCCCACGGTGGTGCCAATGAGGCGGTTCTCAAGATGCTTCATGAAATCGGCGATGAAGATCATATCGGCGACTACATTAAACGAGCCAAAGATCCCCATGATCCCTTCCGCCTCATGGGCTTCGGCCATCGGGTCTACAAAAATTATGACCCCCGCGCCCGCATCCTGCGCAAAGCCGCCTATGAAGTCCTGGGTGAATTGGGCCGAGGCGACGATCCCCTCTTCCGGGTGGCCCTCAAACTGGAAAAAATCGCCCTGGAGGATGACTATTTCGTCAGCAAAAAACTTTACCCCAACGTGGACTTTTACTCCGGCTTGATCCTCTCGGCCATGGGTATCCCCACCAACATGTTCACCGTCATCTTCTCCGTCGCCCGCACGGTTGGGTGGATCACCCAGTGGAAAGAAATGATCAGCGAAGAAGGGCAGGCCATCAGTCGTCCTCGCCAGCTCTACACCGGTGAAGTGCATCGCGACTATGTGCCCATCTATCAGCGTAAATAAAAATATTGGGTTGCAGAGCTGAAAAGAGGGGAAAAGTGGTTTGATCGAAGAAACCATCCTGTTCTTTACAGGTCTATTCGGATAAGGTGGAAGATCCAGGGCCATGGGCATTCATGTTACCTGAATGCCCATGAGCCTTTGTACTGAAACCCGGGATCATGTACCTTTGTGGAAATGGGAATTGACAAAAGCCCTGGGACATGGAAAAGCTCCACATTGCATGCAGGAAAGGACGATCATCGTGGCTGGGCAAGGCGAGTTATTGACAGGAGCGGCAATCCTGGTGAAATGCCTCCAGGAACAAAAAGTGGAAACCCTCTTCGGCTATCCAGGCGGCGCGGTCCTCAATATCTATGATGAGATCTACCGGGCTGAAGGGTTGAAGCATATTCTGGTTCGTCATGAACAGGGCGCGGTCCATGCCGCCGATGGCTACGCCCGTTCCAGCGGCAAAGTAGGCGTCGCCCTGGTTACCTCCGGTCCCGGTGCTACCAACGCCGTTACCGGACTGGCTACCGCCTACATGGACTCCATCCCCATGGTCTGCATCTCCGGTCAGGTACCTACCCCCTTGATCGGTAATGATGCCTTTCAGGAAGCCGATACCGTGGGCATTACCCGCTCCTGCACCAAACATAATTATTTGGTGAAGGATGTGAAAGATTTGGCCAAAACCCTGCGGGAAGCCTTCTATATCGCTTCCTCCGGGCGGCCCGGTCCCGTGCTGGTGGACATTCCCAAGGATGTCACCATCAACAAAACCGAATACCTGCCCGCCAATGGCCGGGTGGACATTCCTTCCTATCGTCCTACCCTGGAAGGCAACTCCCGCCAGATACAACGCGCCCTGGATTTAATCACCGCCGCCGAACGGCTGATGATCTATACCGGCGGTGGGGTGATCCTCTCCAATGGCGGCAAAGAGTTGTCCGAATTCGTCCAGGAGGTGCGAGCACCCATCACCCATACCCTCATGGGTCTGGGTGCCACACCCGCCAGCTCCCCCCTCTTTCTGGGTATGCTGGGGATGCATGGCACCTACGAAGCCAATATGGCCGTCTCCCACTGTGACGTGCTGCTGGCCATCGGTGCCCGCTTCGATGATCGGGTGACCGGCAAAATTGCCTCCTTTGCACCCAATGCAAAGATCATCCATATCGATGTGGACCCCACCTCCATTGCCAAAAATGTGCGGGTGGATATCCCTATCGTGGGTGATATTCGCCACGTTTTAAGACAAATGAACCGTCTGCTCAAAGAAGAACGCTATTTGAGCCGCAGACCCCAATTGGAAGCCTGGTGGCAACAAATACAGGAGTGGCGGTCCCGGGAGTGCCTGCGCTATCCCGCCCGTGACGATGTCATCCAACCCCAGTTTGTCATCCAGGAACTGCACCGTCTCACCGAAGGCAAAGCCATCGTCGCCACCGACGTGGGCCAACACCAAATGTGGGCCGCCCAATATTATCCCCTGGAACAGCCCCGCCAGTGGCTCACCTCGGGTGGACTGGGTACTATGGGTTACGGTTTGCCCGCCGCTCTGGGGGCACAAGCCGCCTTTCCCGATAAACTGGTGGTGTTGATCACCGGTGAAGGCTCCATCCAAATGAATATTCAGGAGATGGCCACGGCCTTGCAGTATAATTTACCCGTCAAAGTGGCCATT
>JADFXB010000379.1 GCA_015233935.1 Magnetococcales bacterium | reverse complement strand
AGCCGGGGGGCCATTCAAAACGAGCTGGAGCATTTAAAGCTGTTCACCGCAGACTGGTCCATGTGGGACGACACCTATCGATTTGTTCAGGATCATAATCAAGAGTATATAGAAGGCAATCTGCAAGCCAATACCTTCCAGATGTCCAAGCTCAACCTGCTGTTTTTCTACGATGAAATGGGAAAATTGGTTTGGGGACGGTATTTTGATCTGAAAACCGCAGAATTTCAGGAGTATGATATTTTTCCGCAAGAGGCCCAACCTGGAGATAAACTGGTCGGTCACCAAAAAACTATGGACCACGTGGCTGGGATTATAACCACCAGCCAAGGCCCTCTCCTTTTTGTTTCCATGCCGGTAATCACCTCAGCCCAGGAAGGCCCCATCAGGGGGACACTCATCTCTGGCAGGCTGTTGACCAAGGAGTTGAAAGAAAAACTGGTTCGCCAAACCCACGTTCAGTTTGATTTGGTGTCCGTGGGCCACAATACCGCGCAAGAAATTTCCCAAATTGTGTCCTCCCTTTCAGAGGGGGTTGAACCCATTGTTATCAAAGCCGATGCGCATCAGTTGACAGGCTACGACCTTATGCGCGACTACCTTTCCCAGCCAGCCTTTTTAATAAAGGCGGTGACCAGTAGGGAAATCAGCGGAAAAGGAGAACAAACCCTTATAGTGGCCGTCAGTTCGGTTGTTTTGGCAGGGGCGATGGTGGCTCTTGTATTGCTGGGGGTGATGAAACACATGGTGGTTCAACCCTTGTTAAGGGTAACCCAGCATGCACAAGCCGTTGGTGATGGCCCAGACTACTCGCTACGTTTGAACTCTCCACGCAAAGATGAAATCGGGCTTTTGGCAAGCGAGATTGACGCCATGGTGGAACGGTTGGCAGACTATCAGAAAAGATTGGCGGATCAATCTTATCAAGCGGGCATGTCGGAACAGGCTGCTGCCACATTGCATAATTTACGCAATGCCATGGTCTCTCTCACCGTACCGTTGGAAACCATCCATGAACGATTCAGTCGCCTGCCCCAACAAGAGTTGTCCATGGCCCTGGAGGAGCTGTCTGGATTATCTGTGGCCCCTGCCCGTCGTGAGGCCTTGGAGCATTTTATTCGTCTAGGGCTGCAAGCCTGGTTGGAAATGGCCACAGAATATCAGGAAACTTATGCCAAGGTGCGGGAACGTATTCGCTTGATCGAAGGAATCCTTTCCTGGCAGGAAACCCTCTCTCCCTCTCCCTTGCCTTTGGAATATTTTTTCCTGGATGAATTATTGGAAGATGCCATGCGACTGGAGGCCAACCTCTTTTCACAAAACAATGTCCAAGTGGTTATTGCAGAGCCGTTGCGACAGATAGGCCATTTGCATCTACCACGGGTAATCCTCTTACAAGTGGTGAGTAACCTGCTTATCAATGCGGTAGAGGCGATTGGTAACGGCAACGGGCAACCCGGTATCATTCAAGTGAGAGCCAAGATGGTGGAGCAGCAGGTGGAACTCTCTTTTCACGATAATGGTTGTGGCATTGAGGAACAAGATCTGACCCGAATATTTCAGCGTCATTTTTCCACTAAGACGGTGTGGGGAAGGGGAGTGGGGTTGCATTGGTGTGCCAATGTGGTCAACGCCATGGGGGGACAATTGACCGCTGAAAGCCCTGGACCAGGAAAAGGAGCAACTTTCCGTCTGCGAATTCCACTGGCTATGGAGGAGCTATCCCATGTCCACCCTTGATCTTCCCTTGCGAATTCTGGTGGTGGATGATGAAACAGATATCCTTAATGCCTACCGACAAATTTTATTGCCCTCGGTGCAACAGGATCCACTGTTACACATGGCCCACTCATTGTTTAACACGGGCAGAACCTCCCCCTCCCCACCACCTATAATGGATTGCAGTTTTTTTTCTCAGGGGGATGCTGCTGTTTCGGCGGCCACAGAGGCTTTGCAGGCGGGAAAACCTTTCGGGGTAGCCTTTCTGGATATGCGCATGCCCCCCGGCATCAATGGCGTAGAAACAGCCTATCGCTTGCGTGCATTGGACCAGGAGATCCTGCTGGTCATGGTGACCGGCTATTCCGACCATGAGCCAGAGGTCATCACGGCACGCATTCCCCCTGTGGACAAGTTGCTCTTTTTGCGAAAGCCCTTTCATCCTGCTGAAATTCGTCAACTGGCCCACGCTTTAGGGGCACGCTGGTCCCTGGAACGTAAGTTTAACGGTTATCAACGACACCTGGAAGAAACGGTGGCTGCTCGTAGTGAGGAGTTGCAACAGGCCCTCGCCAAGACCATGGCTGCTTCCCAAGCCAAAAGTAACTTTCTGGCCAATATGAGCCATGAAATACGAACACCCATGAATGCCATTATTGG
>JADFXB010000378.1 GCA_015233935.1 Magnetococcales bacterium | reverse complement strand
GACTATGAACGGGTGATCGTCGTGGAACTGGATGGCATGACCGTGGGGCTTGCCGTGGACAGCGTCATAGGACGACAACAGGCGGTGATTAAACGCCTGGGCAAAGCCTATAAAAACAGTACCTGGATTTCTGGAACTTCCATCAACGGCGATGGCAGCATCTCCCTTATTCTGGACGTTCTGCAACTGGTGCGTCATGCCGCCAACCGGCATGGATAGGGCATTACTTAACATTACGTGGAGCCAAGATCATGGATAAAAAAATTCTTGCTGTGGATGACTCCCTCACCATACGCCAATCGGTCAAATTTGCCATGGAAAGGCAAGGCTACCAGGTAGAGACCGCCAGCAGTGGCGCAGAAGCCTTGCAATGTCTGGGCCGTGGCAAGGTCAATTTGATCATCACCGACCTGCACATGGATGGCATGAACGGCCTTGAGTTGATCGAAAAAATTCGCGCCAATCCCACCTACAAGTTTACCCCCATTCTAATGCTCACCACCGAATCCAGCCAGGAAATCATCGCCCAGGGCAAAAAGGCAGGAGCCAACGGTTGGTTGGTCAAGCCTTTTAAACCGGAACAAATGGCGGCTGTGGTGGAAAAAGTTCTCCGTTAAGGAGCACGTCATGACAAACAGCATGAGTTTGGCCATCCTGCTTCTGGGAGTGGCGGGAATTGTTATTGCCTATGGTTGGTGGCGGCAGCGCGGCATGTTGCGGGAGCTGTCCATTGCCCTGGAGCATGAAAAAGGATTGCGCCTTCAGGAACAACAGGCCCATACCCTCTGTCAGGAAAAGCTGGCTGCCGAATCCCGCCAACGTCAGCAAGAGGTTGAAAAACTGGCTACGACCCATCGGTGGGTCACAGGACTGGAAGAGTCCCTCACCGCCTTTGCCAACGCCATTTCCGCCTTGATGATCACCGTAGACGCCGCAGGGCGCATCCTTGCCTGGTCTGGTGATGGCCAGAACCTGCCCGTGCACCCACAATTGCGGAACAAGGTAGGAGATTGGTTGCCAACCACAGAGCGGGAAAATTTTTCGCGCTTCCTCAATACACTGGTCCAGCAACGCTCCGCCCCACCCTTCTGGCTGCGTATGCCAGGAAAGGAGGGAAAGGAGCAACGATTTTGCCTATGTGGTACACCGCACCCCCATGGTTCCGAAATCTTCCTGGTGCTCTTCAATCCTCACCATTACAGCGAAAAAGTGGATGGTCATTGCCGACTTCATCAGGTCATTTTGCAGGGGAAAAACAATCAACCCGGCTGGCTGGATGCCTCCCAGCGCATTGACGCCGTGCTCATGGCCCAGGTGGAAGGGGCCATTCAGGATACCGCCGCTGCCGCCATGCAAATTTTCAGGGAATCCAGTGCCATCAGCGATGACATGGATGGACTCAATCGATTTCTCTCCGACTCCCGCCAACACTCCATCATGCTGGGAAGCAACTCCCAACAAATGATCGCTCAGGATCAGGCGGGCCTGCAATCTTTCAAAGAGTTCATGAGTCGGCAAAGCCACTTCCGCCAACAGGAGGAGCAGAATGTTCGCCAAGCCATCCTGGAAGTGCAAAAACTGGCCAACCTTACCGAAAAGGTGTTGAACCTAAGCGACAAAACCAAGGTATTGGCCATCAACGCCGGTATCGTGGCTGCTCGAGCAGGCACCCATGGCAAACAGTTCACAGTGGTGGCCCACGAGGTGCGGGCCATGGCCGAACAAACCGCCCAGGTTGCCAGAGAGATCGAACAAGGCATTGTCCAATCCGCCCAACAGGTGGAAAGGGCACTCATGCAGAGCATTCATTCCACCGCCGCCAAGGAACAGGAAGAAAGACTGTTATCCGCCGCCGGACAGATGGATCGTCTTGGACACCATTTTGGTGAACTGCTCACCTTTACCACTGCCACCATGGGCAAAATCACCGAATCCAGCCAGTCGGTGGCCCACAAGGTGACCGACTTGATCTCCTACCTGCAATTTCAGGATATCGTCCGCCAGCGTCTGGAACAGGTGATTGCCACCATCCGCCAACGCACCAACTTCCAGGATCAGTTGAACCGATGCATGAAAGATCCCAACACCAATAGTGAATTGCTGTACTACGATGTGGATGCCATGCTCAAAGATTATGTCATGGCCAAACAACGGGATGCCCACCGGGCTACTTTGGGAAAAACCGTCCACTCCCCCGATCATGAGGACGAAGGGGCCATCATTTTGTTTTGAGATACGGGAAAGTGCAAATTTCCACACCCTGGAAAAGCATAACCCCCCCCCAATACTTGACACTGGAACAATCTGGCTCTAACTTATGGGATCACAATTGGACACGCAGGCGACAAGGATGAACTTTCTTGACCGCCAATTTCCACCTTCGATTCATCAT
>JADFXB010000377.1 GCA_015233935.1 Magnetococcales bacterium | reverse complement strand
GAGGAGGCAGCGATTCGATCATTTCTTGATGCTTGCCAAGTCGTCTTATTGGACGAGACAATCGAACATCAGGCGATTCTATTGCGCCAAAGCGGGATGTTTAAACTTCCCGATGCCATTATTGCTGCAACAGCACTGACATTAAGAGTGCCATTGCTGACCATGGATCGTGGGATGTCGAATGCGCTGGAACATCTGGATGAAAAGGTGCTGGCGAAAAACTCATGATGAATTACCATGTTGGAGAATTTCCAGGACGCCCTACCAAATTCATGGGCAGGAAAAGAAGGGGTCAGGAAAAGCAGGGGTCAGGACTTGCCTTACGACACTGGTTTGATCAAGATCTCAGACGCTGGGAAACAAGGGGACAGCTTACCCATTTCCCTTGCTCAAGGATAAGATGAATTTATTATTACAAATCCCCGCACCAGCCTACCAAGTATAGCCATCATCCATCGGTTCAGGGATAGGGGCGGCTGGAATTGTACTGGGGAGAGATGCCGGTGGTTGCTCTACCAAATTCACGGGAGCTGAACCGGCAATTCATTGATGGTTTGCGCGATCTGGAAAAGGGGGATGTAAACGGAAGCAAGAGAGAAGCTGGTTCAGCAATCACCCGGCAGCTTTCATGGCCTGCTGGCGAATTTGTTCATGCAGGGTATCTGCCCCATATCCCAGATCACCACGCCAGCCAATGCCGCATCCCCAATCGACAACTTCAACAGCGGCGAATTGCAGAGGGTCTTCCAGGTGGCCTAATGGGGCAGAACGGCGGATGACCGGGGCCATGTCCACCACGTTTTCCGCGCCATCCCGCCATGCTACCACCAGAGTTAGTGTGCCGGGAAGGGCGCGAACAGCTTCAATGCGATGGTTCGGCATAACACCCTCCTTATCCGTTCATCTCGATCCAGGCCAGCGCGAACTCTTCCCCATGTTTTTTGCCCCACTCAATGGCGACCTTGATGTGGGGATGCCCCTCATCCCCACCAATCACCACCACGTCCTTAATACGAACGATGGCGTCCGCGTCGGGTGAGGCAATGTGAAAGTGAGGCGGATTATGGTCATCCAACACCTTCATCTTCGAGTTCGGCCAAGTTCGGAAGAAGCGTCGGCTTAAGTTTCGACCAAGATGGTCATTGTTTCTATAATCTATTGAAAAATATCTTCTATTTTTTCGGCACGGAAAATTCTCTTACTCCACGTTTTCAGGGTATCCAAGTCAGCCTGAGAAAGTTTGGAACGCGCCCAATCGGGAACCGAACCAAAACGTTCTCCAAGTTGATCAAGCAGCATTTCGGCTTTGCCTTTTTGCTCGCCTTCCTGCCGACCATCCCATTTGCCGGTGTCATAGGTGGAAAGCACGAAGCTGGCTTGGTCATGCAGCTCTTCCTGGTAGCGTTCATAGGCTCTTCGTTCCGCCTCAGGCAGTTGCAGGATGTCGAGTTTTTCCTTGGCGTTTTTCAACCCGCGGGCGGTGAAGCCATCCTGGATGTCGGCATTCTTCAGAAAATAGATCCACTCGTCCAGGGTGTCGCGGGCGACGTCGTTGAAGTTTTTCACTTTAATCAGGTAGTGCTCGGGAAAGAGGGACGCCACCGTACTGCGATGGAACAGGGTCTTCTGTCTTTCGTCCAAGGCCAACTCTTCCTGGCTGTGCAGTCCCCGGAAGGTGGTGCTGCCCACGTAGATGTAATCGCTGCCGCGTCCCAGGTCGAAGTAGAGGATGCTGATGGTGATGACCTTGACGACGCTGGTGTAGGGTTTCCCCTCCGTCATGTGTTCAGTGATAACCTTGGCGGTGCTGTAAATCAACCGCTGCAGGTAATCCCACTCGCGTTCATACTGCAACTCAATGATGATGAGTTCGCCCTGGGCATTGCGGATCTTGAGGTCCACCCGGTTGAACTTGTCGGTACGGGTTTCTTGATTGCTCTCGCTTTCAAGGATCTCAATGATGCTCACATCGTCGTGCAGAAGTTCGCTAAGGAACCCTTCCAGGATATCAAAGTTGGCCTTACTGCGCAGCAGGCGTTTTAGGGCCCAGTCAAAGCTGATCAACCGGCGTGGCGGCATATGGGCAAACTCCATTAGAAAAACCGGAATGTACCTTCAGTATATTCTGGTATGGCTGTTTTTTCAATCCAAAGCGGTGTTGGTCGGGTGACCCCCATGTTTCCCTACTCCTCAGGTAGGATTCAGAAAAAGCAGGGGTCAGGTCTTGTATTACGACATTCAACGAATGAAAAATGTGGCAGCGCAAAACCTGACCAACTTTCTTTGTTAATTCTTTCCTAAAAATTTTTTGATGATGCTGCTCTTTGTTTAGCATACAATCAGACTAGCAGCCTGTCGGATTTCATGCCTATAAAAAATATTTATTATGATTGCATTT
>JADFXB010000376.1 GCA_015233935.1 Magnetococcales bacterium | reverse complement strand
AACGGTATTCTCGCCCACAATATTCTGGAAAGTGGCCTGTGCACCGGCTGTGCAACGGAAGATTTTTTTTCCTGCTACAAGGAAGGATATCGTTCTGGCAGGTTTCCCAGCGTCATCTGGCTGGATTGAAGTTGGTCTTTATTCCATAGTGAACGAAACATCGTAGAAACGAAAATGATTTTTTCCCTCCTCCTTGACCCGATACAAGGCCATATCCGCTTTTTTCAACAGGGTGGCAACGTCCCCGCCTTCATCGGGATAAAGGGCGATGCCGATGGAACCACCAATATGGGCCTCCCCTGCCGATAGAGAAAAGGGGGTTTGCAACGCCAGCAATAATTTTTGTGCAATGGGTTCAACATCTTCTTTGCGGCTAACCTCTGGCAAGAGAACCATGAATTCATCCCCACCCATGCGGGCTACCGTATCCATTTTGCGAACCGCAGACTGCAATCGACGGGCAACATCCTGCAATAACTGATCCCCGGCATCATGGCCCAGTTGATCATTGATCTTTTTGAAACCATCCAGGTCAAGACAAAGAATGGCCACCTTGCACTGTTTGCGTTGGCAACCAGCCAGTGCCCTTTCCAGGCGATCATGGGCAAGGATTCGATTGGGCAACCCGGTAAGCGCATCGTGATGGGCCATATGACGCAGTTGTCCCTCCATTTCTTTGCGACGGGTAATATCCAGGATCACCCCTTTCAGCAAAGTGCTCCCCACTTTACGTTCCATGCGTAAGTAAACATCTTTACGGTTTTCATTGATTGTGGGGACGGAACACTCCATTTCCACCTCCCCACCATTCTGCAGTATGGCATAAAGGGAATTTTCAACTCCTGGTCGGTCTTCAGCAACGATACGCTGAAGAAAAATTTCGGCGGTCACCACCCCATCCCTTGGCAACCCCATGAGTTGGCGAAAACCGCGAGAAACTTTCCATGTGGATTTATTGGCCGGGATACTCCAATCCCCCATGTGGGCCACATCCTGCATTTTTTCCAACAAATCGTTCTTTTCTTCCAGCAGAGAATCCATTTCTGCACGCCGTTGCAGGACTTGTTGATAGCGTTGATGTAATCCCAACAAGGTCATCACCAGGGCGAAACCAGCTATGAACAGGACACCGGCACTAAAAGTGATATGAAAGACCATACTTTCCAGCGACGAGGTTTTAATCTTCTGGCTTTGCTCGGACAAATCTGTTGCCAGGAATTGTTCCAATTCATAGAGGAGATCCATGCGGCGGGAAGCGGCTTCAAACCATTCAACAGGAGAAACATTAAAAGGCTCCTGCCCTTTGATGGCCAAGATGCGCAATTGGACAGATTTTTTCACCAGGGGATCATGAATTTTTTGCTCGAAGAACTCTTTTTGCTCCTCGGTAGCAAAACGTAAAAATGATTTTTCGTAGACGGGTTGTTCAAAGACATATTGCAAAAATTTATGTCGCCAACCAGAACGAAAGCGATTGAGGCTGAAGGTGTCATTGAGGATGGCCCGTTCCATACCGGCACTTTCCTTGAGTTGGGCCACGCTGATGAGGGCATTGGTGGTATTGCTGATGATGGGATGGGAAAAGGGTTTGGCCAGGTTAGAGACCAGATGGATGGCATCCAGGTTGAGCGTATGGAAAAATTCAATGATATCGACGCTTGAACAAACGGCCCTATCGATGTTTTGCCGTTGAATTTTGAGTTCGTCCAAATGGAGATGGAGTTGTTGCAGATTTTTTGTTAAATCATGAGTGAAAGCATTATCAGGAAATGACTGACCATGGAGTAGCAGGGCTTGGATGCGAGAATCGGATTTTTGCCGTTGTTCCTGTAATTCTGGCCCGAAAAGGCGGCCATTATTGGCCAGGAATCCGACAGAGATACCCCGTTCTCTTTGCAGTTCATGGACCATGGCCATGACTTTCAGGGAGAACGCGCTCTCGGACATGAGGTTTTGGATATCCTGGTAGGAATCCCAACCCTCGACAATTTCGTCCTGGGTATGCCAAACCAGGAGGAGAATGAAGAACAAGAGAAAAGCGAGTTGCCCAAAGCCCATGCGCAAGCGCACGGAAGAATCGATGGCTTGAGCCGCAACTGCCATGGAGAATTCCTTTCGCCACCTCCCCAGGTATTGAACTTGACGTGACGCCCCCCTTGCGTGCCGATGAGAATCATACCATAAAATGGGATACATGCCAAGGATGAATAGGGCATAAAAAAACCTCCTGCGGAACAGGAGGTTGATTTAACAAATAGAATTGGATGCGGGAACAGGATTTGAACCTGTGACCTTCGGGTTATGAGCCCGACGAGCTACCGGACTGCTCCATCCCGCGATAGAATGGAAAATCTTCCTGGCAGTGACCTACTTTCCCACATCTTGAGATGCAGTATCATCGGC
>JADFXB010000375.1 GCA_015233935.1 Magnetococcales bacterium | reverse complement strand
GGTTTAAAATGCCATTTGGGAAGGGAGCCTTACAGGGGTTTTTCCATGTCATCGGACCTTCTTGACATTCGCTGTCCCCAATGCAATCGGTTATACCAACTACCCGCCGCCCAGATTGGACCGAAAGGGCGTAAATTGCGGTGCGTGGCCTGTAGTCTGGTATTTGAGTTCATACCACCTGCCCAACCCCTGGATTTGGTCCAGCCCACCACAGAAAGCAGCGGTGGCGGGGCTACCCTGGTGGGTACAGGGAGTCTGGTCTCCAGTCTCTTTCCCACCGCCCCCAACTGGAAACAACGAAGCCACGTGCGGGAAACCTTCCATACCCGCGCCCTCATGCGCTTGCTTCCCAGTGGTATTGAATGGCACGGCATGACCCAGGATATCAGTGCCGCCGGGGCCTTCCTGGCAACCAACAATGATCCCACCATCGATCCCCACATCAAGATAGGCACCACCTGCATCACCGAATTGATCCTGCTGGAAGGCAAACAGCCCGCCTTCATCGAAATGTTGGGAAAAATCGTTCGCATCACCCCAGATGGGGTTGGGATCCACTTTGAACCCGATATGGAAGTGCCCAAAACACCCAATTTGAGCATGCCCATGAGTCCCTTCACCCCACGGGCCTATGCCAAAGTCTATGTCCGTCGCAGCAATGGATCCCTGGAAGAGGGTTGGCAAATTCTGCCCGGCAACGCCTTGCTTCCCCCCACCATCGCCCGCTTGTTTGCCGAACGCCGCCAACAATCCTTGGTGGTGGTCTGTCGCAAACGGACGCCGGCAGGGGAGGGATATAAAATTTATACTGTCCAGGAATTAAAAGAAATTCAACAAGATGCCGATAGTCTAGGCTATAATCGATAACCTTTCCCGCCCTCATGCCACAGGATTTCCATGGCTACCCCCATATCCCATGAGCAGTTGTACACCCAGCTCTATACCCTGTTGAGCAAGGAAGAACAGCCCCTGCTGGCAGGTTTTCTGGAGCAGATATTGCCAGAAATGGCCCAGTTTAGCAGTCCACAAGGCCGCCCCGCCTGTTGGTGCGACCCGTCTGGCTTTCTGGCCATGCTGCGTTTTCTCATCCAACCCGTCCAGGAAGGGGAGATTCAGGTCCATATCCATCACCAACAAGGGGAGGGGGCCAATGGACTTCCCGATGGTATCCGGCTGTTCATCAATCTACCGGATACCCCGTTTGTCCTGGATGCAGTCCGCAGCTTTCTTAAACAAAGCGGTCGCGCCATCTACGCCTTGACCCACAGGGTTTTGAATACCCGACGGGATGCAAAAAGACGTTTGCTCTCTTTCACAGAAGGGGGAGCAGGGGAGATGCTCCTGGTGGCTCTCATCGAATCCTACCACCAGGAAAACCACTTGCCGGAAATGGAACAAACCTTGTTGGCGGTGTTGCAGGCCGTGCGCCATTCGGTAGAAGATTTTCCCCCCATGCGAGAAGTGCTCTTGCAGGAAGCCGCATGGCTTGATCAGGCCGGACACCAGGAAGAAGGACGTTTTCTTTCCTGGTTGCTGGAAGATAATTTTGTCTTCATGGGCTTGCGGGCCATGACAGAACCAGATCAGCAGGAAAAATCCGCCCTGGGACTCTTCCGGAATAGCAGCGGTCATTCCCTGGGCATTCTGGTTCCCGGTCTCATGGAAGAGGTGGAACAAATATTACAGGCAAGCCAGGGCGAACTGCTCACCATCGACTATTGCCGCCATGGCCGCTCCATCATTTATGCCTCCGACGGGGTGGATTTTTTCGCTGTTCGCCGCCCGGAGGGGGCGGGAGGGGGGAATCTTCTTCTGGTGTTGGGGCGTTTTTCTCGTACCGCACTGGCCAATCGTGCCTCGGCGGTCCCCATTCTGGCCAGACAAGCCCGTGAAATTCTCTTTCTTTCCGGCTTTGAACGGGACAGCTCCGCCTATTATGAATTTCGCAGCCTGTTCGACCGTATGCCCTTGCGGGAACTCTTCTACTCCCAGCCCGCTGTGGTGGCCGGGCAAATTCGGGAAATTTTGCGTCTGCAAGGAGATACCCAGGTTCGGGTGATGAGTCGGGCAGGACGGTTTGGTCATTATGGGGCGGTTCTTTGTGCCTTTTTCCAGAGTCGCTTTCGTCCCGGAATAGGGGATGAGGTGGCCATGGTCATTGCCCGTTGCTTGCAACGCAAGGTGGCCGCCGTGACCGTGGCGGGGACCAATACCAGATCCTTCATCGTCTGCTATGTGGAACACGATCCAACCACCCCCTTTGAAGTGGACATCCCCCGCTTGCGAGAAGAAATTCAGGGGTTGATCCTGACCTGGATGGATCGCTTGTACCAGGTTCTCAGCCAGCGCATGGCCCCCGCCAGTGTGCAACACCTGTTGTCCCGACACGCCCGCTTTGCCGATGCCCGTTATCA
>JADFXB010000374.1 GCA_015233935.1 Magnetococcales bacterium | reverse complement strand
ACGGAATTCCCCATTCGTCACGAATAAAAAAGTATTGCGTCCCCAGAATTCCACAACGAATAAAAAAGTATTGCGTCCCCAGAATTCCACACGGAATTCCCCATTCGTCACGAATAAAAAAGTATTGCGTCCCCAGAATTCCACACGTCCCCAGAATTCCACAAATCCAACTGCTCCAGAATTTCCACCACAAACCGAGCCAAATGATTCTCCGGCAGCAATTCTTGAACCGATGGCGGGAACATCATGGGGGTCTTGCGATCAACGGGTTTGAATTTGAGCCTCATCTTGACAGAACCATCGTTATCTTATGGAATGATAAGGAATTATACCTGTTTGGCAATGCTCGCGCAAGATATAATAAAATTATTTTATATACACATAATCCGACAGGATGCTAGAGAATATTTACTATTGGTGGTGATCAAAGGGGATAAAGATGTTTATACCATTCAATGGGCAGAACGGGGGCCATCGACTGCCAAAGCAACATTTGACAGCCAGGTGTGGGCAGACCGCCTAAAAAGTTTGTCACCAGTCAAGTTATGCCCTGTAAAGGAAGGAGAAGGTCCGCCATACGCAAGCTGTGCGGAGAGCCTTTCCTATTTGTCTAACAATGTGAAATAGGAGAAATTCCCAGGACACCCGACCAAATTCCCTTCCCAGGTGCCCAAGCCAGGGAGTTTCTGGTGCGCCCCCTGGTTTTTCCCCACCACTGAACCAGCCCAAAACGCTGCCTTTGCTCCTCCCAATCCAGAGGAAACCCCACCCGCAGGCTTTCCAGATTGATGGTGTCTGGATAGTTTCCAGCCAAGTTGGCATCCACGTTGGATGGGGCCAGGAGGTTGAGACGCAGAAATCTGGCGACGCCATACGCATTTTTCTTATGGCCATAAAGGAAATGGGTATGCGCTGAGCCAGATGGCGGCTTCAGTGGTCTCCATGGCGATGGATTGACCAGTGTTCAGGGGCTGGCAACATGCGACCAGGATGCCCCCAAGGGTGCGGGTAGTATTCTGCGCCATCGGCGATCACTCCCATACAGGGAGTCAGGTCAAATGAGGTCACTAAGGCATTTCATGGTTACATCATTGGATAAATGTTACTACAATTAGAAACATGAAGATCACCTGCAACCCGGCTAAGCGGGACAAGACCCTGGAAGTGCGAGGGCTGGATTTCCTCCGTGCATCAGAACTATTCGCAGGGCATCTTTTTACGTGGTCAGACAACCGTGAAAATTACGGCGAACAGTGTTTTATCACGGTGGGCAAATTGGATCATCCCATGCTCCACTTACTTGCGCGACCTCTTTGTCGCCACCCATGCATGAAGTATCTTTCATCATCAGGGGTGTCGCCAGGTGCGACATGATCGTTAGTTGTGTCACCTGGAAATTCTGACCATCATGGTCCCTTCAGCCCCTGTAAAGTTATTCTGTCCACACGCCCTGGCTCATTCTCCCTATGACCCTGCAAGAGAGTTTGTTACCTTAAGGAAAAAACCGGTTTAATCTTCGCTCACCAGGTGACCCATTGGCCAGTATCACCCATAACCTTCATCAAGTGCGACATCAAATACGGGAAGCCTGTGAACGCGCAGGTCGTCCAGTAGATAGTGTGCGCTTGCTGGCAGTAAGCAAAACCAAGCCTGTCTCCTGCATACAGGAGGCTGTAGCTGCTGATCAATGGCTCTTCGGGGAGAATCGTGTTCAGGAGGCCCGTCTCAAAATTCCCCAATTGGCCCTCCCGAAAGCCGCCTTTCATTTTGTTGGTCCATTGCAGCGCAATAAGGTCAAGGAAGCCGTCGCTCTGTTCCAAATGATTGAAAGTCTGGATTCATTGGAACTGGCAGAAGAAATACAGCGCAGATCACCAAAGGCCATGCCAGTTCTGGTACAGGTGAATGTTGGACGAGAGCCACAAAAACGCGGCTTTTTGCCTGAACAATTGCGGGAAGCCTTGCTGGTATTGGCGGAAATGGACAAATTGCAAATCAAAGGATTGATGACCATGCATCCCCTTACCGACAATGGGGAAAATTCCCGCCCCCTCTTTCGGCACCTGGCTGATCTGGCCCAAGAAATGAAACTACTGGCCATTCCTGGTGTGGAAATGGAAGAATTATCCATGGGGATGAGCCGTGATTTTACCATTGCCATCCAAGAAGGTGCCACCCTGGTTCGGGTGGCCAGTGCCATTTTTGGACCTCCTGTACAGAAAAATTTCCTTCCTTAATATTAAAATATTATGAATAAGCATGACACCCCACCAAATTCGGCAAAAACTCCCAGGTTTGGTGCGAATGGGGAGAAGCGATAAGGTCACCAGGCTCAACATGGGGTGTAAGAAGATACCTTCAAATCCAACTGAGATCTTCAATACCGACCAGGGCTGCCGGTTCACTGGCAACGTTTTCACTGCCACACTGGAATC
>JADFXB010000373.1 GCA_015233935.1 Magnetococcales bacterium | reverse complement strand
TTCCTGAAGGCAAGGGGGAACCGCCTCCCCCAGCCAGCAAGACCGTGGCCATCAAACAACAGCCACGCATGTTTGTGCAATTGGGGGCCTTCCAGGATCAAGGCAACGCCCAAAAACTGGCGCAACGTCTGCGGCCTTTTGGCGAAGTGAAAATAGCACCCACCCAGGTGGGCAATAAACAATTTTACCGGGTACGACTGGTAACCGGTAGCTCGGCAGAAGAGGCGGACGCCCTGGTGGACCGCCTGGAGAGCAAAGGTTTTCCCGGTGGCCAAATCGTGGTCGACTAACCACCATGGCCCCCATACCTTCCATGGGACATGAAATTAAAGGGTGATGCACCATGTGGCTGGCATTTTTCAAGGGTGGGTGGCAGGTTTTTTCACGACTGTTGATGGCAACACTCTGTTTTATGCTCTCAACCTCCGGTTGGAGCAATGAGGATGGCCAATTTCAGGTGAAAGGCGATGCCGCCATTCTGGGCGACCTGGACTCTGGGGTGATCCTCTTTCAACAAAATGCAGAAATGCGCCACCACCCCGCCTCCCTCACCAAGGTGATGACCCTCTACCTGGCTTACGAGGCCCTGGCCAACGGTCAAATGAACCTGGAAGAACAACTCCCAGTCTCCGAACGCGCCTGGCGACAAGGGGGGTCCAAAACCTTCGTCAAAGTGGGCGACAAGGTGCGGGTGGAAGATTTAATCTATGGCATCGCCGTACAAAGCGGTAACGATGCCTGTGTGGTGATCGGTGAACACCTGGCTGGCTCCGAAGAGGGCTTTGCCGATTTGATGAACAAAAAGGCCAAAGCCCTGGGGATGAACGCCACCCATTTTGTCAACGCCTCCGGCCTGCCCGACGATAACCACTACACCACCGCCAAAGATCTCTTCCTGCTGGCCTCTGCCATTGTGCGGGATTTTCCCCAGTACCACCATTATTCCCAAGAAAAACAATACACTTTCAATGGCATCCGCCAGTACAACCGCAACCGCCTTTTGTGGCGTGACCCCTCCATCACCGGCTTGAAAACCGGTCATACCCAGGCAGCGGGTTATTGCATGATTGCCACCAACGAAGTGGAGGGACAACGTCTGGGTGCGGTCATTTTGGGAGCGGCTTCCAGCAAAATTCGGGAAGAAGAGGCCCTGCGCCTGCTGCGCTATGGCAATCGCAACTTTGAAACCGTCCGCTTTTATGAAACAGGCAAGGTGGTGCGCAAACTGCGGGTCTGGAAGGGGGAGACCACCCATGTGGATGGGGTCGCCCAACGCACCCTGGCCGTCACCGTCCCCCGCAAAGATCGCTACCGTCTGGAGGTGGGGTTGATCTACAAGGATCCCCTGCTGGCTCCCCTGGCCAAAGGGGATGAAATCGGCACCCTGGTGGTCAAAATGGGTGATGCAGAAATTGTCAAACGCCCCCTGGTGGCCGCCCATGAGGTCAAAGAAGCCGGATTTTTCGGCTCACTGACAGACTCGGTGCGGCTGAAACTGGGCTGGTAATTTAACATTGGGCTGGAAATGAGGTGTAACATGTTTCTGGAAATAGGCCAAACCATCCCGGCACTCACCCTGCCAGATCAAAATGGCACGGAAAAATCCCTGAACGCACTGGCAAGAAACAAAGGGTGCATCTATTATTTCTATCCCAAGGACAGCACCCCCGGTTGCACCCTGGAAGCACAGGACTGCCAGCAATTGCGGCCGGAATTTCACGCCAAGGGCTATGAGGTGGTGGGTATTTCCAAAGATTCGGTGAAATCCCATCTCTCCTTTTGCCAAAAGCAGGGCTTACAGTTTATCCTGCTCTCCGACACCAAAGGGGAGGCCTGTGAAGGGTTTGGAGTCTGGCAGGAGAAAATACGTTGTGGTAAGGCATCCATGGGCATTGTCCGTTCCACCTTTGTCACCGACCCAACCGGTAAAGTGGTGAAGGTCTATCCCAACGTTACCGCCAAAGGCCATGCCGCGCAGGTATTGAACGATCTGGCAGGCTGAGTCTATCATTTTCTGACAACCTGTTGTCCGTGGCAGAGTGGTTTTTCCCCGGATCAAACAAGGGTATGGGGTAGGTGTGATGAAAGAGGGCAATTCCAACCATCCGGCACGGTCGGCAGATCGGCCTTCCCACGCCTCACCCCGACATAAACTGGCAAAGATACCCCTGGAGGAGACCTTGGAAGATTGGCAGTTCAACTCCAATAGCAATCCCCCCCAAAAATCATCCAAGGAAAGCAAGGATGTGCCCTCCATGGATGAGATTATCTCCTCCCTGGAAGAGTTTCTGGATGAACAGGTGGAGGAGGAGGACGCGGTTCCCCCGGTCCTGAAGGATCAACCCAACTGGGACGATGAGCCGGGCAAACCGGGCGATCCCACGGCAGATGCCACCCTGAATCTGGCCACCTCCGACAAAGTGGATGAAGAGGCCATGGATCTGGATG
>JADFXB010000372.1 GCA_015233935.1 Magnetococcales bacterium | reverse complement strand
AAACCCAATCCACCTTTTTGCGCTTTGTGGAACAAATTGAAACCCTGGCCAATCTGGAAATAGGTAATGTCCAGCAGCAAATGCGCCAGGAATCCCCTGAATCCCTGCTTCGTGCCCTGCTGGAGAGGATGCGTCCCCTCTTTTTGGCAGAGCAAAAAGAGGTTCGCTACCGCCAGGAAGGGGAAGTAGTGGCCTGGTTTGATGAAAGCCAACTGCTCATGGCAGTAGAACAACTGCTGGAGAATGCCCGCCGTTTCACCCCGTCTCAAGGGGTGGTGGAATTGGTGGTGCGCCAGGAAGTGGATGGAATCACCATTCAGGTGTTGGACCAGGGGCCAGGCATACCAACGGGTGAGGAAGAGAGCATCTTTGAACTGTTGACCGAAAGTTCCCGCACCACCACCGGAGCGGGTGGACGAGGATTGGGACTGACCATTGTGCGGGCGGTTTGTCAATTGAATGGCTGGGGCCACCGGGCGGGCAATCGTCCCCAGGGTGGAGCACTCTTTGCCCTCTTTCTGCCACGCACCTGAGCTTACAAGGGTGGCAAAGGCTTTTGCAGACGCAGACGAATTTCTGCCTGGGGATGGGTTTTGACTCGATAATCCACCTCCAACAGAGTCCAGTCACTGCCTGTTGCCATCAGCTTGTGTAAAAAACTTTTAAAATCCGTAAATTTGCCAGTCATCACCAGGGTTACCACCTCCCGTTCAGCAGGTTTGCCCTTTTCCACCGCCAAACTTTGCAGACGCATACGGGGCGGGGCCAGCACTAAGGGCATGGGGTCACCAGCACTCTGGGAGTTTATCTCTGGCAACGGAATTTGGCGAATGTGTTGCAGGCTGTCTCGTAACAGGCTGGCCTGTTGCTGCAAAGATTGGCGTTGTTCGGACAATGCCCGATAGTGACCGTCCAACCCCCACAAAAGCAATAGAAAAACGATCCATCCTGCCAGCCATTTTTCCCGCTTGGATAAGGAGATGGCCTTCATGGCACCCTCTCCCCGGTTACCTGAAAGTTAAAGCTGTTTTTGTCATCGGTGGCTGGTGTAACCGCCACCGAAGAAAAACGCCAGCCACGGGCAAAGGCGGGATTCTCCCCCAAGCTACGCACATAGTCCAAAGGTTTGCTGGCTTGGGTGGTGCGTCCTTCCAGAGTGACCCACCCTGCCGTCACCTGCATACGGGTCAACCACACTCCGGCTAAAGTATGGTTGGCGATGGCATTGAAGGTTTCCATGGTTTTGCCATTGAGGGCCACGGCTTCCACCAATGGAGAAATTTTAATCCCCTGTACCTTCTGCTTGCCTGCCGTCACTTGTTGATTCAGGAGTGCCACCTCCTGCCGCAACACCTCCACCTCCTGTTGAAGTTGATAAAGAAACAGAACGCCTGCCAGCAATAAACAGACCCCTGCCGCCAACCTCCACCGCCATGGGGAGGCAGCAGGCCGCAAACCAGGCTGTAAAAAATTGACCTCCTGGCGCATCATGAGGCCAGCTCCCGCCGCCAAGCGGCACCGATGGCGGGCAGGCAACCAATGATATGCCGTTGATCCGCCGAGGCAAACAAGGGGCCTGCCATCTCTGACCAAGTAACCACCGGCAATTGCAGATATTGATCCAACCTGTTTTGAAAATCTGGCAGATGCCAAAAGGGAGAGAGCAGCAGCACACGGGAGAGGGCACGATGACGGCTTCGTTCTTCAAAAAAGGCCACCCCTCTTTTGATCTCCCGCAAGAGTTCCTCTTCCACACCGGCCACCGGCAGACCGGGAATTAATCGCCGCACCAGTTGCACCAGACCATCCTCAATAATCAATAACAGGGTTACCTGCTGGTCCAGATAGAGAATTCCCATGGGCTGACGGGTGGAATCAAACAAATTGGCCACTCCCGCCAAGGCCAGCTCCCAAATACCCATGGTTTGCAGGGAAAAACGATGTTTTTGACAAAGGTTCAGCCAATCCAACACCTGGGAACGGGGACAGGCGGCCACATAGAGCATGGGGGAATGGCCCACGAGAGGGGATTCAAATAAGTCCACCACCGCCTCTTCCACGGGAAAATCCAAACGGCTGGCAATGGCCCAGCGGCAATGGTCAGACCACTCGTTGCGGGGAATTTCGGCAGGCGGATTGATGGTTAATAATGGATAATTTCCAGGATGGATCACCGCCACGGCAGGCAGCCGTTGCAACTTCCAACGACCAACCCAGGAGGCCATTTCATCGCTTGAAGTGGCAAAGTCCATGGCCTGCAACAGAGGCTCACCCTGTCCCCCCCGCGCAAGCCAAGCCATGGCCACCCCATGGGGGGCAAAGGCAAGCCCTACAGACCCTTTACCCTTGTTTCCCCCCAACCGTTTGAACACCTTTTCATTCCGACTTGAAGGGAGCAGAGTAGATGCGACTGGTAAAAATTTGCACCGAGGCCCCTTGCAACCAGCCATCTTCTGGCAGTCCGGCCCGTT
>JADFXB010000371.1 GCA_015233935.1 Magnetococcales bacterium | reverse complement strand
CCCTGGGAGGTGGCTTTTGGACAGATAGCGTTCTTATATTTCTAAATGGTGGAGCCAGGCGGGATCGAACCGCCGACCTCTTGAATGCCATTCAAGCGCTCTCCCAGCTGAGCTATGGCCCCGTAAAGAAGCCCGAATGTTAGTAGATTGGGCGCGGGCAAGTCAAGTGGAGAAAATGGGGGGTGGTTACTTTTTTTGGGATGGGCCTCTTCAACAGGTGATTCTCTCGTCAACAGGTGGTAAATTTCCTTGGTTAGGCAATTACCTTGGCCTTCGCTTCTTTCGGGAGAGCGTCTGACGTGATCACACCCAACCTTGCTGAGTTCGCGGCCTTGGCCAAACAAGGCAACCTCATCCCAGTCTTCCAGGAAATCCTGGCCGATATGGATACCCCAGTCTCCGCTTTCCTCAAAGCGGCCCACCAGGAACCCTACGCATTCCTGCTGGAATCCGCCACCGGCGGCGAACGATGGGGGCGATACAGCATCATCGGACTCAATCCACGCCTGCGCTTCCAAGTCAAAGGCTCCATGGTGGAAATCACCCGCCAGGACGGCTCCGTGGAACGGCTACAAACCGACCGCCCCCTGCGCTACCTGAAAAACATCATGGCCCACTACCAACCCGTCCAACTGGAAGGTCTGCCACCCTTCCACGGCGGAGCCGTCGGCTATATCGGCTACGACCTGGTACGCTGCTTTGAAAAAATTCCCGATGACAACCCGGATACCCTGGGTATCCCCGATGCCTGCTTTCTCATCTCCGATACCTTGATCGTCTTCGACAACCTCCTGGGACGCATCAAAATATTGGCCAACGCCTTTATCAACGGCGATGAACCCCTGGAAGTGGTCTACCAACGCTCGGTGGATACCATCCAACGGTTGGCTACCCTCTTGCGGGAAAATCCGCCCGCTCTGCCCCGCAGCCATGCCCCGGAAGTGCGGGAGTGCGATTTTCAACCGGAAATGAAACGGGCTGCCTTTGAAGAGGCGGTGCGCAAGGCCAAAGATTATATCCTGGCCGGGGATATCATGCAGGTTGTTCTCTCTCAACGCCTCTCCATCCCCTTTGCCCATCCACCCTTTCAACTCTATCGCGCCTTGCGGGCCATCAATCCCTCTCCCTACCTCTTTTTCCTCAAATTGAATGATCTCTACCTGGTGGGGGCCAGCCCGGAAATTTTGGTGCGCTTGGATGGTTCCACCGCCATCGTGCGCCCCATTGCCGGAACCCGTCGGCGCGGACGCAACGAAGAGGAAGACAAGGCACTGGAACTAGAGTTGCTCGCCGATCCCAAAGAACTGGCCGAACACATCATGCTGGTGGATCTGGGACGCAACGATTTGGGGCGGGTGTGCGAAGTCGGTTCCGTCAAGGTCACCGACCGCATGGTGGTGGAACGCTACTCCCATGTCATGCACATCGTCTCCCACGTGGAGGGCCAGCTTAAAGCCGATAAGGATATCTTCGACCTGATTGCCGCCACCTTCCCTGCGGGAACCGTCTCCGGTGCCCCCAAAATTCGCGCCATGGAAATCATCGACGAACTGGAAGTGAGTCGGCGCGGTCCCTACGCGGGCACCGTGGGTTATATCGCCTATTCGGGTCACATGGATCTGGCCATTACCATTCGCACCGCCTTCATTCAAAACCAAACCCTCTATGTGCAGGCGGGGGCGGGGGTGGTGGCCGATTCCCAACCGGAAATGGAATACCAGGAAACCCTCAACAAGGCGCGGGTGATCTTCCGGGCAGTGGATCTGGTGCAACAGGGCAGCCTGTAACCATCTTTCAACTCATTTGCTGTGCGGGGTCTGGTCTACCATGCTGCTGATGATCGACAACTTTGACTCCTTCACCTACAACCTGGTGCAATATTTCGGTGAATTGGGCCAGGAGGTGCAGGTTTTCCGCAACAATGCCATCTCCCTGGGCGATATCGAAACCCTGGCTCCAAGCCAAATCGTCCTCTCCCCCGGACCTTGCACCCCCGATCAAGCCGGTATCTCCCTGGAGGTGATCCGTCACTTCAGCGGGCGCATCCCCATTCTGGGGGTCTGTCTCGGTCATCAAGCCATCGGCCAGGCCTTTGGCGGACTGGTGGTGCGTGCCCCTCAGGTGATGCATGGCAAAATTTCCCCTATTCATCATCAAGGGTTGGGGGTGTTCAAGGATTTGCCCTCTCCCTTCAATGCCACCCGCTACCACTCCCTGGTGATCCAACGGGATACCCTGCCAGAGTGTTTGCAAGTCACCGCCTGGACCGAAGAGGGCCTCATCATGGGGGTTCGTCATACCTCCCTGGCCGTGGAAGGGGTGCAGTTCCACCCGGAATCCATCCTCACCCAACACGGTCACCAAATGTTGACCAACTTTTTACGCCAGAGTGAGGAAATGGGAGGGCGGTCATGAATCTTCAGGAAGCCATCGCCCGCTTGGTCGTCGGGGAGTCCCTGCAACAGGAAGAAGCGCGCC
>JADFXB010000370.1 GCA_015233935.1 Magnetococcales bacterium | reverse complement strand
CTTCCCGATCCATCTTTTGCAGCATTTCCCGTTCCACCGGGTTGGCCTCTTTGTCGGGATTGCGGGCACCAATTCGGGTTACCCGGAATTCATAATGGGCATCTTCCGCTTTTTGTTGACCCACCGTCCAGCCCGCCACAATGGGAATGGTCTGGTAAAAGCGGGTATTGCGAGCGGCCTGGATAATCTCGGCCTGGCTCTTGGCCCCGCTTTTGGCGATGGCCTCCTTGGCTTCCTGCAATAGGGCGGGATCAAAAGATTTATCGGTCCCCAGCTTGGCAATAAAGTTCCGTGCCCCTTCCGTCTGAATGGTGATGGCCCGTGCTTCTGCCAAAATATTGGTGATGGCCTCCTCTTGAATCTGATTGCGAATAAACATAAACAAGGCCAGCATGCCAGCCAATACCACAATCACGGTGGACAGAATAATCTTCATGCCAAAATTTAAATTTTTTAACCACATCATGGTCTTTCTCCAGAGAAAACAGTGAACCCCAACTGAATGAATCCCCACATGACATTCATCCTCTTTGGCCGATTAGATTAAATCTTTATACAAAAATTTCCCAGCAATAAATTGATCATCCATGCAAAATTTGCATTTATCACCGGGTGGGCTGTCCATAATGTCATTTTGCAAAGTGATCCAACAACTTGCAAAACTTATTGACGGAGGGAAAATCCAGGAAGAAAAAACCATTGGCTTGAAACCATGGGGAACTTTCCAGCCAGCTTTGCATTTCTTTTTCTTTAAGCAGGGCGCGATCCACCCCGATGGCAATCTTTTCCCCTCCATGGTATGTGGTCAAGTGCTCCACCCGCCGACGCAATGCCTGGCCATGCCAGGGGTGGAAGAGTTCCAGGTGGACAATCACTCCACTGTCATGTTGAAAACTCAAGTCGGGGATCAACATGTTCTGTCCGCCCAAATCCACCAAGGGAGTCTCCTCCATAACTGTCCAACGGGGAGCCTTCTGCTTCATTTCATGGATAAAGTTATGAAAACTGTCGGGGACGTAGGCGGCCATGCGGGTGTAGTGGGAATGCAATCCATCCGTATCCTGTAATATCAAACGGGCATTGCCCTGGATATGAATATCGGCTTCCAGCTTCCATGTTTTCATGGCCACCAGCACGGTCAACAAGTTGGCCAATTGCAGCCCGTAGCGGCTGGTCTGGGCTAATACCGACAAAGGGCCGCTGATGTCCACCCGCAACTCACCTCCAGCACCTGGACGCAATTGATAGAGCAATTGCAAAAAACGCAGATAGCGAAAAAAAATGCGCCGATGGCCGGGATTGGCATCCTTGAGGGTGATTTCCACCTGATTGGCCCACAGTAACAACCCTTGGGCCTGGGCCAGATTATAGCGATGCATGAGCCAGGTAGGGGATTGACTGTCAAAGGAGACCAAAGGTTGGCGGGCGGGCAAATCATTGTAAAGGGTGGCGGCCAGTTGATCTGGATCCGATTGCTCAAACTGGCGGGCAAGGGTCCAACGATAGCTTTGCAGATCGGTGACCTCTTCCTGGCGCATAAGTTGGGCGGCGGCGGTCAAAATCACCACCCGCTGTTTGGCATGCTCCTCCTGGGGTTGGCGAAATGTACAGCGGTCCAGGAGCAATTTGTTCAACCCTTTGGCGATCAACGGACTGCGACTTCCTGCCAATAAAGGGCGCACCTCTTCATCCAACTCTTCGGCGGTCTGGCCGATCCCCTGCTCATAGAGGTTGATGAGATTTTCGCAAAACTCCAGCCACAAACGGCTCTCCCCGTCCACAAAGCGGGGACGGATCACCCCATTACGAATGTCATAGCGCAGCAAATCCTTGGTCAGCATGGACTACTCCCGTTGATAGGCTGCATGTTGACGACGGCGGACACTGGTAAAGGTTTCTCCCGTATCCTCGGAGACCAGTTCATAGAGTACCGCCCGCTTGTCGGGACCGGGACGCAGGATACGGCCCAATCGCTGCACATGCTCCCGCACCGATCCGCTGCCCGACACCACAATACCCACCGCCACTTCCGGCACGTCCACCCCCTCATTCAACACCCGGGAGGTGACCATGCAGTTGACCTTCCCCTCACGAAAGGCGGTCAACAGGGCTTTGCGCTCGCTTATTTTGGTATGGTGGGTAATCACTGGCAGAAAAAAGGTTTCACCGATGGTGTAGGCTGTTGCGTTGTCATCGGTAAAAAGGATCGCCTGTTGATGGCGATGGCGACACAGGATGGTCCACAAGGTGCGCAGTTTGGCACGGGAGGCTTTGGCAAGCCCACGGGCAAACCGCCAGGCGGTGAAGGCTTCCCGCCCTTCCCGTGAGCGGGCGCACACTTGCATAAATTTACTCCAGTCGGCGGGAGTACGAAAGACGATGCGGTTTTCCCTGGCAAAGGTGCGATAGCGTTCATAGGCCAGATCATAGGCTTCCCGTTCATCCTCATCCAGTTGGATGGCCACATGGATCAATTCATAGGGGG
>JADFXB010000036.1 GCA_015233935.1 Magnetococcales bacterium | reverse complement strand
AAATATTGGAGCGGTATCATTGGTTATTGCGCCAGGGAGGGACACCAGGAGAGCGGGAAGAGGTGGCGGAGTTGTTGAACTCCCTGGATATGGAAGCAGCCCGATTGGGGGTGGAGGAAGGGGTGGTGTTATTGGCCAAGGTCCGGCAAAAGGTATTGCGTTATCGGGTGATGAAATCCGACTCCCAGGTGACCCTCACTGGCAGATTTTTATCCATCTTGCGCGGAGGATCACTACCGGTGCGCCAGTTGGAAAAGGAGTTGCGGGAGCATTTTGCCCGCTTGCGCTGGTTGGGTTTGGCCAGGGATGCAACCTTTATGGAGCAGGAGATGAATCAACCTTTGGAGGAAGAACAGGAGTGATAATAGTCCAGTGCCTGGACAATGAAATTTTTCAGGGAAGTGTCTTCTTGAATATCCTCCGAATTGACCACCGGCATACCGGGAAAATGGTGCAATAAATGGCGGGCAAACAGACCGCTGGGTGGTGAAACACCACAAGAGGGGGAACGGGCTTTTAACACCGCACCGCAAACCGGCGGGCAGCGCAACTCTTTCATGCTCTTGTTGCACCAGGTAAGCAATAACTCTCCCACCTCACGACCGCTTTCGTTGGTGACCAGGCGGGGTGGTTCTCCTTCCAGATGCATGGGTTCTCGCGGCACCCCATATCCGGCTTCCGCTTCCGGGCAGATGGCTCGTAACTGAAAAAATTTGGCCAACTGCTCCTGCAAAAAGGGATCCTGTTTGTGGCCACCATCGTAGCGTACCGGCAGGCCCAGCAGGCAACCACTGATCAGCAGGACAGGTTGTGGGTTATCTTGCATGGGGAATCTTTCTTATCCAGTCTGAATATCCAGTCTTTTCATCATTTTCCACAAACCGACCCTGGAAATGCCCAGCAGTTTGGCGGCCTGGCTGGCGTTGCCCCCTGTTTGCTGGAGGGCGGTGAGGATCAAGCGTTTTTCCAGCCGGGCCACTTGGGGTGTCAGTTGCAGGGATGAGGAAAGGTCCATGGTTTGGTTGGGTTGGCCCCCATGGGCAAACTGGAGATCTTCCGGTTGAATGAGAATGGGGGAGGCAGCGGGATTGGCCAGGGAGGCAGCGGTTTGCAACAGTTGCTGCAACTCTCGCACATTGCCTTGCCAGGGGTGTTCCAGCAGCCAGTTCAATGCCAGGGGGGAGAGGGCATAATACATTTGGCCGTGGGCCAGGCGATTCAAAAAAGTCTGGCTGAGCAGAGGAATATCCTCCAAACGTTCCTGCAACCCCGGCATGCGCAGAATTACCCCTTTAAGTCGATAGAAGAGATCTTCCCGAAAGGTTCCTGCCGCCACCATGGCGGTCAAATCCCGGTGGGTGGCGCACACCACCCGCACGTCTGCTTTAAGGTCGGTACTGCTGCCGACGGGTCGGAATTGTCCCTCCTGGAGAAAACGCAGCAGTTTGACCTGCATGGTGAGGCTCATTTCGCCAATTTCATCCAGAAACAGGGTTCCCTGGTGGGCGGCTTCCAGAACGCCAATCCGGTTACGATCGGCCCCGGTAAAACTTCCTTTCAGGTGGCCAAAAAGTTCGCTTTCCAGCAACTCTTCCGGGATGGCTCCACAGTGGACGGCCACGAAGGGGGCATTTCGTCGCGGGCTGAGTTGGTGCAGGGCACGGGCGGCCAACTCTTTACCCGTACCGCTGGCTCCCAAAATCATCACCCGAATTTCTGTGGGGGCGATGCGGCGGATCAACTCTCGTAATGCGGAGAGGGCAGGGGAGCGGCCCACCAGCCCCATGTCATCTTCCCCGGCCTGGCGGGCGCGTAGTTGGCGCAACTCTTTTTCCAGTGAATTTTTTTCCAAAGCCCGATCAATGACAATGCGCAATAGATCCGGGTCCAAGGGTTTGCCCAGAAAATCCCAGGCCCCTTTCTGGATGGCCAATAGGGCATTTTCCCGATCGGCATGGCCGGTGAGGACGATAACCGGTGCCTGGCGAAAGTGGGAAATTCGTTCCAGTCCGGCTTCTACCGAATAGTCGGGGGGCATCACCAAATCCAGTAGCACCAAATCCACAGGGTTGCCATGGGCCAGGGCTTCCTGGGGGGTGGCGGATTCTGTCACTTGGTGGCCCAAGGTGCGAAGCCAGCCTGCGCACAGTTTGCGAAAGGAGGGTTCATCCTCCACCAGCAGGATATGACCGGTACGGGGAGAGGTCATGGGGAAGCCTCCGGGGGTAAAGGAAAGGTCAATTCAAAACAGGTTGGCCAGCCGGGTTGTTGCGCCAACCCAATCTTTCCCCCATGGGCCTCCATGATGCGGGCCACAATGGCCAATCCCAGACCGGTTCCGCCCTCGGCGCGGGAGACAAAGGGGAGAAATATGCGTTCCTGTAATTCTGTTGGAATGGGATGTCCCTGGTTGCACAGAAAGAGGTGGCAATAGTTCTCATGGATGGCCACTGAAACGGCCACCTGGGCACCTGTGCAGGGGGGATCCTGGGTGGACAGAGCAGCTTGGGCGTTGGCCAGCAGATTGGCGAAAACTTGTTGCAAGCGTAAGGGGTCGGCATACAGGGAGAGAGACTCGGGTATCTCCCTGGTCACCACCAGGCCAGGAAAGGCGGTGAGGGCGTTTTCCACCGCATCGGCAAGAGAGATCCAGCGGGGGGTGATGTGCCAGGCCTTGGAGTAGTCCAGCAACTCTCCTATCAGGCGATTCATACGCTGTAATTGTTGGCGGATCTCTTGTTGCACATGGTTGGGAAGCTCCACCAGGGAGATGGCCACAATGTTCAAAGGATTGCGCAATTCGTGGGCCACGGTGGCGGCCAGCACCCCCAATTCCGCCAGGTGTGCCTGTTTTTCCTGATGCCGGGCCAGCTCAGCCGCCACCCTGGTTTGTTCCAGACGGCTGGCGGCGGTGGTGATCAAGCGACCGAAGAGATCGGCGGCCAGTCGGGGACCGGGCGGGGCTTGTTGCCAACCTTGCAGGGTGTGGGTCCAGTGGCAGTCCTGTTTAAAACAATAAATGGCGGGAGGGGAAGAGGGGGTCTCTTGGGATGGTTGCGGCGGGGAGAGATAAACCGCCACCTCCATGTTCAGGTGTTGTGATATGAGTTGTTGGGCGGTGGCGGCCAGGGTGGGGGCATCCGGGGCCTGGGAAAGGCGTTGGTTCCATGCCTCAGGGTTCCAGCGATTCAGATACCCACCAGGGAACACCAGGCGGTCTGCCCAGCGACGCATGGAATCCACCAGCAGCAAGGCCAGGATCAAGGTGAAAAACTGGCTGGCCAACACCTGGATGGACAGGGGGGATTCATCGGGGGCGGCCATCAGGACAAGCACTCCCAAACCCACGCCAATGGGGGGGATGGTCAATAAAAACCATATCACCGCCTGTCTGGCCCAAATATTCACCGCCATCAGCCGGTAGCGCAGCAGACCGTAGACCAAAAGAATGGGGTAGCCAGGCAGCAGCAAGACCAAATGGGGAAAATGGCCAAAACCAAGAGAGGGCAGGAAAAAGCCAGCAATGGCCACCAATCCCCACAAAGATGCGGCCAGCAAAGCCAGGGTTTGCCGCCGCAGCAAGGGCGTGGCGTTTTTGAGAGAGAGGAGTAAACGAAGATGGCCAGGAAGGGTGGAAAGCAGGGTGGCCACCACCAGCAACCAACCGGAGGGGGAGAGTTGAATGGTGGCTGGCATTCCTTCATGGTAGAGGGGGGAGCCGATACCTTGCTGCCAACTCCAAAGGGTGACACCCCCTGCCAGCAAATAGGCAAACCCGATCCATGAGGGTTTCCCACCGGTGGTAAAATGGTAGGTAAAGTGGATGAACAACACACCCACCACCGGGGAGAGGGAGATCAACCTTTCTCCCCACAACCAGGTTGGCGCGCCTGGGATGGAAACAAGGGCGAAGCCGCCGATACCCACCAGGGTTCCCAAAAGAAAACGAATTAATGGATAGACCCCGGCAACCATCCCCGCCCGTTGCCAAAGGAGCAGGGACAACAAGGCACAGGCCAACAGGGTGGTTCCCAAAGAGAGGGTGTAGAGTCCTTGCAAGGAGGACATGGGAATGGCTTTCCAGAATGGCGGTGGGACAGGTATCAACCAGAGTTAACACGCCCCCTGGTCGGGGTGTTAACTCGGTGAACATTATTCCAACAGGTGAAAGATAAATGCAAGGATTATGAATAAGATACAAAATGGAATGCCTCTTGCTGTCTTCTGGGAAAGGGTAGGTCGGATCCCAGCCATCAACCAGGGGCAGAGTGATGAATATTTTAATTGTGGGCGGTGGTTTCATTGGTGGGCGATTGGCTCATGCATTTTTGGCGGCAGGCCATCAGGTGACGGTGGCGGGGCGCAATGGGGAAAAAATTCGTCGGGCCATCCCAGGGGTTCATGTGGTGACCCTGGATTTTACCAAGGGGGATGGTATCGCTTGGCGAGGTTGTTTGCAGGGGATGGAGGTGGTGATCAATACGGTTGGGGTGATTGGAGATCAGGCGAGCAACCGGATGATGGCTGTCCATACCACCGGACCCATGGCCCTTTTTCAAGCCTGTTATGAGATGAAAATTCCGCAAGTGATTCAAATTTCAGCCTTGGGGGCCGATCCAGCGGGGGCGACTTGCTATTATCGAACCAAGGGAAAGGCGGATGCCTTTTTGGCAGAGTTGGATCCCCAAGGAAAAATCATGCGATGGAGTGTGGTGCGTCCTTCTCTGGTGGTTGGTCGTGGGGGCGGGAGTCATGGTTTGTTTGCTGGCATGGCCTCCTTTCCTCTGATGCCCCGCTTAGGAAAGGGGGAGTGGCGGGTCCAACCGGTGCATGTGAATGATCTCACCGCCATGATTGTGGATTTGGTGGATCATCGGGAATCTGCACCGGCCTGGCTGGAGGCTGTCGGTCCTTCTCCCATGACAACGGATGAGTTGACCTTGGCCTTGCGTCGTTGGTTGGGGCTGTCTGGGGGTATTTTTATTCCGGTTCCCATTTTTATGCTGCGCCTTTCCGGCTGGTTGGGTGACCGGTTGCCGTTGGGACCCATGAACAGTGAATCCCTGGTGATGCTCATGGGGGATAATCTTGCTACGGCAGGCCACACCCATGGAACACCTCCCAAACCTTTACCGGTGGCGTTGGGGCTGGAACCGGCCACCCAGGGGGATGTGTGGGAGGCTCGCTTTTCCCTGTTGCGGTTGCCCTTGCGCTGGGCATTGGGTTTGTTCTGGATGGTTTCCGGTCTGTTACCCCTGTTGGTGACGGAGACCAATCGCATGGGCTATGAACTGCTGGCCAGAATGGGGGCCACTGGATGGTGGGCGGATTTTCTGCTGTATGGGGCCTCCATGCTGGACATACTCTTGGGAGGATTACTCCTGTTGGGGGTGCGTGCCCGCCTGGTGGGAGGGATTCAGATTGGGGTGACCATGATCTTTTCCCTTCTCATTCTTTGGTTTTTGCCCGAATTTCTCCTCCACCCCTTTGCCCCGTTGACCAAAAATATTCCCCTCATGGCAGCTCTGGCCATGATGATGGTCCTGGAGAAATAGGATGGAATATCAACTGGTCAAACTCGTTCATATCATCAGTGCCACCTTGTTGTTTGGCACCGGGCTGGGAACCGCATTTCACATGACCATGGCCCATTTCAGTGGGGATGTGCGGGCTATCGCGGCTGTCTCCAGGAGTGTGGTATGGGCTGACTGGCTGTTTACTGCCCCGGCGGCGGTGGTGCAGGTGGTGAGCGGCGGGTGGATGGTGTGGATTTTAAATTACGCGCCCACCTCCCGCTGGTTATGGGTGGTATTGGGACTTTATGTGTTGATTGGTGTGTGCTGGTTGCCAGTGGTTTGGTTGCAAATTCGTATGGGAAAGATGGCCGCTTATGCCGTGGCCCATGGGGAACAGTTACCCCCTCTCTATTACCGCTATTTCCGTATCTGGTTCATTTTGGGATGGCCTGCCTTTCTTTCGGTTTTGGTAATCTTCTATCTGATGGTGTACAAACCAGATTTGTAAAATAAATTGCTTGAGGTTGCAACATCGGTTTGCCATCGCGGGGGAAATAACGGTGCGTTGGCGACTGATGGCTCAGTTTGGTGGTACTATTGGGTTAGGAAACAGGGTATTCCCCACCCAAATAGGAGGTATTGGTGATTAGAAATAACTAGCGGACTCTATATAGTGTATGTTTTGTTATAGTGTAGAATATAATTGACATTTATCAAGCCATCTTTGCTAAATAGGGGGTGAAACAACAAAATTTCCCTTCACATTTAAGGAGAAGGTTATGCGCATGGAAGACATTCCCATAGGGAAAAAGTTGATGGGTGGGTTTATGGCGGTGGTTCTGCTTTTTATGGGAGCCTTTATCTATCAGCTTTTCAGCTTGGGGGAACTGGCGCGTTTGCAGGATGAAGGGGCAGACAGGTTCAGGGATGTTTCGGAGATCAAGAGCATTTCGGGGCGGGTGGAAGGGCTTTATGCCATCGCGGCCGATGCGGCCATCAACCGTCACCTGGAAGAATCCCGTGGCAAGCTGGAAAAGGCAGGGAAACAGGCCGAGGAGGATATCAAACAGGTGAACCAATTGGCGGATACGGGAGAGGAAAAGGAGCAGGCCGCTCGCTTCGCTAACCTTTATCGGGCCTATGTGGACAAAATTGCCAAGGGGATTCTGCCCACGGTGGAAAAAATTGGTGATACCGCCCACCGGGATCGAGATGCCAGCGAAATGGTGGAAATGATCCAGCACTACCACCAGTTATCCCAGGTGGTCTATCAAGGGGTGGTATTGCGAGAGGTGAAGGACAGTCGCCGGGCCTTTGGTAAGTTGCGCATGCAGCTCAAAGAAGATCTACAGCATTTGACGGCCCTTGTGGACACCCCCCAGGAAAAACAACTGGCCCAATCGTTTCAGCACATTTTGGAAGAAAGTTTTACCCTGCTGGAAGACGAACTCTTTCCTCTGCTAAGTAAAGAGGGGGAGGGAGGCAAGGAAGCGGGATGGCGTCCTGTTGTGCGTCAACTGGAAGATTTGCGCCACCAGGGGGAAGACATTTTATCCAAGATCAATGGCAGTTTGCGTCAGGAAGTTTTGGATGCCCTGGCTGCCGAGGCCCTTTTGCGCCAGGAAGACGGGGTGGTGGATGACTTGCGGGAAAAAAGCCTCCAGTTGCTGAACAGTATCGTGCTCTCTTTGGAAAAAGAGGCAGCGTTGGGGGATGAACATTTTGATGCGGTACGGCAGCGGGTGATCTGGTTGACCGCCATTATAGCCCTGTTGGGGGTGGTGGTGGCTCTGGTTTTGGGTGGGGTGGTCACCCGTTCGTTGACCATTCCTTTGAAAGAGGCCATGGGTATTTTGAACCAGGTGGCGGTGGGGGATTTGTCCCATTCCATCCAGGTCAATCGCAAGGATGAGATTGGTGATTTATTGACCGCCTTGGCGGGGCTGGTGGAAGCGGAACGGGCCATGTCCACGGTGATGGATCGGGTGGCGGTGGGGGATTTGACTGTAAATGTGAAAGAGCGCAGTGCCAACGATTCTTTAAGCCAATCTTTGCACAAGTTGATCCTGGCGGAGAAGGCGGTGGCCGCAACCGTGGAAAAATTGGCCATGGGGAATCTGCAAGTGGTGGTGGACTCCCGCAGCCCGGCGGATCAGTTGAATCAATCCCTGGCCAAGTTGGTTGCCGCAGAAAAAAGTGTGGTGGCTTCGGTGGAAAAACTTGCAGTTGGGGATTTGCAGGTGGCCCTGTCGGAGCGTTCGCCTGAAGATTTACTGATTCAATCCCTGCAAAAGCTGGTGGCGGCTGAAAAACAGGTGGCTGCCATTGCGTCTATGCTGTCCAAGGGAGATTTCCGGGTGACCATCAACGAACGTTCTGCCAAGGATGCTTTGATGAAGGCACTGGCAGAGATGGTGCATCGTTTGATCCAGGTGGTGGAGGAGATTCAGGGGAATGCATCCAATGTGGCGGCGGGCAGTTTGCAGGTAAGTTCGGCGGCCCAACAGATATCCCAGGGGGCCAGTGAACAGGCGGCGTCGGTGGAAGAGTCCTCTGCCTCCATGGAAGAGATGGCAGCGGCCATCCAGCAAAATTCCGACAATGCCCGTCAGACCGAGGCCATTGCCAAACGCTCTGCCAAGGATGCCCAGGAATCGGGGCAGGCGGTGGCAAGCACGGTGGAGGCCATGAAGGAGATTGCCGGGCGCATTTCCATTATCGAAGAGATTGCCCGCCAGACCGATTTGTTGGCCCTCAATGCGGCCATTGAAGCGGCGCGGGCGGGGGACCAGGGGCGGGGATTTGCGGTGGTGGCTTCTGAAGTGCGCAAGTTGGCAGAGCGCAGCCAGTCGGCGGCGGCGGAAATCAATCAACTTTCCAGCAAGTCTACTGGCATTGCCGAGCGGGCGGGTGAGCTGTTGAAACAATTGGTCCCTGATATCCAGAAGACGGCTGAACTGGTGCAGGAAATTGCGGCGGCTTCTCGTGAGCAAAATTCCGGGGCCAATCAAGTGAACGTTGCCCTACAGCAATTGGATCAGGTGATTCAGCACAATGCGGCCTCTTCTGAAGAGCTGGCCTCCACTGCTGAAGAACTCTCCTCCCAATCCCAATTGTTACAGGATGCCCTCACCTTCTTCCAATTTGAAGGCCAACACAGCAAACCTCAAACGGTTGCGAGCAAACCGAACACCACCACCCGCAGCAAGCCCGCAGCCAAGGTGTATCCCCACCAGCGCAAGGAACCTTTGTTGATCAAAATGGATGAAATTGGCAACAGAGATGAGGATGACAGCTCTTTTGAACATTTTTAGGGGAGAGCAGGGGACGCCTTCTGGATTGAAACAGGAAGGTGGGTGTCCTGAACAGGACACCCACCACCAACAACGGATCAATACTTCTCGAACGTATCATCAGAGCCGCCATCATGTCCCATGGCTATGCTGACGCCATGGCCACCAGGATGGGGCAAAGCCTTGGGTTGACGCTTGGCAGGCTGGATAACACGGGAACGGGCCGATTGGGGGGCATGAACCGCAGTCCTGGCCCTGGGCGTTGAACGGGGGGTATTGCCGGACAGTTGACCCTCATCGCCCGTCTTGAAGAAAGAGATGGCCTGATTGAGTTGGTCTGCCTGGGAACTAAGCTCTTGGGCGGTGGCTGCCATCTCCTCGGAGGCACCCGCATTCTGCTGGATTACCTGATCCAATTGCTGAATGGCCTTGTTGATCTGATCCGCGCCAGAGTTTTGCTCCCGGCTGGCGGCGGCAATCTCCTGGATCAATTCGGAGGTCTTGCGGATGTCTGGTACCAGCTTGGAGATGATGCCCCCGGTTTGTTCCGCCACCGCCACGCTGGAGGAAGAGAGTTTTCCAATCTCTCCCGCTGCTGTTTGACTGCGTTCGGCCAGTTTTCTGACCTCTGCCGCCACCACAGCAAAGCCCTTGCCATGCTCTCCAGCACGTGCCGCCTCAATGGCCGCATTCAAGGCGAGAAGATTGGTCTGGCGGGCGATTTCTTCGATAATGGAAATCTTGGAAGCAATCTCCTTCATGGCAGCCACGGCTTGCCCCACCGATTGCCCCCCGTCTTCCGCGTCCATGGAGGCCTGACGGGCGATTTTCTCGGTCTGCTGGGCGTTATCGGTGTTCTGCTGAATATTGCCAGACATCTCCTCCATGGCAGAAGAGGTCTCCTCCACCGAAGCAGCCTGTTCCGTGGCCCCCTGGGAAAGCCCCTGGGAACCGGAGGAAAGTTGTTGGGCACCGGAGGCCACATTTCCCGCCGCCGTGCGCACTTCACCCACCACGCTTCTCAGCTTGTCCACCATATTGCGCAATGCCTCAGCCAACATGCCAATTTCATCCTGCTGTTGAATTGCAAGGGTGGCTGTCAGATCACCATTGGCAATGCGTTTGGCAAACTCAACGCCCATAACCAACGGTTTAGCAATACTGCCAGCCACCATAATGGCTGCCAATGCCACCATCAAAGCAATACCGATGGCCATCATGGCAATATTATAGATCAGGGCCTGAATGGGTTCCCTTACTTCGGGAAGATCGATTTCAGCCAGGATGGCCCAGGTCACTTCTCCCACCTTGACCGGTGCAAACGAGGAAAGTACCAGATTGCCATTGTAATCTTTGATGATCCGACTCTCAGTCTTGCCGGAGAGTGCCTCCCGTGCCCCTTCCGTATCCACCCCATTTTTCTCCACAGTGCCCGCGAAGGAGGCCTTGACTGAATGACCCTGCTTGTCCAGGAAGGAGTCGGAACGCATGCGCTTGTCGCCACCCACCAGGTAGGTCTCACCGGTTTTACCCATACCATCCCGCTGCTGCATGATGGCATTGATGGCATCCAGGGAAAGTTGCAAGCCAACAGCACCCACAACCTGCCCTTCCTTCATAACAGGCGTGGCCAGGAAAGCAGCCGGCTCTCCCTTGGAGGGGGCGTAAGGTTCAAAATCCGCCACCGCTGCTTTGTTGGAGACTTTGGCTTTGTGATAGGCTTTGCCCAGACTGCTCTCACGCAAGGCACCGGTATCCAAATTCTGCCCCAGGTCGGACTCTTTGGAAAAGCTGTACACCACAAAGCCGTCGGCAGATATCAGGAAAAGGTCATAATAACCATACTCCTTGGCAAACCAATCCAACCATAGGGTGTTCTCCTTGACCGCCTTGGTCCATTGGGTACCTCCTGGTTTTTTTCCTTCTGCATCAAAGGCTTGTCCGATAGCCTCCAGGGCACGGGTAATATCGCCACTTTGGGCCAAAACCGAAATGTCACCAAAACGTTCGCCAAAAAATTTTTCAATCTGGCTTTTCTTAATACTGCGTACCGCCTCCATTTGGCTGAACGCCGCTTTCATCAGTGCATCTTCCGAGGATCGGCTGGAGTTCCATCCCACGAAAAACATGGGCAGCAAACCTACCAGCAAGAACAAACCAATCAATTTCGGGCGCATTGCCATATCATTAATGTTCATTTTACAACCTCTGTTAAGTTGACGTGGGTATCCACAAAGAAAAGACAGCCATTTTCTAAGGTAGATTCCAACAGGCCCGCCATTCTGGGCCAGATACCCTAAGGTATTGATGAAATATTAAGCAATATACAGAACGGGAAACGCTGTCAAGAAAAACTGGCAAAAAGCAAGCTGTATGAGTGATCAACCCGACAGGAGCGATGAGGATTGGCGGGAATCTGGGGATGTCTTACCGACTTTGCTTTATGGCCGTAGGAAAGATGCGTATGGTGAGACAGGTGGTCTGCCAAACACTATTGATCCCTGCCAACGCAGTGAAGGAGAACTCAAGATGAAATGGGGATTGGTCCGTTTCTGGCTGCTGATCTGGTTTCTTTTTGCCTTACCTCCGGCCTTGGGACGCACAACGGAGGAGGATCGCCAGGCGTTGAGCCAGTTGGCTTTGGTGGTGGAAGAGTGTGTTTTTTTGCAGGAGACCACCCATCCCGTCTTTCATGGTTGTGTCGATTGGCACTCGGCGGTGCATGGACACTGGGCCTTGTTGCGGGTGGCTCATCTGCAAAAAAAGGACGCCCTTGCCAAGCGGGTGCTCTCCCGTCTGAATCCTGCTGGTATGGCCCAGGAAGAGGCGTGGATCCGTCGTCAGGATCGGGAAGGAAACCAATTTGAAATGCCCTATGGCCGTGCCTGGTTTTTGCAACTGGCACGGGATGCGGAAACCCTGCACGGTGTAAACACCCTGCGCCCTCTGGCCGACTATCTTTTTCAAAGCCTTCTTGTCTATGCCCGCCAGCATGGGGGAACCCTGGAAGACTCCCGTTACAACAATGCCTCCTGGTATCTCTATCAGGCCCATCAATGGACCCTGTTCACCGGACAGCCAGAGGCTCGTCGGGAGATTGAAAATATTGTCCACAAGCGAATGGTCAGCGTCCCCCGCTGGCCACGGTTTGGGGAAGAGCAAGGATTTTTCGATCCCAAAGCCATGGCCCTTCTGCTGCTTTCCTCCACCGGCCCGCAACAGGGAGTTTGGGATAAGCTGCTGGTTGATCTGCGCCGGGATGGACTGCAACCCCTCTCCTGGCCCGTCGCCTCTGCCCACCAGGGGGGTATCAACTATTCCCGCTCCTGGGGATTGTCGGCGGCTGTTCGGGTGACCGGCGACCAGGCGTTGGCCCGAGCCAGGGATGAACACCTGGCCATCATGCTTGACCAACTACCCCAATGGCGACGGGATTACCGCCGGTTTTCCCATTGGGTGGCCCAATTCGGCATTCTGGCCCTGGTTCTTGCCCAAGAGGCGGTAGAGCCAACCCTGGATGGCGGAAAGAATGGGGCAACAAAAGGAAACGCCACCACTGATTTTCGTTGAATTTTACACCGATGCAAGCTATCACCTGAATACAGGCTCTCCATTACTCCAGGGGCGTAAACTCTTGCCATCCACGGCAGATCAGCAAGGAGGTATCATGGACCGATTCAAGAAAATTTTTTTTCTGTTTGTTGCTTTCCTGGCATTGACCTGGATACCCCAGGTCCAAGCCGCCAATCTGGACTTTGCCACTGCCGCTGACATGGTAAAAGACTACTACCATAATCAAAGCGAGTGGGCCGGCATCTTTCGCATGACCAACATCAAAAGGATGGTTATCGAAGATGACCGGGGTGGCAAAGTGGCCCACGTCTGTTACCAGTACAAAGCCATTCCTGGCAACCACATGGGGCGTCGGGATTCGGGTGTGGATCAGCGTACCTTCACCTTTGGTATGGTGCGTGGTGGTTACCGGGTGTTGGATATGGGACCTTATCAGTCCACCGATTTGGGCTGCTGATGGTTGTTCTATGGAAGAAGGCCGGGGACCATGTTGGTCCCCGGCCTTCGTGTTTTGGCGGCATGGATGAGTACCTGGTGTGTATCTGACCGATTATAATCCCGATTTTTTGGTCAACCCATGCTGTCAATGGTGACCTGAAATTCCATTATTGCAAGCTCGCACTATTTTAGGAAATATTGCTATTTATACATTGATACGTTGTCTTGATGTTGATAGAATGCATTAATAAATTTGTTACAATAAAACCACCGAAGGTTTTCTCTGTTATTGTTTTCCTTGTGAAAACAAAGGGATGATCTACTGTTTTTTCATGTTGAAACCAGGACGGCAGAGGCAATCGTCGAAACAATGGGGGAAAATTGGGGAACCCCTTTGTGAGACAATGAAGCAACCGCCTTCACCTACCTGCATGTTAAATCTGCAAAATAAATAAAACTCTGATGGAAGAGGCTGTTTGCTGGAAATTTTTTGCCTCTCCTCATCGTGCCTTCCTGTTCCCATATCCTTTCCAATTGTTAACTTATCTCGTTTTATGTTGGCTTAAAAGCCCCCTGGATGTCCGGAGGGTAATGATCTTGTCATGCTTGTTGTTATAGGGAGGAAATGATCATGTTAGTTCATTTGTTACGCTTGCCATTGGCCAGGTTGCTGGTCGGCCTCTTTTTCACACTCCTGTCTTTGCAAGGAGTTCTGGCCGCTGAGTCGGTAAAAATCGGTATCAACTATCCGAAGACCGGTCCCTATGAAGTGGAAGGATTGGATCAATGGCGGGCCACGGAATTGGCCCTGGAAGAGATCAATGCCGGTGGCGGCATTCTCGGCAAAAAGGTGGAACTGCTGTGGCGGGACTCCCAGTCCAAACCCGATGTTTCCACTCAAAACGC
The DNA here is from genome assembly GCA_015233935.1 of Magnetococcales bacterium. Taxonomy (GTDB): domain Bacteria; phylum Pseudomonadota; class Magnetococcia; order Magnetococcales; family JADFXB01; genus JADFXB01. The sequence continues at coordinate 17,275 of JADFXB010000036.1, read as the reverse complement.
CAAAGATTTAATCGCTGAGGGGGCCAAAATGCTCTTCGGTGGTTCCTCCAGTGCGGTGGCCATTGCGGTGGCCAAAGTGGCCCATGAAAACAACATTCCCTTCTTTGGTACTCTGACCTACTCAACCGAGACCACGGGCAAGGACGGATTCAAGACCACCTTTCGGGAGTGCTATGACGCCTGGATGGGGGCCAAGGTGGTGGCAAACTATCTGAAAGAGAAGTTTCCCAATAAAAAATATCTGTACATCACCGCCGACTATACCTGGGGCCATACCACCGAAGCATCGTTGCGCACCTTGACCGGTACCACCGACACCGAAGTCCACAAAGGGGTCAAAACCCCCTTTCCCACCGCAACGGAAAAAGATTTTGAGGAAAAACTGAAGTTTGCCAAAATGTTGAAACCCGATGTGCTGGTGTTGGTACTCTTCGGCAAGGACATGACCACCGCCATTCGCCTGGCCACCACCATGGGCCTTAAACAAAACTCGCAAATCGTTGTGCCTAATTTGACCCTGGGCATGGCCGAAGGGGGTGGACCCAAGGTGATGGAGGGGGTGATTGGTGCCCTGCCCTGGGACTGGAAAATTCCTGAAAAATATGGCTTCGCCGAAGGCAAAGCCTTTGTGGAAAAGTTTACCGCCAAATATAACCGCTATCCTTCCACCTCTGGAGCTTCCGCCTACGTGATTCTCAAGGAGTACAAAGCCGCCGTGGAACGGGCAGCAACCTTTGATACCCCAGCGGTGATCAAGGCGTTGGAAAACCATGAATATATTGGGCTGAAAGACAAACAAAAATGGCGGGATTTTGATCACCAATCGGTGCAAACCGTCTATGCCGTTCGGGGCAACCCGGAAAGCGTGGTCATGAAGGACAAGTTCAAGCTGGATTACTTTGAAATTCTGAACAGCATGCCCGGTGAAGAAGCGGCCATCACCCGCGAAGAGTGGAACAAGGCTCGCACCGCCGCCGGAAAACCCACTGAACTGGATTGATCGTCGCAACATGCGTAAACCACCCCGGCTTATCAACAAGTCCGGGGTGGTTCTCCAGACTGGGAGTATCGAAAGATGCAATGGAGTCGTTGGCAAGCGTTGAGTGTCCGTTACAAAATTATGGCCAGTGCCATGATCGCCATTATTCCGCTTTTGGCGATTATCTTTTTTTCTTACCAATACAATTTGCGGGAGGGACAGAACAGTGGTGATTCCCTGTTGGCCCTTACCACCGGTCAGGCAGCCAACCGAATCGACGGTCTAAGCCAGGGGGCGTTTAAAACATTTCAGGAACTGGTGCAAGATGGCACCACCGGCATGGCCATTGAATTTGGTACCCTCAAGGAACTCAAAACCGATCTGCAAAAACGGTTGACCGCCTCCAACGAATTGTCCTTGGCCCTGGTCACCGACGCCAAAGGCAAGGTTCTTCTGGCAACTTCAGAAGGCAAGGGGCTGGAGGAGAAAACCATCCCCGGATTGGAGAAGGCTACGGAGCAACAAAAAGTGGAGGTAACCCTGGTGACCCCGGAGAGTGAAGAGGGCAAGTTGATCGGTGCCACTTCGTTTCGCTTTTACTATCCCACTTTTGATTCCAATAAAAAGATCAACGGCTACTTTCTGGCCTATCTGGATTGGCAAGGGGTCAGCAAAGAGCTTGATGTGGTCCGTGAAACACTGGTCAAATTTGACTACCCGGATACGGGCATCCTGTTGCGGCAACGGGGAACCAACGCCACACTGGCCAACGCAGGTGTTACTTTGTCTGTCACTCCAGGAGTCCAGGATATTCTTAAGGGGGTGACCCAGGGGGCCATTTTTGACCACCAGGGGGATCACTTATACGCCATGCCCATCCTGGACCCGGCAACCCTGGAGAACAAGGATGCGGGGGGTAAAGGAAGCTCTCCTTATGTATTGGTCACCCTGATTCCCAAAGCCAATTTCACCCATAAACTGGACCGGATGGCCTGGATTGCAGGGGGTATTGGCCTGCTGGGAACCCTTGTCCTGCTGGCAACCTCCGGTTTGCTGGCACGGGCCATATTGCTCCCGATAACCAATATCCTGACGGTGCTGGAGCAAATTGCTCAGGGCAACCTGACAGTGCGGTTGGAGATTCCCGCAGAGCAGGATGAAATTCAAAAAATTGCTGCCGGTGTCAATCGTATGGTGGAAGGGTTGGCAGGAACGGTGCGTACCGTGGCCATGCAGTCGGACACCATTGCCGCCTGTGTCTCCCAATTGACCGGGGTACGGCAGGGGCTGGTGAGCGACGCTCGCCAGAGTTTTGAGGTTGCCCGCCATGTCACCGATGACAACACCCTCCTGGATGAAGAAATTGCGGATGTTAAACAGGCGGTAGGACTGGCCTCCCAAAATATCAACGGCATTCTGGCTTCCACCGAGCAGTTATCTGCCAATATTGGCACCATCGCCACCGCCTCTGAAGAGGCCAGTGCCAATGTCAACACCATGGCGACCGCTGCGGAAGAGATGAGTGCCAACGTTTCGGAGGTAAATCGCAGCTTGGAGCAAGTCAACGGATCGGTGGTTCAGGTGAGCCGTCTGGTGACCGAACTAACCAACACCCTGGATCATGTTCGGAAGCGGTGTGATATCGCCAACCGGGAGTCCGGTCTGGCAGATCAGAATGCAACCACCAGTCGTCAGGTGATGGCCCAACTGGCGGAATCGGCCAGGGAGATTGGCAAGGTGGTCAACGTGATCAAAAATATTGCGGAACAGACCAACATGTTGGCTCTGAACGCCGCCATTGAGGCCGCTGGTGCGGGTGAGGCTGGCAAGGGGTTTGCGGTAGTAGCCAACGAGGTCAAGGAGCTGGCCCGTCAGACCGCGGAGGCTACCCGCATGATCTCCGGGCAGATCGATACCATCCAACGCCATGCCCAGGGGGCCATTCATACCACCAACGAAATTGCTCGCAACATCAGTTCCATCAACAGTGCCAACCAGGAAACCACCCAATCGGTGAATGACCAGGCGTTGGCCGTCAAAGGCATCGCCAACGCCATGCAGGGAGTCAACGAGGCCAATACAACGGTGATGCGTAATGCTTCCGAGTTGGAGCGGGCAGCCATGGAGGTGGCCCGTGCAGCCATGGAGGCGGCATCTGGTACGGGAGAAATTGCCCGTTCTGCTGCCGAGGTCTCCAGTGCCGCCCAGCAGATGACGCGAGATACCCAGGAGGTGCAATCCTTTGTGCAGTCGATCCTGCAATCTTCCGAGCGCACCGCCAATACCTCCCAGGAGATCCAAAAGAAGATGCGCACCGCCACCGACATTGCGGGTCGCCTGGCCGGTTCCGCCAACCATTTTGGTATCCTTGCCGACGTGGTAGAGGGAACCTCTCATTCTTTGCGCCATGCCAAGTCGGGTCTGGAAATTGGTCATCCTCCCTTTGACCTGGAGCAAATCAAGGAGTCCCACCTGGCTCTGGTGGCCAGTCTGCAAAACGGTGATGGCCATGCATGTAAGGAGGCTTTTTGCCCATTGAACCAGTGGAGCCGTTCAGAAGGTGAACAGCGTTTTGGCAGGACACCTGTTTTTCAGGAGGTGATGCGTGTTCATCAGGATTTGCATCAAGCAGCCGAAAAGGCCGCTGCCGTGGAAAATCGGGAAATAAACATAGCCACCTTTGAAACCACCCGCAAACGGTTTTTTGAGCTGTTGGACCAGTTGTATCAGACGGCGGCATAATGTCCTGTCCACCCTTGTCCGGCCAGTTTCCTGGCAGGACAAGGGTGGGGTGGATAACCGTCACACCGTTTGTTTATTCGCTTGTTGGGAGGTAGGCATACGGCCCAACACCTTCGTCGCTGATCGACCTGTCCGGTTCATCTCCCCAGATTTCGTTCGATGGCCCGCAAAAATTCCACTGGATCGGAGGGCACATCCTGGCTGCTCTCTTGCAGGTTGCGCCTGTCCTGCTGGTTTCGGTAGGGTTGGCTTGTGGCCTTACCCGCTTGGGGCATCCCAGCCGGACTTTTGATAAAGCACGACTTCACCATATTGGGGGCCGGATCATCAAACTCGTTATTGCTGCATTCGATGCCGTTTTTCACCCCTTCCAGGTAAGAAAAGCGGCCATTGGCTCCGTAGGCCACATCCCGGACACCTTTGAAGGTGCACCATTCGTTTTCACGGGCGCATAAGGTATCGTAGCCAGCGGGGGTACGGTTTGCTGCTGGTTGGGGACGTTCCTGGTAGGCAAGGCCCAGGGTAGCCAGACCAGGCCAGCCGCTATCGATGGTTTTGGGATAGCCGGGGTCCAGCATATCCCGCTGGATATCCCATCGCCAATACAAGTCATCCTTGAAAAAGTAGAGTTTGTTGTTGCTGGGGCCAGCACTTGCACCACCATAGGTGGCCATGTCCAGGTTGTCTGGAAGTCCTTGCCAGCCGGCACGGATGGTTTGCGGGTAGCCGGGGTCGAGACGGTCCCGTTCAATATCCCAACGCCAATAGGAGCCGCCCTTGAAAAAATACAGCTTATTGTTACGCCCACTGTTGCTATAACCACCGTACACGGCGGCATCCAGGTTGTCGGGCAGGCCTGGCCAGCCCGCATTGATGGCCTTGGGGTAGCCCTCATCCATGGTGTCGGTGGACAAATCCCAACGCCAGTACACACGGCCCTTGAACAGATACATTTTATTGTTACGAGAGCTGTTGCTGTAGCCCGCATAGGTAGCGGCATCCAGGTTGTCTGGAATACCGGGCCAGCCGCTGGCTATGGCTTTGGGATAGCCCGGATCCATGCGCATGGTGCTGGCACTGTAGCGACTGTAGCGGTTGTTGTGAAAAAAGTAGATCTTGTTATCCAACTGGTTGTCGTGAAAACCACCAAAACTGGCAGCCATGCCGCGAGCCGCCTGGGCTGGAGTATTGACCAGGCCACTTGCCAGCAGCAAGGCGGCCAACAGTAGAGAATACCGGCTTTTAGGCAATGCTTTTATTTTCATTGGTCCTGTTTCGTCCCTGTTTTTGTTGACGGCTTCGGTCGCTTATGAAATGTTGGTGACCTCTTTTTTGCAGGATGCCCGTGGCGAAAGTATTTTTCAAGTGTACAGCGGCATTTCTCAGGCTATTTTATTTATATTATTGCCATTAGGGGCTGGTTGGATGGCATATTGAGCTATGTATGATCGGCATTGACCCAACCGGCGAAGTTTCTCCCAACTTTTGGGGATCCTGGAATGAGTATAAGTGAAGTTCTGCAAGGCTTGGCCGCCATTCTTGGTATTTTTTATACGATTCGCATTTATAGACAGGCGAGGGACAAATACCCTGTTTTTCGCTATGACCAACACTCCACAAGCAATCAAGAGGACTGGCGGTGGAGGTTACCGGATGAGGAACTCAATTTAATTCTGGAGGAGGATAAAGAGGTAAGCCGCATTCATATTCCTGTGCATTTTTTATTCTTTGAAAAGCTATGTATTTATGCTGGTTTTATTGCAGCGGTGTTTGTGATTTATTTGTATGGGTTATTGATTGTCCGCGATGCGGGCTTGCCAGAATATTTTATTGGATTATTATTTGTTTTTTTGAGTGTTGCCTTATTAAACGTAGGTAGCCGGGTCAGTTCCATCTCTTTGCATAGAAGTCATCTTGTTGTTGCGGAAAGCTATGCTTTGTTTTTAAAAAGGTTCTACCTATATAAACATAGCCAACAGTTGGAATTTACGGGCAAGGTGGAGTCTATATTTGAATTAACGATGGATCATGAGGCGCCAGGTTATAATCTATACATTATAAGAAGATATTTATTTATTTTTAGAACAAAAAGAAAACTGATTCTATCTATCAACCAAAGCCAGGGAAGTTGGTTGGTTGCTGGGTTGGAGTATTGGCGCGACCATTCTGGTGTGCAGAGCGGTTCAGCTGTCAACTCCTAGAAGCTGAAGCGGGTGGAGATAGGGGGAAATGGGTGGTATTGGGAGTTGTTGATTATTTTTGGGGTATTTATAAGGTAAACAATTTCAATGAGATTGTAATGAAAATGTCAAGACTCATTATATTCATTCATTGATAATGTTGGGATAATTATTTTATAGGGTGATTTTTTATGATTGAATCTTGTGAATAAGCCAGATAACATGTTACTCAATCATGCTATAATAACCTTATAATAATTTACTGCAAGCATAAATAAAATATTTGCTTTTATTATATAGAAATATATAACTTTTTGGCGTAAATTTCTGTCACATAATAAATGACACTCCATGCATGTTTGGGTGAGGTCATGGAAATTTACGGAGCCGGACAGTTGCTCCGCACACCATCACCTTACCATTGAGTAGCATTGTTGGATGGACCCGTTTCCTTGCATCACCGTGGGGATTAGGGATGAAGCCTTGGTAGTGATAGAGTCTATTTGGATTTTCCAATAGGAAGGTAAAACAGGAGCACCCATGAAAAATATAAAATATACTATGGTAATTGTCTCTCTGCTAGCGGTCAATCAAGTTATGGCAGCGGAACCCAAAATGAGCCAAGAGGAGTCTATGATTGGTCTTTTTAAAGGGTTATGCACACCTGAAAAACAAAATTTTGACAATCTTAATAAAAAAGCATCTCTGGCAGGGTTAAAAGTTACTAGTGAGCTGGACCAGCCTATCAAGGATGGGTACTATATACGGTCTAAATCATGGAATGTTCCTGAAAAAACAACAAATTTTGAAGTTTCTGCTACGGAATCCAATGATGCTAGAGGGTTATTACAAATATGTTCTGTATCCTCCCATGATATCGATGGTGAAAAATTCAAGAATGAAATTCGCAAAGCTTTTAAATTAACGATGAAGCCTGTGGAGGAAAAATCACTAAGTGGTAAAACAAGAAAAACTATTTGGTTCGATCTTTACGGCAAAGGAACCGTCCTTGTGCTTGACGATACAACTCCGCAAGCACAATTAGGAGTAAAATTAACAATTATGGATGGAAATCTTAAATCAACACAAGGAGAGGATGGTTGCAGCTACCGTAAAATAGATGCCCTGCCCTCGCCTATGATCAATTGGTCCATTGAACGCACAAGAGTAAGTTGCTCCAACGATACAGAGGGATCACAAATCTTCTTCTCCATGCTTCGCCCAGGGGAAGCCTTTAAAAAAGAGAAAGTATTTTTTAAAACAAACAATAGTGAAGTAAAGTGGGGAGCACTAAGCGTATTTGCAAAATGGATGGATGATCAGCATTTGCTCATCGCAGCTCCAGAAGGTGCCAACCTGCAAACAATGCCCAGTGAAGTTAATAATGTAAGCATTCAATATGTATATTATCCCTTGGATTCGGATAAATCGAAAGACTGGGAGTTGAAAAAACAAATCGATAGAAAAGTCCAGCTTAAAACAGTGTTTAAACAAGACAAAGGATTTGGAGCACGAGGAGTAGGATGTAACTTGATTGTTTCAGCCTATGACAGGCAAAACTTGGATAAGTTGGAACTTTTTTTAACAGCAAGAATGACCTATGCCACAAGAGCCTATGATCAAAAACTGGAAAAATCTGTATTGAATGAAGCCTATTCGTCTTACAGTTACCAGGTTATAGGGTGGGACAGACTCCCAAGGCCGGAAAAACGGGTCACCGGTGCGGAAGTCCTGGGATTTTCCCCACAAGATGGAAAGTCCACATTGTGGACTTATTATTATAATGAGCCTTTGGAGAAGAGCATTTCCGGTACTCTCCCACCCAAATGGGGGTTTGGCTATCGGCCAGACGACCCGCAAGATATCCTCTCTATGGCAAGGCAAGTTAAGTCCGGCACAGCCGCCATTCGACTCAATTATTGGCTGGACAGTGAAATCTTTCTCTACACCGGCGAACCAGAAGACCAGATCCCCATTGATATGTTCGAAAAATGTATCAATGATAACACCATTTTTGATTTTCCACGCCATGTGAATGACCGCTAAGTGGTAGCCCAAAAATTCCCCATAAGGCATCTGTACTGCCTTGGATGCTGCCAAGGGTAGGCGTGGAGGCTTGGCAGGAGGGCTGTTATTATTGTTTCCCTACCAAAGTGGCAAAGTGGGAGTCCTAATGAAAAATATAAAATATACCATCATCATTTCCTCTCTGCTGGCTGCGCATCAGGTTATGGCAGAGAAGTCGGAAATGAGCCACCATGCCGCTCTGATTAATTCCTTTCAAGTGTTCTGCACCCTGGAAAAACTCAATTTTGACAGCCTGGATCAAAAAGCAACTTTAATGAAATTAAAGGTTCACAAGGAATACGGAAAAAAAGAGAAAGAGGGGGATTTTGCCCACACTAAATCATGGTACGTCCCCCTGAAAACCGGTGTCCATGAGCTTGTCGTTGCGGAAGGAAGAAAATCCAAAGAAAGTTTACAGATGTGTGGTATTGGTTCGTCCGATGTAAATGGAGAAGCGTTCAAGCAAGAATTACTCAAAGTCCTAAATTTTTCAAGTTCGCCTATAGAGCAAATATCGCCGGATGGCAATACAAGAAAAACCTTATGGTTGGGTGCCTATGGCGGATCCATCCTCATGCTGGATGATGCAACCCCTAAAGGAAAACCAGGAGTGATATTGACCCTTATTGAGGGAATGCCAAAATCGAATCAAGCAGATAATGGTTGCAGCTATCGTAAATTGGATGCCCTACCATCCCCCAACGGTAGTTGGACTATCCAACGCGCACAAGGCGGTTGCACCAATGATGAAGGTGGGTCACAGCTTATGTTTGCTATGCTCCGCCCAGGTGAAGCATTCCAAACGGAAAAAGTATTTTTAAAAACCAACCAAGCCAACGGAAAATGGGATTTGCTAAGTGCATTTGCAAAATGGACGGATGACCAGCATCTGCTCATTGCGTCTCCAGAGGGCCACACCCTGAAATCGATGCCAAGCGAAGTAAATAATGTAAAAATTCAATACGTATACTACCCCCTGGATCCCAACAAGACAAAAGACCCAGAGTTGCAGAAGCAGATTGAAAAAAAAGCTAAATTTAAGGCACATTTTGAAACCAGTGGGGGATTCGGCGTCCCAGGAATAGGATGCAATCTGACTGTTGATGCAGAAGATGGTGAACATCTGGATAGGTTGTCCCTTTTATTAAGGGCAACCACGACTTTTGCCATTAAATCCTATAATCCAGCACTAAAACAATCTGTGCTCAATGATGCCTACTCATCCTATGACTTCCAAATTCTGGCTAGAGATCAAGTCCAAAGGCCGGATAAACATGCCACAGGTGCAGAATTGATAGGTTTTTCCCCGCAAGATGGGAAATCAACATTGTGGACTTATTATCTTAATGAGCCGCCAGGGAAGGCCCCCTCCGGTGTCTTTTCACCCAAATGGGGGTTTGGATATCGGCCAAAAGATCCGCAAGATATCCTTGCCATTGCAAGGCAGGTTAAGTCTGGCACGGCAGCCATTCGACTAAGTTATTGGCTGGACAACGAAATTGTCACTTATACCGGAGAACCAGAAGACCAGGAACCTTTTGATTCGTTTGAGAAATGTATCCAGGATAACGCCATCTTTGATACACCACGACATGTGAAAGACCGCTAAGAAGAAATCCTGGAATTGCCCAGAGACAGTTGCACCCCCTTGGATGCTACCAAGGGTGCAGAATATGAACACAGGATGAACCAATTGTTCATTCTGTGTTCATATTCCTTGCGCTATCCTGCAACCTTATTCTCCGTTCCATGAGTAACATCAGGAATCGTCTCTTATGACCGCGCTGAAATTGTTTCTGCTTATTGCTGCTGGCATTCTCCTGCAAATAGCTGTCGCTGCGGGCATGGCCTTCTATCGCCATTGGCAAGTCTATCAGGAGATGAAAAATCGATTGGCCGGATTCAATGGGGAGATGCCCCAGGAGGCGATACCACTCCAAAACATGGTGGCGGGCAATGAAAACCACCAGGATGCAGCCTGGACAGGATTGCGGGAATTTCGGGTAGAGAAAAAAGAGTACGAGGATGCCGCTGGATCCATCTGCTCCTTTTATCTGGTGCCCACCGACGGCCAACCCCTGCCATCCTTCCTGCCAGGTCAATTCCTCACCTTTTCCTTTAACCTTCGGGGGGAAAGCCAAGGGGAGCATAAAACCACCTTGCGCTGTTATTCCCTTTCCGACCGTCCGGGGCTGCCCTATTACCGGGTTTCTATCAAGCGCATGCCCCCTCCAGGGATTGTTTCAAACCTTTTTCATGACCATATCCATGAAGGTTTACAGCTTCAGGTGAAAGCTCCCAGTGGTCACTTTTTCCTGAATGAAAACCAAGCCCCCCTGGTTCTGGTGGCAGGTGGCATTGGCATCACCCCCATGTTGAGTATGATCAATACCCGCCTTGCCACCCATACCGATCAGGAAATTTGGTTGTTCTACGGGGTGCGCAACGGGAACGAACTCATCATGAGGGAACATTTGCAAACGTTGGCAGCCCGACATCCCCATTTTCATCTCCACCTTTGTTTCAGCCAACCTCTCCCCATGAGCGACCAGGCCGGGATTTCCAGCACCAGGGACATGTGGATATCACCCTCTTGCGCCTGACCCTGTCCTTGAAATCCTATCGGTTTTATGTCTGCGGACCACGGGGGATGATGGAATCACTGATTCCGGCTCTGGAAGCCTGGGGTGTGCCAGAAGAACACCTTCATTACGAATCATTCGGTCCTGCCTCCTTATCCAAAGCGGCCCAAAAACAAACCGCTCTTTCCCATACCATCCAAACGGCTACCCCCATCACTGTCACCTTCATACGTTCGGGAAAAACGCTGATCTGGGATGCCGAGAGCGACTCCCTGTTACAGTTTGCGGAAAGTCATGGCGTTGAGGTAGCCTCTGGCTGTCGTGCTGGCGGCTGTGGGGCGTGTCAGACCAAGATTGAATCGGGTGCGGTGGATTATATTCAATCCCCAGATTTTATCCCTCAGCAGGGCCATTGTCTGCTCTGCATTTCCCGTCCCCAAAGGGACGTGACCCTGCTGGCATGAGGTCTCCCATATGAACAACTCCCTTTTACGTATGGAAGTTCTGCCCTTTCTGGGGCAGTTTGCTGCTCTGCTGGTGGCCACATTGGCAGGGGATTTACTCTTGCATGCCTTGGGCGGGGTGTGGGTTGGTCGTTATCTGGGCATTCCTGGGACTTTGTTGATTGTGTTGTCCCTGGCCTATTCCCTTCGTAAACGCAAGGTGATTCAAACCGGTACTCCACAGACGTTATTGAAAATGCACGAATATTTTACCTGGCTTGGGGCACTCATGGTCTTCATCCATGCCGGGGTCCATTTTGACGCTGTTTTGCCTTGGCTGGCCACGGTCGCCATGATGGTCAACGTCATCAGTGGCTTGGTGGGACGTTATTTACTCGCTCGTTCAAGACGCTATCTGGCGGAGACCCAGGAAAAATATCGCATGCATGGTCTGTCCAAGACAGCCGTGGAAACGGAAATGTTCTGGGATGCGGTCACCTACGATTGGATGGCCAAGTGGCGAGCGGTGCACTTTCCCATCTCCTTTGCCTTCGCTGCCTTGGCACTGGGCCATATGGTCAGTGTTATCCTGTTTTGGGAATGGCCATGAATCCGACTATTAAATACCTGCTGTGGCTCAACCTGGGGGTCATCGCCTTATTGGTCTTCATTTACCCCCATTTGATGATCAGCCCAGGGAGTTTAATCAAGGGGCATGCCATCTTGGAGAGGGATTGTTTTGCCTGTCACACCCCTTTGTTTGGGGCCTCTGAAGGCAAGTGTGTGGCTTGTCATAAGGTGAAAGATATTGGTATGACCACCAGCAAGGGGGTTCCACTCACCGAAAAAAAGACCAAGGTTCCCTTTCATCAAAAATTATTGGGTCAGGATTGTGTGGCTTGCCACAGCGATCATGCAGGTATTGCCAAATTTCGGGTCAGTGGACGGTTTTCACACCAACTATTGGAAGAGACCACACGCAGCCAATGCACGATCTGTCATCAAAGACCGGGTGATTCCCTGCATCGGCAAGCCTCTGAACGTTGCAACCAGTGTCATGGCATGAACAAATGGAAACCTGCCCAGTTTAACCACGACCTGTTGTCCCTGGATCAACGTGGGCAATGTGCCAACTGCCATAAGACCAAGGCCCCCGCCGACACCTTGCATCGCCAGGCAGGGGAGAAGTGCGCCCTGTGTCACACGGTCACCAAGTGGAAGCCTGCCTCCTTTGACCATAACAAGTATTTTACCTTCGACCGGGATCACAACGTCAAGTGCGCCATCTGTCATCCGGGAGAGGATTTTAAAAAATACACCTGCTATGGCTGCCATGAGCACTCCGTGGCCAAGGTGAGGAAAAAGCATGTGAAGGAAGGGATTAACGACTACGAGCGTTGTGTCCTCTGCCACCGTAACGCTGACGAACATGCGGCCAAAGATTTGTGGCGGTCCGGGCGTTGGCGGGATGGCTTGTCCGGGGTGCCTGCAAATTTGAATGAGGGCGATGCTGGTTTCCCAGGGCAAACCTATGGAGGTTCTGGCGGTAACGATGAAGGGAGGAGGCGCGACCACAAAAAGCACCGAGACCATGATGACGATGATTGAAAAAAACAGGTTTTCTTGGAAAACCACATGTTTGACACCGTTATCCCTGATTCTTATGTATGGCTGTACCTCCCAGCCCCCGCCAGCCCTGGAGATAAATCCGCAAACGGATGCAAAGACCCATCCACCGGCGGTCTGTTCTTACAGTAGCAAGGAAAACCCTCTTGCCAAAGTGGCTGCCACCACTCTTTATGTTGTCTCACACGGTTGGCATTCGGGCTTCTTGCTGGACTATCTGGCGGTCCAACAGGTCATACCCCAGTTGGCGGCAGCCTTTCCTGGTGCCCGCTTTCTTGAAATAGGCTGGGGGGATGCGGAATTTTATCAAAAACCCGACGCTGGAGTATCCGACGCTATACAGGCAGCCTGTTGTTCCACCGGGAGCGTCATGCATGTGGTGGCTTTGGACTATGCGCCAGAAATCTATTTTGCCAAGAGTAGTCGGGTGGTGCCCGTGGCCATTCATGGAGCAGGGATGGCCTGTCTGGGGGAATATCTCAATCGGCACCTGGCCCGCAATGAGGAAGGGCAGATGATACCCTTGGGACCGGGGCTTTACGGACGAAGCCGGTTTTTCCGCGCCACCGGTGCCTTCTCCCTAAGTTATACTTGCAACAGTTGGACCACGGAGGGGCTTCAGGCAGCAGGGGTAGTCATGCAACCCACCCTTTGCCGTACCGCTGATTGTGTGCTGGAACAACTTCCCTTGGGGGAGGACACTTCAGCTAAATAATCTTTGTTACCCGGCTGTAAGCCGTCGTTTTTTCAAGACTACTCCGATTTGGTCCACAGCTCGCGGGCTACGCAGAATTTCCTCCTGGCTGGCCCCCTGATTCTGCAATTCCAAGCCCAGTTGGCTTAAACCCATTTGAAAGTCAATCTGTTCAAAACAGGCATCCTGCCAGCCCAAAAAATGATGCCACTCGGTATAATAAAGCCAACTGTTTTCGTTGAAAGCCCGTATATGAGTGGGATCTTGCCAAGCTCCACAGGAAAGATCATAGGGAACCGATATCACCAAAATACCACCCTCTGCCAATAAATCCAGACAATTGCGCATGGTGGTCACCTGATCGGTAATGTGCTCCAACAGATGGTGGGCGTGAATCTCCCGCATACTGCCAGGATGAAGGATAAATTCTCCAAAACGTTCACAACGTATCAGGATGGGTAAAGAAAGAGGTTTGCTGATATCTGCCACCACATCGGGGGACCAATAGTTATTGATATCCACATTGATGGCATCCACCATCTTTCTGCGGCCACTGCCCAGGTTCATGCGCAAAGGAAAAGCACGAATCATTCCCTGCCACATGGCGTGGTTGTGGATATAACGGGTTTGATCCCCTTGCTTGACCAATCCCTGCTGCAAATGCTCACCCAATCCCAGGTTGGGTTGAAAGGCAAAACAGGTGGTAAAATAGGGGAAAACCCCCTGCCACTTTTGCTCAAAATGGCGACAGCTGGCAGCTACCTGCTGCCACCATACGCCGTTACTGGTACGTAAATCCAAGGTGGAGTTGTGGAGAACTGGTGCATCGATCACCGCTGCCAACAATCCAAGACTGCGGGCGGTTAAGACCGCATCCGAACCATAAAGGTGATAACCCAGTTTTTCATCCATGCGAACGGGGGTGGTGCGGGGAAAGGCCAAAAGCAGTTCATCCAGTGAGTCTACCAGGCAGGGCAGGGGGGAAGTACCGCTCAATAAAGTACCCCGGTCCACCACGCGACCTTCCCCTACCGAGTGCTCCCCCCTGCTGCGTTTGCCGTAGAGACCGATGATTCCCACCTGTTGCCAACGCTGGCGAACTTTTTCCAATGCCTGCTGAAAAAGCCTGTCCCAACCTTCCGGCAAAACCACATCCTGATGAACCCAAATCACAATGTCATGGGTCGCCTTGTGCAATCCCTGGTGAAAACCATCAGCCGCACTGGCTGCCCCCTCAATCACCCAAATCTCATGGGGATGACCCTCATGCAGGCAGGGAGAGGAGAGCAGGTTATCCCGCAAAATTTGCGGATGGTTACTACAGACCACAAAGGTCATGGGGCGCACGGGAGGTGACATGGACAAATCCAGAATATAAGATCAATGGCTGCGGCGCATGGATTCTGGATGGAGGCCGCTCTTTTCCCAGCGGCTGGCAGCATAACGCACCAGTTGAGTCACGTCCAGAATCAGTGAGACCCCCCCATCTCCATTGATGGTGGTCCCAGAGATCCATTCAATATCCTTGTAAATGCCCCCCAGGCTTTTGATCACCGCCTGTTGCCGTCCCACTACCCGATCCACGGCCATGCCTACTTCCATGTTATCCACCTTGGCGATGATTACCCGCTCATAACGGGGAGTATCGCCGGGAACCTGCATGAGATGGCGTAAACTGATGCAAGGAATCAAATGACCCATGCGCTCGATACTACCCACCGCCTTTTCACTGCCATCCAGAAACCGTTCCTGACAGGCTTCCACCGTGGCCAGGGGCAGAATAAAAGACTCCTTGCCAACCAGTACATTAAGACCATCGATAATGGCCAAGGTCAAGGGCAGGCGAATGGTGAAGGTGGTTCCCTGGCCAGGGGTGCTGTCCAGGTCTACCGTACCCCGCAAGGCATCGATGGCCTTTTTCACCACATCCATCCCCACCCCGCGCCCGGACACGTCGGTTACCTTCTCTGCGGTGGAAAAACCGGCCTCAAAGATCATCCCCAGCAACTCTCGCTTGGACATCTCCGCATCGGCAGCAATCAATCCCCGTTCCACCGCCTTGCGACGTATTTTTTCCGGGTCGATACCATGGCCATCGTCGGAGATGGTGAGGATCACATCACCACTGGCATTGCTGGCCGCCAGGCGTACCGTGCCCTTTTCCGGTTTTCCGGTCCTGGCCCGCTCTTCCGGGGATTCAATACCATGGTCAATGGAGTTACGTAAAATGTGCAGCAGGGGATCCTTCAAACGGTCGATGACCGTTTTATCCAGCTCTGTATCCTCCCCTTCGGTAACCAAATCCACATGTTTGCCCAAGGTGGCAGACAAATCCCGCACCAGGCGGCGAAAGGAGTTGAAAGAGGTGCCAATGGGCACCATGCGCATACCCAAGGCGTTGGAGCGCATTTCTGTCGTCAAGCGTTCCAACTCCTCGCCGATTTGCTCCAAGGCCGAATCCCGTTTACGATGAACCAGCAATGAGAGGCGGGATTGAATGATCACCAGTTCTCCCACCATGTCCACCAGCCGATCCAATCGCTCCGAATCCACCCTTATACTGGAGAGGGTTGCATCTTCTTTTTCCTTACTTTCCCGTCGTTTTTGTACCTTTTCGTTGAGAATCCGGTGGTAGTGGCCATTCAAACCAGACAGCAGTGCCGCTTCGCTATTGGGGCCTCCAGGGGCAAACAGGGTAGACATTTCGGCAAAGTCTCCCCGTCGCACCGATCCATCCCCCAGGCGATGTACCTGTAATGAGCGTTCATCCTCAAACATGAAAATATCCCGGATGCCATTCTCTCCCCGGTCGGTGCTCAAAAGGATATCCCACCAGCCATAGGTTTGATCAGGAATCATCTCTTCAAGGGACGGGATGGATTCGCCGTGGAATGTGTGGAAAATCATCCCCAATCGTTCCAATTCTTCCAGCAGGGCCAAGGGATTGGACCCCGTAGCCAGGGTTTCTGGAAGTGGATGATATCGGATCCAATAGGTGGCCAGAATGCCACTGCTCTTGGCTTTCTCCGGCTGGGTTGTCTCCTGATTGGTTTCATTCAACAAGGGACGCAGGCGGGCAAGAATTTGGTCAGAGGTAACAATCCATTCTGGATCAGCTTCAGGTTCCCCCAACAGGGTTTGTACATGATCTTTAACCGCCAGGGTGAGGGAGAGGATATCCTGATTAATGGCCACCTGCCCCTTACGTACCCGATCCAACAGGGTTTCCACATCGTGGGTGAAACGAACGATTTCAGTAAATCCTGCCATGCCACTGGAACCCTTGATGGTATGCATGGCACGGAAAACACGACCTATGCCATCACTGTTGGTAGGATCATTCTCCAATTCCAACAGGGCGGTTTCCAACTCGGCCAGCAGTTCACCTGCTTCGGCACGAAATGTTTTGATCAAATCCGGTTGCATAACCGTTCTCCAGATAAAAAATAAACTACCTTTATGAGGGGGCAATATGTCCCAAACCGCAAAGGCTGGCCTTGCGGGCCAAATGTGGGGGAAGATCGGGTCGGAGGGTTAAGGTTGTTTTACGACGGGAAAAACTGTGTAAGGCGGCATGAATGATTTGAAAAAACGCCAGATCTGCATACCCCACTCCCGCAAAAGAGAGGGTAACAGCCTGTTTTGCCTGCATAGCCTGCTGCAACTGCCTATGCAGGGTCTCGGCAGTTTCAATGGTGTAATCTCCTTCGAGAAATATATCCAAGGTATGGCTCCCTTGTAGTGGGTTATGGGGTAGCCTCGTTACGGTTTATCTCATCCAAGACCCCTTCTGCCAGATTGGCGGCATGGCGCAGGGATTCGGTGGCGAAAACCTTGCCCACGTCCAGCAGAATGACAAATTTGCCATTTTGTTTGCCAATCCCCGTAATAAACTCGGTGCCAATCTTGGAACCCATGCGGGGGGGTGGATCCATGTTGCCGGAGTCCAGTTCGATCACCTC
>JADFXB010000369.1 GCA_015233935.1 Magnetococcales bacterium | reverse complement strand
CATTACCCTATAAACCAAACAAGTCCATGCTCTTGCGCATTGGACTGTGGTTATTGATTCCCGTCCTGATTGCGGGACTTGTCTTTGTTTTGCAAAATCGCCACCAAAGGCACCTTTGGCAGCCCATCGTGGAACTACACCAACCCTCCCTGATGCTCTGCAATACTCTGCAACCTCTGCAAAGCCGCTTGATCTACCTGATTACCTCCCGCTTGGAACACTATCCCCAGGAAACCGCTGACGCCTTCACCATCACCTTAATGACCAATCTGGTAGAGCTGGAAGAAAAATGGCAAACCCTGCTGGGGCTGCAACCAGAGGATGCCTCCAGTTACCACATGACCAGACAGGCGTTACAGCAACTGGGAATTTTACGTGAGGCCATTCAATCCTGGTCCCAACCCGATGGCTCACGCTCCTCTGTGATGGAACCTTTGTTGAAAATGGTCCTGCTGCTGGGCCATGTGGAACGGCTGCACAGCCAGGCGGTGGAGGAAGGGCTGCGCTCCGAGACATCTACCCCGTCCGGTTTGGCCTGGCTGCTGCTTTTGTTGGTTGTTTGGCTGGCAGGCAGTTGGTTTATGCTCAAACGCATGCATGCAATCTGGCAGGCATCAGGAACACAACATCATAAAATCCAGGAAAGTGCCCGCCTGGCCCATGCCGCCAACCATGCCAAGAGCCTCTTTTTGGCCAATATGAGCCAAGAGTTTCGCCCCCCCCTCAACTCCATTCTGGGTATGGTGGAAATGTTGCAGGAGGCTGCCCTGTCACGAGAGCACCTGCACTATCTGGCCATTACCCATGCTGCCACGGAAAACCTTCTGGCCTTGGTCAATACCATCAACGATCTAAGTCGCCTGGAAACCGGAAAAATTTCCCTGGAAGAACGGGTTCTGGAATTACGGGGGGTGGTTAATTCCGTCTGCCAAATGATGTCCATGCGCTTAAAGGGCAAGCCCGTGGTGGCCAAGTGCCATCTGGCGGAAGACCTGCCCGCTCATCTTCTGGGAGATGGCAGTCGCTTATCCCAAATTCTCTTTCACCTGGTGGCAAACGGGGTCAAATTTACTGAAAAGGGCCGGGTGACCCTAACAGTGGGTCGTGGAAACCCCATTTCCCAAGCAGCCCTTCCCGCCGTGTCTGAAGGGGAGGAAATCATTTGGCTCTCTTTCAAAATCCATGACACCGGTGGCGGCATGGATGAGGAGCGTTTGGCCCGCCTGCAAACCACCCTGCAACAAACCCGCCCATGGAGCAGCGAAATGGGCAGTGGCGTGGGACTCTTTGTTTGCCACAACCTGGTCCGTCGTATGGGAGGAACCCTCACCGTAACCTCGGAGGCAGGAAAAGGCACCACCGTGGAGGTGGTGTTGCCCTTCCATCTGAAGCCGGAAGGGGATAACCCTTTTAGCCGCTTGCATGTATTGGTGGTCCATGGCGACCAACGGCAACGCTTCCAATTGCGTGAACTTTTGCACGAGCTGGGATGCAAAAATGTGATGCTGGCAGAAAACGGACAGCAAGGACTCAACCATTTTCGCCATGCCTGCAACATTGGCTCTTCCCTGGGTATGGTGATCCTGGAATGCGGATTGAGCGATATGGAATGGATGCGGGTGGGAGGGGAAATGCGCCTGCTGGCTCCCACCGTTCCCCTGGTCTTGATCCCCCACGGCCAATGTTCCCAGGAGGTTTTGCGCCAGTCCGCCCTCAAGGTCAACGCCACCCTGCCACCTCCCATTACCAGCGATACCCTGGCAGAAACCCTTAAATATGCCTTGCAGCAGGATTCCATTTTTCTACATCCCCCCCAACCCCTCTCCAGGGAGCGGGGATCGGCGGAAAAACCCTGGCGTATTCTCACTGTGGATGATTCGGAAGACAGCATTCTCTTGATGCATGCCTACCTGCGGGGCCAACCCTTCCGGGTGGATTCAGCCGGCAGTGGCCAGGCCGCCCTGGAAAAGGTGCGTTTTAACCGTTATGACTTGATTTTCATGGATTTACAAATGCCGGAGATGGATGGTCTGGAAACCACCCGTCGTCTGCGCCAGTTGGAAGAGGAGCGACAAGAGGGGAAAACCCCCATTATTGCCTTGACTGCCCACCCCCAAGGCATGAATGAAGAAAATGCCATTACCGCTGGCTGTGACCTCTATCTGACCAAACCCATTCGTAAACAGCAATTACTGGAAACCATTCAAAAACTGTTGTCCAATGCTCCCAATCACATGCCCCCGTAACGAGGACCGCTGCCTCCCTCTGGCGGGGTCCACAAAAGGGCATCGTTTAGAATATCACAGGTTTTACAGTGCAGGCAGTTGGCCGCCTGTATGTGCAAGGTGACCGATCCATCCTGCCGCATGGCCAAGTCAAAGACTCCCGCTGGACAATACCGGTTATCCGGTGCCCCCCAGGTTTCATGATTGCGAGAGACTAAAATATCCGCATCCTGAATGTGGATATGGCCAGGTTGATCCTCCC
>JADFXB010000368.1 GCA_015233935.1 Magnetococcales bacterium | reverse complement strand
TGGCAGTTTTCTCACGGCATGGCTGCTGCTCCGCAAAGATTTTTTCCCAGCCAAAACCGAACGCGAGGCCCTTCATCTTCGCACGGCAGGATATTTTTTTGGATTTTATGGCCTGTTGGCGATTTTCGGTATGCCAGGCACCTTTTTCCCGGTGGACACCCTCAACAAACAGCAGTTTCAAATTATATTTAGTATTCCTATTGAACTTGTGCGTATGATTTGCGCCTTGTCTATTACCATTGCCTTAAGTCGCTCTTTAACAATTTTCCGTCAATTGGAAGATAAGCGTTTCAGCGATTTATTCAAAGAGAAAAGCCGGGCCTTACTCATTTCGGAAGAACGTTACCGCAACCTGTTTTACAACTCCCTGGAAGCCATTTTTATTGCTGATGCCCACCTTGGGGTTTTGTTGGATGTCAATCCTGCCGCTTGCCGACTGATGGCCGCCTCACGGGAGGCTCTCCTGGGAGTCCCCATTACCCGCCTTCATCCACCAGAGGAAGAAGAAAACTATTGGTCCATGTTTCATCATGCCATCAGCCAAGGACGGTATTCCTATAAGAATGCCAGAATTCAACGCTTTGATGGTGTCCATGTGGAGGTGGAAATCTCCGCATCCCTCTTCACCACCGATCAACGCCCCATGCTGCTTGGCATTTTTCTTGATGTATCGGAGCGTAACCGCAAGGAGCAGGAATTGCGGGAAAAAACCGATTATTTGGACAATATTTTGCGGTCGTCCAGCAATATGGCCATCGTTGCCTGCTCTTTGGAATTATCCATTAAATATTACAATCAGGCCGCAGAAGAAATGTTTGGCTATCCTGCCCATGAGGTGATCGGGCGGGGAGTGCATGAATATCTTGAACGGGAGGATGCCCAAAGTAAAAATTTTCAAGAAGCCATCACCGTATTGCAACAACGTGGCGAATATCGATTTATTATGGAGCGTCCCAGTGGCAAGGTTATGCGTTATTTCGAGGTACGACTCAGTGGAATTTGGGATCATGGCCAACGTTTGATCGGCTACCTGTTGTTATCCCAAAATATTACCACCCGTTTGCAGGAAGAAAAGGAGCTGCGCTTGCATCGGGACCATTTGGATTCCCTGGTACAAAGTCGCACCAGAGAACTGGAAACAGCCAATCGACAATTGGAGGCGCAGCATCGGGAATTGCAACTTTATGGCAATATCGTTTCTGCATCATCTGACCACATGTCTTTAATTAACAAGAATTATATTTATCAAGCGGTCAACAACGCCTATATGACAACCCATAACAAGCGTAGGGATGAAATTGTTGGTCGTTCCGTAGGAGACTTATTGGGAGAGAATGTCTTTATCCATATAAAGCCCATGCTGGATCGCTGCCTGTTAGGGGAGCAGGTTTCCTATCAAGCTTGGTTTGAACTGGGTGGTTGTGGTCGCTGCTGGATGGATGTCACTTATACCCCGTTTCGAGATCCCAAGGGAGATGTGGAAGGGATTGTGGTCATCTCCCGCAATCATACCGACAGAAAACTGGCGGAAGAGGCCTTGCAGGCCATGGAGCAGCAGTTCACCCTTTTCATGGATAATTTGCCTGGCATTGCCTTCATCAAAAACAGCGATGGTCAGTATTTGTACGCCAATCCCCGCTTTCGGGAACTCTCCCGTTGCCAACAGCTTCCCCTGGAAGAATGGCATGATCAGGTGTGTTGGCCCTCTTCTACCACCCTTTCGTTACGTGGCAACGATCAACTGGTGCTGCATAGTCGGTCGGCCCACCAGTTTGTGGAAGTGTTTGACAGAGAGGGTGAAGAAAATTACTGGTTGATCCATCGTTTTCCCATATTGAGTGGCGATTCTGTCAAAATTGGTGGCGTTGGGGTCAACATTACCGAGCAGATACGGGCGGAACAAGCCTCCAGGGAGATGGCCAAGTTTCCCGATGAAAACCCCAATGCGGTTTTGCGCATCGACAATACAGGGAAGGTTCTCTATGCCAATCGGCAGGGACGCTTGCTGCTGGCACATTGGCAATGTCGGGTAGGTGAGGTATTGAACAACCGCTGGAGCACCACCTTTGAGCGTGCTCTGCTGTTGAGACGTATAGAAGAGGTGGAGGTAAGTTTTGGCGACAAAATTCTTGCTTTGAAGATTGTCCCCTTTGTGGAGAACGGTTATGTCAACCTCTATGGCATGGAAATAACCGAGTTGAAACATTTGCTGGCCGTGTTGGAGGAGCGTCGCCAGCAAATGGAGACCATCAATGCCAGTCTGGAACAGAGGGTAATGGCAGAGGTGGAGAACAACCGGCGCAAGGATTTCATCCTTATGCACCAATCCCGACTGGCCGCCATGGGGGAGATGATCGGGGCGATTGCCCATCAATGGCGACAACCCCTCAACGCCTTGAGCCTGTTGTTGGCCAATCTGGAGGATGCGGATAGCCATGGGCAGTGGTCGTCGGACTATCTGCATCAGCAGGTGGACAAGGGGAGCAAAATA
>JADFXB010000367.1 GCA_015233935.1 Magnetococcales bacterium | reverse complement strand
GTGGTCTATGTCCTGGAGGTCAATCCCCGCGCCTCCCGTACCGTTCCCTACGTCTCCAAGGCCATTGGCGTTCCCCTGGCCAAGGTGGCGGCCAGGGTGATGGCTGGAGAAAAATTGGCGGACATCGGTTTTACCGAACCCCGTACTCCCCAACATGTGGCGGTGAAAGAAGCCGTCTTTCCCTTTGAAAAATTTCCCGGCGTGGACACCGTGCTGGGACCGGAGATGAAATCCACCGGTGAGGTCATGGGATTGGCCGACTCCTTCGACTTGGCCTTTGCCAAGGCCCAGGAAGGAGCAGGAACCTTTCTGCCCAATCCCAACACCTTGCGCCCCGGTCAGAAGGTATTCATCTCGGTAAAGGATGATGATAAACCCAACGTCTATCTGCCCGCCAAACGGTTGATCGAGTTGGGATTCAATCTTTGCGCCACCCGTGGCACAGCCTCTTATCTCCAGTCCAAGGGGGTAGCGGTGGAGGTGGTCAACAAAGTGAAAGAGGGACGGCCCGATATTGTGGATCGTATGAAAAGTGGCGATGTGGCCTTGGTGTTCAACACCATCCGCGATAAACATGCCCAGGCCGACTCTTTTTCCATTCGTCGAACCGCCTTGATGAGTCGGATTCCTTATTTCACCACGGTTGCCGGTATGAAAGCCGCTGTGTCGGCCATCGCTGCCATGATGGTCAACGGTTTTCATTGCAAGGCCCTTCAGGATTATCATTCTGAGGGTTGACCGGTTTTAAACGGAAGGAAAGGTAGTATTCCATGGCCGATACCGTCCCCATGACCCTGGAAGGTGCGGAACAACTGCGTGTAGAACTCAAACGGCGCAAAAGCGTGGATCGCGCACGCATCATCGAGGCTATTTCTGTGGCCCGTGAGCATGGCGATTTGTCGGAAAATGCCGAATACCACGCCGCCAAGGAGCAGCAATCCTTCAACGAAGGGCGCATCAAAGAGATTGAATCCAAGTTGGCCCGCGCTGATGTCATCGATCCCAGCCGCATTCAATCGGACAAGGTGGTGTTCGGTGCCAAGGTCACCCTGGTGGATGTGGACAGCGACGAAGAGATCCAATACCAGATTGTGGGGGTGGATGAAGCCGATCTGGAACGGGGCAAGATTTCCATCACCAGTCCGGTGGCTCGCGCCTTGATCGGCAAGGAAGAGGGAGATGAAATCGAGGTCCGCGCCCCAGGCGGGTTGCGCCACTACGAGCTGTTGCGCATTCGCTACTGATGGCCCAACCTCAACGCTCCCCCTCCAGCAACCGCTGGTTGGCGGAACACCACGCCGATCCCCATGTGCTGGCGGCCAGACGAGAGGGATATCGTTCCCGTGCGGCATACAAACTGCTGGAAATTCAAGAAAAGTATAAACTGCTGAAGCCTGGGATGACTGTTCTGGATTTGGGAGCAGCCCCTGGTGGCTGGAGCCAAGTGGCGGCCTCCCTGGTGACCCCCCAGGGCAAGGTGGTGGCAGTGGATTTATTGCCCATGGCAGCGGTGGCTCCCCATGTCACTGTGTTGCAGGGTGATTTTCTGGATGATTTGGTGGTGGACACGATTCACCAAAGCCTGGCGGGAGGCCGGGCACAGGTGATTCTGTCTGACATGGCTGCCAATATGAGTGGCAACCGGACCCTTGACAGCCTCCGTGGGGAGCGGTTGGCGGAAGCGGTCTTTCAGGTTGTCCACCATACCCTCGCCCCGGATGGTATCCTGGTGATGAAAGTTTTCCAGGGCGGGGCTTTTTCCACCTTGATGGTGCAAGGCAAGGAATTGTTTCGCACTGTCCGCATGACCAAACCCACGGCCAGTCGTGATCGCAGTCCAGAGCAATACATGATTGGTTTGGGGTTTCGTGGTCCAGGTTTGGTTCGGGAGGTTGTCTCATGAGATTGCAAGGATTGTCCCTCACCTTTGATGATGTCCTGTTGCTGCCCGCCTATTCGGAGGTGTTGCCCAAGGATGTGCAGTTGCATGCCCGCTTGACCAGGGATATTCAGCTTAACATTCCCTTTCTCTCAGCGGCCATGGACACGGTGACCGAGGCGCGTACCGCTATCACCATGGCCCAGGAAGGGGGTATCGGCATCATCCATCGCAATATGACCGTGGAAGAGCAGGTCCAGCAGGTGCGGGTGGTCAAACGCTATGTGGCAGGTCAGGTGACCGAACCCTGGACCATTCGTCCAGAAGCCACGCTCTCACAGGCGCGTGAAATCATGGAACGCCATCAAATTTCCGGTATTCCCGTTACGGAAGCCAATGGTCGTTTGCGGGGTATACTCACCAACCGGGATGTGCGCTTTGCCACCGATGGCAATCAGACGGTGGCGGAACTGATGACCACGGAAGAGCGATTGGTGACCGTTGAGGAAGGGGTGGCTTTGACCGATGCCAAACGCCTTTTGCACCAACATCGGATTGAAAAATTGTTGGTGGTGGACAATCAGTTTCGCTGTGTTGGTTTGATCACGGTGAAAGATATTGAAAAAA
>JADFXB010000366.1 GCA_015233935.1 Magnetococcales bacterium | reverse complement strand
TGACCGGTTTGCCGGGTTCCAGTCCGCTTTCGTTGGGTGCGGCTTCTGCCGTGGTCAGCAGAGGGAGTATGGTCAGCAAAGAGAGGATGCATCTTTGGAAATGTTTCATGGCAGTTTGATGGCTCCCGTGATCATGGCACCGTGTTTCTGTGGCGCAGGCTGATGATGGGCCAGCCGTGGTTGCGGGCGTGGTCGGCAAGGATATCGTCCGGGTCCACGGCCACCGGGTGGTCCACCATACTCAGTAGGGGTAAATCGTTGTGGGAGTCGCTGTAGAACCAGCTTCCGGACAGGGTTTCCTGGTGGGTGATGATCCATTCTTGCAGGCGGATGACTTTGCCTTCACGAAAGCAGGGAGTCCCTTGGGAAAAACCAGTATAGCGACCATTTTCCATGGCCAGTTCGGTGGCCAATAAATGGGGTACTTCCAGAGCTTGGGCAATGGGGCCGGTAACGAAGCGATTGGTGGCGGTGATGATCACCACCTGGTCGCCTTGTTCTTTGTGGTGGCGGATTCGTTGGATACCGGCGGGCAGAATGATGGGTTTAATAAACTCGGCCATGAATTCCTGATGGAGGGTATTCAGGATGGCGGGTTCCTGGCGGGTCAGGAATTCCAGTTGGAAGGAGAGGTAGGCTTGGATATCCAACTGACCACGGCGGTAGTCTTCGTAGAAGGCGCGATTGGCTGCTTCATAGGTCTCGGTATCCACCAGTCCTTTGGTGGTGAGAAATTTGCCCCACAGGTAGTCGCTATCACCATCCAGCAGGGTATTATCCAGGTCAAACAGAGCCAGGGCCATGGCATGGGTGTCCTTGAACTTGTAAAACAAGAGGCTGCCTCAACGGGGCGATTTTAACAGATAGGACCGCAGAATAAAAGCCGCTACCCGTTTACTGGTGATTTGAAAAATGGGTTGGATTGTTCACTTTTTCTTCTTTCTTTGCCAAGGCGCGTGAAAAATTAAAATTTGACTTTCTTGCTCAAAAGGTGCACGGTAGGGCTTCAGGCGTGGACTATCTTTCTGTTGCGAGCATCGACGTTCTGTATGGCGCGATTGTTCGTTCCTACTTAGACAGAAAGAAGCCCGTGGTAGCCTTACTTGCCATTTACACGATTCCGCATCTTCTTCACAGTCCGTCCCCCATTCTGATTCAAGATCACTCCTCCCAACTTTGCTTGCTGGATAAATTTTCGGCCTTTGCTTGGGGAGGATGTCACCATACTCGTCTTGGATATACGAGTACTTTTCCTGTTTGTCAATTTGGCAGACTGGATTCTATTCAAAACAATGAAAGGAATACCCATGCAAAAGAGTCTTAAACTGCTTGCTCTCTCCTCCTTGGTGGCTGTTGGAATGATGGCCATGGTTCCCTCTCAGGGGGATGCTTTCTGGGGTTGGGGCAATAACAATGGCAATGGTCTTGGTAATGGAACCGGTGGCGGCAATATGGGTTTCAACATGAGCGGCAGCGGCAGTGGCTATGGTAATGGCTACGGCAATGGCTACGGCAACAATGGTTATGCTCCTTATGGTGGTTATGGTCCCGGTGGTTGGGGTGGTCCTGGTGGCTGGGGTGGTGGTCCTGGTGGCTATGGCTATCCTGGCTATGGCTACGGCGGTCCCGGCTTTGGTGGCCCTGGCTACGGTGGTCCTGGTGGTTGGGGTGGTCCTGGTGGCTGGGGTGGTCCCGCTCCCGTTCCTCCCGCTGGCAACTGATTTCACTTAAAGGGGAAAATACGTTTTTCCCTAGTGGATAGGTGACAGTCAAAGTGGCATTGTCTGCTGGTAACCAAGACCGGGACAATGCCATTTTTTTTGCAGTAAGAATTAAAAATCTGGATATAATCAAAGTATCCAGGCTAAAATAGTAAATTTTTAGGCACGAACCACAGACGGGGCAACCATGGAAGAAAATATTGCCAGAGTCTTCGATACCATCCAGGAGAAACTGTTTCTCCTAAGGGGGCATCTTTGACTACGAAGAAGGGAAAAAACGGCTGGCGGAACTGACCGCCTTGAGTGAAGAATCCGCCTTGTGGAACGATCCTCACCGCGCACGCGCCCTCATGCGGGAAAAAACCCGCCTGGAAAAAAGCATTCTGGAATGGGACAAGCTGCAATCAGAATTGACCTCCTATAAAGAAATCTACGAACTGGCAGAAATGGAGGGGGATCAAGAGCTTTTGCAGGAAAGCTTCAACCATACCCACCACTTGCTGGATCGGGTGGAAGAGATGGAATTACGCCGCATGCTCTCCGGCGAAGCGGATCCCAACAATGCCTTTTTGGAAATCCATCCAGGGGCCGGCGGGACCGAATCCCAGGATTGGGCGGAAATGCTCCTGCGTATGTACCTGCGTTGGTGCGAATCCCACGGCTTTACCAGTGAAGTCATCGACTACCAGGCTGGTGACGAAGCCGGTTGCAAATCGGTGAGCGTGCGGGTGGAAGGGGAGTTCGCTTACGGCTATCTGAAAAATGAAGGAGGCATCCACCGCTTGGTGCGTATCA